>CANHBJ010000008.1 GCA_947459075.1 Bacteroidota bacterium
AACGAGAGAAGTAAACTTTTTACCTTGTCTTCTATATCAGAAATAGAAGGTACTCTGAGTCCGGTGGCAGTTGCCCATTTCCAATCTAGTAATTGATACACAGATTGAATCCTTGCAAACTCAACACCCATAACTCATAACTCATAACTCATAACTCATAACTCAACATTCATAATTAAATAAAATGAGCTTAATTGATTGGATTGTTTTAATTGTAACCTTGATTGCCGTAATCGCATACGGAGTATATAAAAGTACGCACGAAAAAAACTTAGACAGTTATTTTAAAGGCAACAACTCGATGAGTTGGTTTTTAATTTTAATTTCAATTATGGGCACGCAGGCTAGCGCCATAACTTTTCTCTCGGCACCTGGACAAGCCTATACCGATGGAATGCGTTTTGTGCAATATTACTTTGGCTTACCTTTAGCCATGGTGGTACTTTGTATAACTTTTGTACCTATTTATCACAAGCTTAAAGTATACACTGCTTACGAGTATTTAGAACAACGATTTGATTTAAGAACACGCACCCTTACATCTATTTTATTCCTTGTTTCTCGCGGACTATCAACCGGAATTAGCATTTACGCACCATCTATAATTTTATCTTCATTAATGGGATGGAACATTTATGTAACCAACCTGGTAATGGGCGGTTTATTAATTATTTACACCATTACAGGAGGCGCAAAAGCAGTGGCTTACACCCAAATGCAACAGTTGTTTATAGTATTTATCGGAATGTTTTTAGCTGGATACATGGTAGTGCATTTATTACCTGATGGCGTTGGTTTTAAGGATGCGCTTCAAGTAGCAGGTAAAATGGGAAAGCTGAATATTATTGAAACTAAAATTGATGTAACAGACAGTTTGTGGTGGAAAGACAAATACAATATTTGGAGTGGTTTAATTGGTGGTTTCTTTTTGGCACTCTCCTACTTTGGCACAGATCAAAGTCAGGTGGGGCGCTATTTAACAGCTAAAGATATTAAAGAAAGCAGAATAGGTTTATTGATGAATGGCTTAGTAAAAGTACCCATGCAATTTTTAATTTTATTAATAGGTGCATTGGTATTTTCGTTTTACATGTTTTATGATGCGCCAATATTTTTTAATCAGGCACAATTAAACAAGGCAAGTGCAAAAGCCGAATATGCTTTACCTATAGCTCAAAATCAGGCCAAACACGATTCTTTAAACGTTGTATCACAAAACCAAACCAAGCAATTGGTTGATGCTATTCATAAAAACAACAGCACACAAACAGCAATAGTTCAGCATGAGTTAACAGAAACTATAAAGCAAAAACAAGAAACAAGAAGCCAAACATTAAAGCTAATTAAACAAGCCGATAAAACTGCAGATGTAAACGACACCAACTATATTTTTTTATACTTTGTTACCCAAAACCTGCCCAAAGGTTTAATTGGCTTGTTGATTGCAGTTATATTTTTAGCTGCTTGGGGAAGCATTGCTGCTGCTTTAAATTCGTTGGCCTCATCTACTGTAATTGATGTATACAAACGTTTGTGGTACCCCAACAAAAGCAATGAGCATTACTACCACGCATCGCGATGGATCACTTTGTTTTGGGGGGTATTTTGTATAGCTACCGCCATGTTTGCCTCACAATTGGGTAGTTTAATTGAAGCTGTAAATATTTTAGGTAGTTTATTTTACGGCACTATGCTGGGTATATTTGTGGTGGCTTTTTATATGAAAAGAATTGGTTCAAGGGCCGTTTTTTATGCTGCTATCATTGCGGAATCAGGTGTGATTGCTATTTATGTTGCAGATATTGTTTCCTTTCTATGGTTAAACGTAATTGGATGTTTATTGGTAATGTTATTTGCACAAATCATTACATGGTTTAATAAAGCTCAGTAATTAAGTATCTTATCTATTTACTTTACCTTTTAAAATTGACAAATATTTTATCTAATTATCTAAGTAGATTTAATTAATTTAACGTTTTAATATGAATTAGTTGCTACAAAAAATGGGCTACCTCGTTACCGAAGCAGCCCATTTTAATTAACATCAATGGATAATTATTTCTTTTTGCCTGTACCAGCAGCTTTCCAATCTTCTAAAGCTTTTTCAACTTGCGTTTTATACCAAAAACTTTCTAAATTTTTATCGCCTAATTCTTTTGCTCTTAATGCGTATACATAAGCATCTTTAGTCATGCCTTTTGCTGCCAAAATTTGTGCTTTAACCCAATTGTTAAACCAATGGCTTTGTAGCGTTAAACTTAAGTTTACGTATTCTAATGCTTTGTTGTAATCTTTTTGATCGAAATAGTAACGAGCAGCATTGTTGTATTGTGACCAAGTTGAACCTAGTGCTTTATCAATATTTTCTGCAGCTTGCTTACTTGTAGATAAAACTACTTTAAAGGTGATGCGTATTTTCTCCCACTCCATGTTAACAGCGGTAGACTCTTCTGTAAAATCACTGAAACTGTATTGCAAACGTTCACGACTTTCAATGGTTTTAGGTGTAACTACAAAACGAACTATATCGTTTTCTTGCTTGTATGAATCTTCAGAGGCATTTGCATCCTTATTGATAATTACCGTCCAAGTTGCGCTACTTGGTATCATAAAAATACTGTAAGAACCTTTGCTAATTATTGCACCTTCAACTGTAACATCTTTACTAAAAGTAATTTTTGTAGCTGCGTTTGCACCTGCTCTCCATACTTTTTCAAAAGGCACTAATTCACCCCAAATATTACGACCTTTAACCGCAGGGCTGCTGTAATCAATAGTAATATCGGTTAAACCCACTTGTTGCATTACACTTGCTTTAGGGCTTGGTTGAGGCAATTGCAATTGAGCATTTGCCATAGATAACTGAAGCGCCATGGCTCCTGCTAATAATAGTTTTACTGTTTTATTCATATGTATTTAATTATTGTTTGATATATAACCTACTTAAGTATAAATGGTTTTACAAATTTGGTGTACGTCCGCCATCCACAGGCACATTAATACCTGTAATGTAAGAGGCATATTCGCTTGATAAAAATGCGATAGCGTATGCAATTTCTTGTGGCGTTGCAAATCTACCCATAGGTATTTCGTCTGTCATTTCTTTGCTCACCTCTTCTATGCTATGGTTTTGTTTTGATGCCTTACTTTCTATAATCTGTTTTAAACGATCGGTTGCGGTAGCCCCAGGCAATACATTATTAACGGTAATGCCATGTGGGGCCAACTCAAAACTTAATGTTTTTGCCCAATTACCGACAGCTGCACGAATGGTATTTGATACCCCTAACCCTTTTAAAGGTGCTTTTACCGAAGTAGAAATAACATTGATAATACGACCATAACCACTGGCACGCATACCATCAACAACTGCTTGTGCCAATACTTGATTGCATAATAAATGGTTGGTAAAAGCCGCAGTATATTCATGTAATTCTGCATCAATGGCCAAACCTGCAGGCGGGCCACCTGTGTTATTAACCAAAATGTGATATACTTTAGGTTGTTGTACTTTTTGCTGTATTTTTTCGCGTAAGTCTTCTGGCTTACTAAAATCAGCTGCAATATAATCGTGCACTTGCCCTTTAGCGGTATCTAAATCACGTATAATACGACTAAGTATGCTTTCGTTTCTAGAAATCATAGTAACATTGGCACCCAATTGTGCCAATAACATGGCTGTTGCATTACCAATACCTTTTGTTGCGCCACACACAATGGCATTTTTTCCTGTTAAATCTATATTCATAAAATATCTTAATGAAGGCTGCTAAAAAGCCTTTCTAATTTCTCTTTCTTTAATATTTTTTGTCCTGTTTGTCCACTTGCAACCAACCGATCACCAATTTTAGCTTCAAAATTACAAATAACATGATTGCCTTCTAACCTTTCAAATGTAGCGTTAAAATTAACGGTATTACCAATTAAAGCAGGACTATGATGATTAACATGAATAAATGTTCCAATCCCTTCTTCATCTGCTTCTTTCATATCAATAACAAATAACCTACAAACCCATTCAGCATCACGGCCTAAAGCAAATGTAGCATAAACAGGATGAACCTGACCAGAATCAAAGGTGGCGGTATCAACTTGTTCAACTGTTTTTGAGTATGTTTTTATGTCTCCGTTGTTAAATAAATCTTTCATATCAAGGTACATTCAAAAACTAAAAAAATGCAAATCTAAAATTACTGCAATGAACTTTGTTTAGCATTTCTAATTTAAAATTTCGTGCTTAAACAAAAGCCTGCATCTCACTTAGCTTGTGGTAAACTCCTTTTTGCGCAATTAAATCAGCATGTTTACCAGTTTCTATAATTTCACCTTGTTGCATCACCACAATCATATCAGCATGTTGTATGGTACTTAGCCTATGGGCTATAACAATACTGGTTCTGTTTTTCATTAAGTTTTGAATGGCATCTTGCACCAAACGTTCACTTTCTGTATCTAAAGCAGAGGTTGCTTCATCTAAAATTAATATCGGTGGATTTTTAAGCACAGCACGAGCAATGCTTATACGTTGACGTTGCCCTCCACTTAATCTTCCCCCTCTGTCGCCAATACTGGTTTGGTAGCCATTTTCCATTTTAACAATAAACTCGTGGGCATTGGCAATTTTTGCAGCCTCAATAACGGCTTCTTCACTTACATTATGCATACCAAACGCTATGTTGTTAAATACAGTATCATTAAACAAAATACTTTCCTGTGTAACAATCCCCATCATGCCATTTAAACTTGCTAATTTCACATCGCGAATATCAACACCATCAATTAAAATAGATCCCTTGGTAACATCATAAAATCTAGGTAATAAATCAGCCATGGTGGTTTTACCAGCACCACTCTGCCCTACTAGAGCTACCATTTTTCCTTTTGGTATAGTTAGATTGATATTTTTTAACACCTCACGTTCGGCATATTTAAAACTAACATTTTGATAAATAATACCACCTTTTAATTCTCCTAAACCAATAGCATCGGCTTTTTCGGTAATGGTAACTTCTGTTTCTAAAATAGTAAAAATACGTTCGCCACTAGCAATACCTCGCTGTATATTAGTAATTGCCGATGATATATTTTTTGCAGGCACCAAAACTTGAGAGAACAATACAATGTATGTAATAAACTCACTTGCGTTTAATTCGCTTTGGTTATCAAGCACCAATTGCCCACCATAAAGCAATACCCCCACAACCACACTTACTCCTAAAAACTCAGAAACGGGTGAAGCAAGCTCACGTTTATTCCACATAGATTTTAGTACATTGCGATAAGCAACATTTTGCACATCAAATTTTTGTTGCACGTATGGCTGTGCATTAAAAGCTTTGATGATGCGCACACCACTGATGGTCTCTTCTATAATACTTAAAATATTTCCTAATAATTCTTGTCCAGTTTTGGCCTGTTTGCGCAATTTGCGCGATATGGTTGTAATAATTAATCCCGAAACGGGTAATACAATAAGTGTAAACAAGGTGAGTTTTACACTCATGGTAAACAATAAAATTATGTAACCAATAATCATTAATGGCTCTCTAAAAATTACCTGAACGGAACTTACCACAGAGTTTTCAATTTCATTTACATCATTACTCAAGCTACTCATTAAATCGCCCTTTCGTTGATCTTGAAAATAGCCAACATGCAATTGTGTTATTTTACGAAATAATCCCTCTCTAATGTTTTTAACCACATAAGTACGCATGTTAGTTAACACGCGTTGCGACCAATATTTAAAAACGTTTGATAAAAATACAGAAACCACAATTACACCACAAACAAACTTTAATGCACCACTTTGTCCATATAGCTTAAATATTTGATTGAAATAGTAGTTAAATATAGATTTTGCGTAATCAACATTTAATATAAACTCAGGTTTAACAATCTCTTCGGTAGCTTCAACCTTTTCAAAAATTACATTTAGCAAAGGTATGAGTAAGGTAAAGTTTAATAAGCCAAATATTACGGCAAGTATGGCCAATACAGCATATTTGGGCACAAAGCGGCTGTATGGTTTAGCAAAAGCAAGTATTTTAAAATATATTTTCATTGCAATAAGGCCTGCAATTTAACTTTTTTAGCGAATAATTAAGCCCCAAATGGCTATGTAAAAGGTTTATAAACCCTAATTTATAAAACATAGTGCATAAATGTTTAAAGAGCATGTTACGTGCTTAGGTAATATAAATAAAACACCTAATTCTTGGTTTGAAAGTTATTTAACAATATAATATAATAGCATATTACAAGTTATTTGCCAATAAAGTATCTTAAGTACTTAATTAAGTATAAATGCACAAAACAAAAGCAACCATTCAAACCTTATTAATTTGTACTATTGCATTAGCTGTAAAGCAACATTATTAAAGCAGGCAAATGAAATTTAAGAGCGGAAATAAAACCAAAAACATTGAGATAAAAGGTGCGCGTGTGCACAACCTTAAAAATATTGATGTTGAAATAAAAAGAAATAAACTTACTGTTGTTACAGGAGTTAGTGGAAGTGGTAAATCTAGTTTGGTATTTGATACCTTATATGCCGAAGGTCAGCGCAGGTATGTTGAAAGTTTATCAGCCTATGCCAGACAATTTTTGGGTAAAATGAATAAACCCGATGTTGATTATATTCATGGAATATCCCCTGCTATTGCTATTGAACAAAAAGTAAATACGCGCAACCCAAGAAGTACCGTAGCTACTACAACAGAAATTTACGATTACTTGAAGTTACTTTTTGCGCGTGTTGGTGTAACCATTTCACCAATAAGCAATAATCCAGTTATTAGGCATACAGTTGAATTGGTGGTGAATGAAATTGAATCGCTACCAGAAAATACCCGTGTGTTGTTATTGGTTGAGATTAAAGATTCAGGAACAGACTTAAAAAAGAAATTAGAAATTTACCTTCAAAATGGCTTCAGTCGTTTGTTGGTTGATAAAGAAACTATTTCTATAGAAGACTATATAACACAATTAAAACCCAAAGAAAAAAGCAACCTCAAAGTTTATCTATTAATAGATAGGTTTAGTGCAATTAAAGATGATGAAGAGAACCGTAACCGAATTGCCGATAGTCTACAAACTGCATTTTACGAAGGTATTGGAGAATGTGAGATTGAAATTTGGTATGAGGACGGAAGCAAAACTTTAAGAAAATACAACAACCGTTTTGAGCTAGATGGTGTAACGTTTGAAGAACCTAGTGTAAACTTTTTTAGCTTTAATAACCCATACGGAGCATGTAAAACTTGTGAAGGATTTGGAAGTGTAATTGGCATTGATGAAGATTTAGTTGTACCCGATAAAAGTTTAAGTATTTATGCTGATGCGATTGCACCTTGGAAAGGCGAAAAAATGAGTGAATGGAAAACTCGTTTTGTAAAATTGAGCAGTAAAACAAAATTCCCGATTCATAAACCTTACCACGAATTAAACGAAGAACAACGTGGTTTTTTATGGCATGGTGGAAATGGCTGGGAAGGAGTTGATGCCTTTTTTAAAGAGTTAGAAAAGCAAACTTATAAAATTCAGTACCGAGTTATGTTGGCCCGTTACAGAGGTAAAACTGGCTGCCCAGATTGTAAAGGAACACGATTACGCAAAGATGCAGGATATGTTAAATTAATAGATAGAACGGTTAGCGACACCAAATTACAAAAGTGTTTAAGCGAAGTAATTTTGATGAGTATTGACCAAGCAACAAATTATTTTAACCAATTAAAATTAAGCGACCAACACCAAAAAATCGCGGATAGAATGTTAAGTGAAATCAAATCTCGACTATCGTTTTTACAACACGTTGGTCTAGGTTATTTATCTCTTAATCGCTTATCTAACAGCTTAAGCGGTGGCGAAAGTCAGCGTATCAATTTAGCTACCTCTTTAGGTAGCAGCTTGGTTGGTTCGTTATATATTTTAGATGAGCCAAGTATTGGATTACATAGCCGTGATACCGAAAAACTTATAGGAGTGTTAACCAAATTACGTGATATTGGAAATACTGTTGTTGTAGTTGAACACGACCAAGATATTATGGAAATAGCGGATGATGTGATAGACATAGGACCATTAGCAGGTATTCATGGTGGACATAAAGTAGCACAGGGTGCGGTTGATGAAATCAAGAAAGACTTAAATAGTTTAACTGGCAAATATTTAAGCAATGTAGAATCAGTTCCATTACCTAATAAACGGAGAAAATGGGACGATTTTGTAGAAGTAAAAGGTGCACGTCAAAACAACTTACGAGGAATAGATGTAAAGTTTCCGTTGCACGTTTTTAGTGTGGTTACAGGAGTTAGTGGCAGTGGTAAAACTACCTTGGTAAAAAATATTTTATTTCCAGCTCTTCAAAAACAATTGGGCAACTATACAGGTGAAAAAACAGGTGCTTTTGATAGGCTTGAAGGAAACCTAAGATCTGTTAAACACATAGAATTGGTTGATCAAAACCCCATCGGAAAATCATCAAGATCAAACCCCATTACTTATATTAAAGCATATGATGCCATTAGAGATTTATATGCCAATTTAGCCATTAGCAAAAGCAGAGGATACAAACCCCAACATTTTAGTTTTAACGTTGATGGTGGCCGATGCGAAACTTGCCAAGGCGAAGGTGAGGTTACCATTGAGATGCAGTTTATGGCCGACATTCATTTGCCATGTGAAGAATGTAACGGTGCCCGATTTAAAGAAGAGATTTTAGATTGTAAACACCATGGTAAGCACATTAGCGATGTGTTAAACATGAGCATTGATGAAGCCTTGGAGTTTTTTAAAGAAGACACCTCTATATATAACAAAATAAAACCACTGCAAGATGTGGGTTTAGGATACGTGCATTTAGGCCAAAGCAGCAATACGCTTAGTGGTGGAGAAGCGCAACGTGTAAAATTGGCTAGCTTTTTAGGCAAAGGTAAATCACAGGAACATGTTTTATTTATTTTTGATGAGCCAACAACTGGTTTACATTTTAACGACATTAAGAAGTTGATGGATTCGTTTAATGCACTTGTAAACCACGGACATACCATTATTGTTATTGAACACAACATGGATATTATAAAATGTGCTGATTGGGTAATTGACCTTGGTCCTGAGGCAGGAATTGATGGCGGAAACCTCGTATTTGAAGGCATTCCGGAGGATTTAGTGAAAGAAAAAAGAAGTTATACAGGTGCTTATTTAAAAGAGAAACTTAAATTATAATACCAACAAAAAACGGCTGTTATAAATTAATATAACAGCCGTTTAATAATTATTTTTTTGCGCTTAGCGTAAAATGCAAGTTGATGTATTTACAAATGTGCCATCAATATATACATCAATGGTATAGTTACCAGCGGTTAATATGCGCTCATCTGTTTCAAAACTTACTTTAATATCTTGTTTTTGTCCGTTATAGTTTACTCTATATGATGCTGTAGCTGCTACTTCTTCATTGGTTTCTACAACATTAAACTTAGCCATACTTGCACCAGCAAGTGTTTTTCCTGTAGGTTCTTTAACTACTACATAAATCATTTTATCACCAGGTTCAGCTACTTTATTATCCATGATAGTTAGGCTTACATCAATTTTGTTAGTACGTTTTGCTAAGCTGGTTTCTACAAATTTACCATTACCTTTCTTTTTAAATGAAGCAACTTTAACATACTCTGCTCTTAGTTGAGAGGCCGTTGCCACTTTACTTTGTAAACCCGTTTTCTCTTCGTTTAATTTAGTAATAGCTGCAGCTTTCTCTTCATTTTCTTTTTTCAATTGACCGTTTTCAGTTATCAATTGATCAATTTTTTCTAAGTATTGATCTTTTAATTTACGTAGTTGTTCTAACTCTGCCTTTAATTTCTTATTCAACTTATCACCACTTTTTTCTGATGTAAGTAATTTTTTAATTTTAGCTTCTTGGGCTTCAATTTTACCATTTGCATCATCCAATAAAGAGTCAAGGTTAGCTGCAATGCCGCGATAGCTCTCTAACTCAGCACCAGTAGAAACCAATTCTTTCTCTAATTCAACTTGTACGGTAACCAATGTATCAATCTTTGAATCGCGCACAGCAACATCATCTTGGTTGTTCTTATATTGAAACACATTACCTATTAAAGATAATAGTAACAGTGCTATTAATAAGTACTGTGTTGATTTGTTTTGCTTTTGATTTTCCATGGTGTTTTATATTTTATTTTTATCAAAAATAGTTTTTAACGTGTAGTTTAAAAACTGTTTACTAAAATTGTGACCACAAATGAAATATTTTTTAATAGCAGGCGAAGCTTCAGGCGACTTACACGGAGCTAATTTAATGAAAGCCATTAAGCAAAAAGATCCTCATGCAATATTTAACTATTGGGGTGGTGATTTGATGCAAAATGAGGCTTCAGGTCTATTAATGCATTACAAAAAAGTAAGTATTATGGGTTTTGTTGAAGTACTGCTAAACCTGCGTTTTATATTGGGAAACATCAATTTATGCAAACAACAAATTGATGATTTTAAACCCGATGTAGTGATACTTATTGATTACCCAGGATTTAACTTAAGGATAGCAGAATTTTGCAAACTAAAAAATATAAAAACGGCCTATTACATAGCTCCTAAAATATGGGCTTGGAAAGAAAATAGAGGAAAAAAACTTGAGAAATTTGTAGATTTATTATTACTTATTTTTCCATTCGAGGTCTCTTATTTTAAGAAATGGAGCGTAAAAACCAAATATGTAGGCAATCCATTGTTAGATGCAATAGCTATGCACAAGCCCGATGAAGATTTTAAATTAACTTACGTAAATAATCAAAAACCAATTATTGCCTTATTACCTGGAAGCAGAAAACAAGAGATCAACCGCATTTTACCCTTAATGATGCAAGTGGTGAATCGTTTTCCAAACCATCAATTTATAATTGGCGGTGCACCTGGGCTTGAGCCTAGTTTTTACCAGCCATTTTTAAACCAACAAGTTAAAGTTGTATTTGGCAAAACCTACGATTTAATGATGCATGCAAGCGGTGCAATTGTTTGCAGTGGTACAGCCACATTAGAAACAGCTTTGTACAACGTGCCACAAGTATGTGGTTACGTGGCTAACCCAATTTCGTACCGAATTGCACGTATGCTGGTTAAAAATATTAAATACATATCCTTGGTAAATCTCTGTTTAAATAAGGCCGCTATTGTAGAGTTAATTCAAAACGACTTTACTATTGATAGCTTAACAGATGAATTGAAGGCCGTTTTACCAGGTGGTAACAAACACCAAAGATTAATGCATGATTACCAAACCCTACGAACCGATTTGGGGGGCGAAGGAGCAAGCGAAAAAGCTGCAGAAGCAATAATAGGGCTAAGTAAACAATAAAAGCCGTTACACATTGTGCAACGGCTTTTAAATATAAGGCACTTGCGCACCAAATAGTTACTCTTCGATAACTACTACTTTATCTTTGTTTGGAGAAACTACTTTTACAACAAGGTTGTTAATTTTTAACATCTGTGTGCGTAATCTCGACACTGTTCTGTTCTTTTTTTCTTTTCTTTTGTATCTTGTAAATGCCATGACAGTATTTTTTAGGTCTGCGAAAGTATAAATAGTTTTGATTGTATGCAAGTTTTATCAAAAAAAAGTAGCATTTATTTCTTGTGATACCAATTATAATGCCCATTTAAGTAGGATACAATAAACCCACACGATAATTTGTGTTATTTTATATTACCATTTAAATACCATTTATTTGCCCTCTAAAGGTAGCTTATCTCCTATTTATGATTAGTATTATAACAGCCGTTCATAACCAACTGGAAATGAATCAGATATTTCTAGAAAATCTGCGCAAATACACCGTAAACCCATTTGAGTTAATCATCATAGATAATAATTCAACGGATGGTACGCGCCAGTTTTTTGAAAATGAAGGTGCTGTAGTAATTGCCAACCATGCTAATTATAGTTATCCATATACCCAAAACCAAGGGATTAAAGTTGCAAAATATAACCTCTTTGCCTTTTTAAACAACGATATTATTGTTTGCCCGCAATGGGATCAAAAGATAATAGAAAGTATGCAAGTAAACGGCTTAGATTTAATTACTGTTTGTGGTATTGAGCGAATTGAAACACCTGAACTTACCAAGAAGTTAGGTCGTAAATGGAAACGCATTAAAAATATTTTAAAGCAATTTGGCTTAAGTAAGTTTAACCTAAACCTAATGCACAAACTGATGTACGGTAATTGGGTAAACTTTAACCAAAAGCGCGAGGATATTTTTAAAAATAAAGTGATTGAAGGTTTTGTAGGCAACTCCGTAATTTTTAACCGAACTGCTTTAGAAAAAATTGGTCCATGGGATGAACGCATACAAGTTGCAGATTTTGATATTTATATGCGCAGTAAAAAACGAAACATAGAGTTTGGCGATATTAAACCATGCCACATTGCTCTAAATGTATTTAATCATCATTACATACGCATAACTGCCAAATCAAAACCACCTGTATTTACTGATGCCGCAAACATGATTGCATTAGAAGAAAAATGGAGCGAGGCAGATTTAAAGTTATTACTTAAAGATAATGTTTTAACATAATTAGGTATATAAAATACCTAAATACATACAAAAATTTGATACTTAAAAGCGTGTTGCGCATTTAAAATTTGCTGCCATCAACAGCGGTTATTCTTCTTACTAAAAACAGCGTAATAACAGCAGCGGCTATACTCATTAACCCAACCCAATTGTAATGCAACATTTCGCCATTGGTTTGTTTAATTACCACCAAACCTGCAATGTAAGCAGCTAAACCAGCACTAAGTTGTTGCATGCTTGAAACAATGCTCATAAAACTTCCTCGGTTTTGGGGTTCAACAGTAGCAGTTACCATTGCTTGAGCAGGAATAAACCTACCACTACTTACTGCAAAAAATACAGATGTTGCAATTAATGTAATCCAAATATCTACACGTGGCATATTGGTAATAAACAGCACTGGTATGATTGATATACTTACAAAAATGGTGAACACTTTTAGCTTACCAATTCTATCAGCTAGCTTACCAATTAGTGGTGATGCAATGATGGTACTCAACCCGCCAAAAAAGTAAATTTGCTCTAATTGCCCTTCGGTAAAACCAACATTACTAACCATGTAAGGACTTAAAAAGGGAATGATACTAAAGTGGCCAAACATCACCACCATCATTAATGTAATTGCTTTTCGTTGATTTGGACTAGATGTGATATTTTTAATGACTTGCAACACCTGAACTTGTTTGCCTGCTTGGGTATGTGTGCTTAAATTAGGCACGAATTTAAAAATGAAAAACTGAACGGGAAGGGCCAAAAAAGCAAGCAATAAAAATGGTGAATTCCAACCAAATTGGTTGGCTATGCGCAAACCAAATGGCACGCCCAATACACTGGCTATAGAAAATGCTGCCATAACAAATCCCATTGCTTGGCCTCTGCGATTAAAAGGAATCACATCGCCAACTATAGCCAAAATTACTGCTCCTAACACACCACCAAACAACCCCGTAAAAATGCGGGCAATCATCAATAATTCGTAGGTATTTGCCAAGCCACATAAAAGTGTACCAATTAAAAAACCTGCATACAACACTTGTAAAAAACGTTTTCTATCAAACTTATCTATAAAAAAAGCGGTACAAAAACCTGAAAAACCTGCACTAAAAGTGTAACTAGAAACCACTAAGCCAAACTGTTGCGTATTGATATTAAAAATGCGCATAAGTTGCGGTCCAAGGGGCATCATGATCATAAAATCCATGATATTGGTAAAGTTAATGGCCGCTAAGGTTAGTAACAATAGTCTTTCTTTGGTATTCATCCTTACAAATAACGGCAATTAAAATGGCCATATGCACCAATAGCATATTTATAGTAAAATTTAATCTCTAATTAGCGTAATGGTTCCGTGGTAAGTTTGTTCTTCTGGTTCGGTTATTAATTTGTATTTAAACACCACAAAGTATGTTCCCTCGGGGCATTTCGAACCATCGTTTTTATCCTTTCCATCCCAATTTATACCATCATTTAAAAATCCATCTTTAAATCCTTCAAAAACCATGGTACCCCAACGGTTGTATATAAAAAGTTCATATTTTTCCCAACCATCTATATCAATATCAAATGCATCATTGCGTCCATCGGCATTATCTGGAGTAAACACATTTGGAATTTTTACTGAACTACGAATAGGTATAATTTTACATATAGAATCCATACAATCTTTTGCATCAAATGCCATTAGGCATACCGTATAACTCTCTTTGGTTTCGCCATAATTATGGGTTGGGTTGATGCTATTGCTTGTGTTTTGGCCTGAACTTGGTTGACCAAAATTCCAATCATACCTAACCGCTCCTTGAGATAAATTGGTAAATGGTATATTGGGGTAGTTATTAAGTTTAAACGTAAAATCGGCCAATGGACTTAACACAGTTATCTCTTTTTCTGTTCCAACCACACATTGATTTTTTTGCGTGATGATTGGATCTACAACTAGACTATACTTTCCAGCACTATCGTATGTATAGGTATAATCAGTATTTACAGGCCATTGCACGGGCACATTATTAATGCCCCATAACCAATTGGCTTGTATGTTATGTTGTGTGCCAAAAGCTTTGGCAATAAAAGGCACATCTATACAAACCGTATCAGGAACTGTTAATTTAAGGGTATCAATTGGCAGCGCAGTTATTGTTCGTGGGTGAAACGCATTTGCATTATCCAAGAAAGGAAATCGAGCTGTGCAGTTTTTAGTTTCGTTGGTAGTGGCATTGGTTATGCTGTCTTCGCCTAATAAATCAATTTTAAAAGTTCCAGGTTGGGTATAGGTAAAGGTAATATCTGTATCGCTTTTGGTTGAATAAATTGCACCTGCTTGGTTGTTAAAATACCAAATAAAATTATTGAGTGCTTGCCCTGTTTGATTGCGTAGTTTAACAGTAAACGGAATACAACCAAAAGTATCTTCTACAATAACAAAGCTTGGGGTTGGCCCAACAATGTTTAAAGAAACCAATGTGGTATCATAACAACCATCAACCGAATTGGAATATAGCTTGGCTGAATACTTACCATTTTGGTTATAAAATACCCCAGGCTGTTTAAGTATGCTTGTGCCCTTTCCTGCATCAAACTCCCAAAACCTGCCAACAATTAGAGAGGGTTTAGGTATGCTATCACCTTGCATACCGTATGATTCGTCAATAAAAGTTACTACAGTTGGTGCACAATAAAAAGTATCACTACTAAGCTTGGCCAATGCGCGTATTCCATTAACCGAAACCCTATATTTAAATCCTTGAACGGTATCAAAACATGCAACCAAACTACTGTCTTTGTATGCCATTTTAATATAATAAACACCCACTTTAGTGTACTTGTGATTAATGGCTTCGGATCCTAAATACCAAATGTCGCTATCGCCAAAGTTCCAGTAAATACGCTCCATATTGGCATTTCGCCTCAAAGTATCATTCCAAAAATCTATAATAGGACTATTAACATACCGTATTTTAGCATTAAATTTAGCTAAAGAATTTACACATATTTCGGGGGTAAGAATACTTAAACTTGCTACATTACCAACCACAAAAGAAATTAAATCCTCCTTAATGCAACTATCTTTTGTTAGAAACTTAAACTTTGCATTGTATGCGCCATTTTTAGCATAAACATAATTAATTGATTTAACCACAGTATCTCCAACACCATTAAAAATATAGGTATTTGGAGGTGATCCATCTCCAAACTCGTAGGTAAACGATAACAAATCTTTACGAATAGAATCTACTGTATAAAATGTAACCTGATGTGGTGCACAAATATCAGTGTCAAACTCTTTTTTCATTAAAACAGATTGATAGACTTTGTTTACAGGGTAACTGTAGTAGCCAGTATCATAACACTCCCCATTTTTAACAATTATCCCTAAAACAGCAATAGTATCTTTACTGCATATGTCTGTTAATTGAATATCTTGCCTGCTTAATCCAAGTGGATATTCAGCAATTTTATTCCATAATGCAAATGGACATGAAGTATCTTTCATTAGCCACACACTTTGTGGGCCGCATAATGGTTCTATTCGGGGAAAATTTACTTCGTATTTATCTAAAGTACATTTGTTAAACAATATATCTACTCTTGGCCTTGGTGGCAAAACGGTAGAATCCCAGCCTGCCTTTGGCAAAGCCAACCTTAAATATTTATAAATGGTATCAACGCAACCAATTACAGAGTCTCTTACAATAAGACTTACTTTATAACAACTTTGATTGGGAAACAGGTAATGGTGTTTAACCATAACTGAATCAGTACTATAACGACAATTTTGGTTTACGTTTATACCGAGTTTAGTGTTTGTTGTACAAGATGGTGCAAACCCATCATCAAAATCCCATAAATAAGTGAGGTTACTGTTGGCGTAATAACAATTTCCATCCTTAAATGCTAGTCTTACTGTATCTGCCGAATTACATTGAATATTCCTTTGAGCTTCATTGGTTGTATCTTCTATAATGGCTCTTGGGCCATATACAGTTACTGTGGTATCAGCTAAAAACGAGCAACTATAATAATTAAATCTAAGTATAATGTTGTAAACACCACATGATTGTAACTTAATGTAGTTGATTTCTTTGCCCGAACTATCAATTTGATAAATGTCATCAGGTTTAATAATTGACCAAGAAAACGCCAACCTATCCTCTACTTTAGTTTTGTTCTCGAAGGCAAACTCGTTTGAATTATAACACTGTTTGTTTTTTGGTTTTATGTGAATGATTGAGTCAGGAATAAAAGTGCGCACAATATTTATTTTATCGGTAGTATCCTTACAACCATTTTTATCATTTATAATTAATTGAGGATAAAAAATAGTGTCGCCATAGTAGGTGTAAAAGAAATTTTTATAGGCAGTATCATTGAATCGGGTTTGAATTTGACCATCCCCAAAAATCCAAGTGGATTGTAAACCAATTGTATCTACAAGACTCGAATTCCTGAACCCCACAACAGTTTGTCCGCATCGCATATCTTGTACAAATGTCATATCAGCAATAATCTTGGGGTATACAACAACCGTATCTACCAATTGAGCAACACAACCATTGGTATCTTCTACTTCAAGTACAACCAAGTAATTATTTCCATTAGCATCGGTATAACTGTGCGAAAGTTGATTATTAAAAGGTGCATTGTTGGTTACAAATGCCCCATCACCATAAATCATGGTTCGTCTTTTTATGGGTGCATTACTAGCTCCAGAAACAGACAAGTCGTTAAATACAAACCAGTTTTGGTTAAAGCACTGGGTATCATTTGGGGTGATGGCATAGTTTGCTATAGGTTTGGTAAAAACCCTTATTATTATAGGTGGAGCATCACAAAATGTACCACCAAATTTATAAACCCTTAAATTAACGGTATAGTTTCCTGCTTGGGGATATTGGTATGTAGGTATTGATTGATTGCTGGTACTGTTATCGCCAAAACTCCATAAATAAGCCGAATCTGATGCTGATAAAGGTGAACGACTAAACGTAATGGTTGAGCCTACACAAATTTTTTGGGCATTAGGTATAATGTTACATGGTTGTGCTTTTAAAGCCCAATCACTTGTTAAAAAAAACAATAACGCTAAACCAAAGTATTTCACTGAGCGGAATTTACGTAATACAATTCTAAATAAATTATTAATAACTGCACCCATTCTTATTTAAGCTTAGTATCTATATCTTTGCGGTAATGAGCAAATCAGTAGCATTTTATACATTAGGCTGTAAATTAAACTTTTCAGAGACCTCAACCATTGGTAGGCAATTAACCAACGAGGGATTTAAAAAGGTGCAATTTGAAGCAGGTGCAGACGTTTATGTTATAAACACCTGCTCTGTAACCGATAACGCAGATAAAAAATGTAAAAAAATAGTAAACGAAGCTTTACGTCATAACCCCAATGCATTTGTTGCTATTATTGGATGTTACGCTCAATTAAAACCAAAAGAAATTGCCCGAATACCTGGAGTTGATTTGGTATTGGGTGCAGCAGAAAAATTTAATATCAACGAGTACTTAACTAATACAACCAAAAAAGAAGTTGCCGAAATTAAAGATGGTAAAATTAAAGAGGTGTTGGATTACCATAGCTCCTACTCTATTGGCGACCGTACACGTACCTTTTTAAAAGTACAAGATGGTTGCGATTATTTTTGCTCATTTTGTACCATTCCATTGGCACGCGGTGCAAGCAGAAGTGATACCATAGCAAATGTGGTTAAACAAGCCGAAGAAATTGTGGCAAGCGGAATAAAAGAAATTGTACTTACGGGAGTGAATACAGGAGATTTTGGTGCTAATACAGGAGAGAATTTTTATCAATTATTAAAAGCTTTAGAAAAAGTAGAAGGATTAAAACGATTACGTGTATCATCAATAGAGCCCAACTTACTTACAGACGAAATTATTGAGTTAGCTGCGCAATCAAATGTAATTGTTCCGCATTTTCACATACCCTTACAAAGTGGTAGCGATGAAATATTAAAGAGCATGCGTAGAAAATACCTCACCGATTTATATACCAGCAGGGTACAAAAAATAAAATCGTTGATGCCGCATTGTTGTATTGGGGTTGATGTAATAGTGGGCTACCCGGGCGAAACAGAGGAACATTTTTTAGAAACTTACAATTACTTAAACCAACTTGATATTTCTTATTTACATGTATTTACTTATAGCGAACGTGTAAATACCACAGCCAATAAATTACCTGGCAAAGTATACCCGCACGTACGTGCCGATAGAAGTAAAATGCTACATATTTTAAGTGATAAAAAACGTAGGCATTTTTATGAGCAACATATTGGTAAAACCTACCCTGTACTTTGGGAAGCAGAAAACGATGCCAATGTAATGTATGGTTTTACAAGCAACTACATTAAGGTAAAAACTACATACGACCCAGTGTTTGTAAACGAAATTATGAACGTTGAAATTACGGGTATTGATACTGATATGGTAGCTACTTGTAAAGTTGAGTTTGGGGTGATGGTATAAAATGTAATTATAAAAAACCGCTTTATTTATCCTTTTACTTAAAACGGTAACCTTACTGTTAAACTGTAAATACTTTCTTCTAATTTTGGAATACTAATTAAATCAAACGACCAGCTAAATGGACCCATAACCTCTGTAGTAAAGCCAAATTTGAAAGCTTCAGGGGCATTAAACATTTGCTGGTTGCTAGGAATTAACAAACCAGCTTGAACTCCTAACCAATAGGAATTATTACGCTTATATGGCAATGTATTAACCAAAAACCTACACTCCAAATTCGCTATTCCATTAATACTTGTAATTTCTCCATTGGTGCGTTCTATAATGGGGAAACTCTCGAATAGAAATCCAACACGGTACTTTCCAATCCCATATTTATTGTTAACTCTTAAATCAATTTGTGAACCAAGTACAGGGCTTAGTGTGTTTCCAAATAGTGTAACACCTACTGTTGGCACAAACTGAAATAAATAGGATTTAGCTCCAGCCCTTTTTATCTCTCTCACATAATTACTATCAGTTGCTACCTCTACCTTGTAATAATTTTGAATCAACTTCTTACTTTTTGTTGCTTCAACTATGGCTTCATTCAAGCTCACCTCCCCTAATTGTGATATTAAACTATCGGGGTGGTTCATAAACACCAATATGCGCATACCTGTATTCAAGTTATAAATGGTATAGTTGTATTTAGGTAAATCCAATTTTAGCCTTAAAATTTCAAAAGCTACATCTACCCTTTTCTCGCTATATTCAGCGGCCTCCGCTTTTATGCGTCTTTTATTTTCATCTTGCACAAAGTAGTGCACTTCTAAAGCTGAAGAACTAATTGTACGCTCACTAAACGCCTTACTTATGTCATTTAAAAAAGCTGTTTTTAAACGATCAGCTGTTGGGCCAAAATCTTTTAGTTTATTAAGTGTATTACCAATAATTAGTACTTTATTATTTTGCTTTAAATGTACTACAATGGTATCACCTACCTCAAAATAATCGACAATTGGACCAGTTACAGTAACCTGAGCAGTTGTATGTAAAGGAAAGAAAAAAATTGGCATGGCAACTATGAATGCAATAAACAATAGTTTTTTCATTGTGATTCTGTTTAAATTTTAAAAATATTGTGTTTATTAAAACCCTGTTTTAATCCTAATAACAGGAGTAAACTCAGCATGGTTATTTACTTGAAAATTGTTCCCCACACCCAACTTAAATTTAAACTTCTGTGCTTTTACCAAAACATCTGTTGGTGCACTTGGAGCCAATACAGGTGTGGTAAAATCAACTTCAGTAAATCTTTCGGTGATTGTAACTTGCTTGTTATTTGTTGTATTAACTATGGTTTGATTAACCACTTCTACTTTTTGTGTGATTGTATCAACACTAATATTTTGGTTATTTATCGCCAATTGAGGTGGTGCATTTACCATTACTTTTTTATTATTTTTTATGGATGGTTTACTCACCTTTTTTTCATCAAGCTGATGAACTTCTTCAATCTTTGTCGCGGTATTTACAACACTATTGTTATTTGTTTGTAGCGATGATGTTATTGGCTTGGTAGGCTTTTTAATGATAAGTAAACCACTACCACCAATTAATAAAAGCATTGCCGCAACTACACTTACACGTTGTATATAATACATTACCGACTTTTTATTTTGTTCGGATTTTAACCCTGCTTGTAACAATTCCCATTTGCTATTAAGGTTAGGCGAATAGCCCTCGGGTAAATCATTTACCGAGTTTATTTTATCCTGTATAATTTTATCGCTACGCATTTCCATAACCATATTTTTTTTGGGTAATCACTTGTTTTAATTTTGCCTTGGCTTTTGCCAATTGTGTTTTACTTGTGCTCTCGCTTATACTAAGGGTTTCTGCAATTTCTTGATGGCTGAATCCTTCTACCACAAACATGTTTAACACCGTGCGGTATCCTGTTGGCAACAATGTAATGGCATCGTATAAATAATTGGCTTCTATTTGTTGTAAGGCATCATCATCAAAACTTACTTCAGGTGTTTGATCTAATGTTACCATATTAAAGTTGTTTTGTTTACGCAAAGCCATCAAGGCTTCATTTACCATAATACGTTTCAACCAAAATTTAAAGCTATCTTCTCCTTGGTATTCAAACCGCTCTATTTGCTGAAAAGCTTTTAAGAAACCTTTCATCACACAATCTTCTGCTTCATCGGTTCGCACGATGTAACGCAGGCAAACCCTAAACATGTTGCTAAACAAACCATCGAACAACATTTTTTGAACGTTAGAATCGCCTTTTTTAAGTTGTTTGATGTGTTTTTCGTTTACCTGCATTAGATTGTATACTGCCATAATGTGGTTATGACACCAAAAGTTGCCTGAATCCTCAATATTTTTTTAAACCACTGGTATTCAACACAAATAAAATGATTTATAAGCAACTAAAAAGCAAGTGGTAAAAAGTAGGTTGCGTATAAGATGTAATTTTACCGCTTTTAATAAATCGGACACTCTAATTATAATACCATCAATAAAAAAAGGGATGATTTTAAACCATCCCTTTTAAATTAAAATCCTAATACCTTCATCATTTGTTCAGCGTTTTGCTCTTCAGAAAACACCTTAACATCCATTGTTCCGTCTTCTTTCTTATCTATAATTAAGTGTTTTGGCGCTGGTATCAAACAATGTTGTATGCCCCCGTATCCACCTAAACTTTCTTGGTATGCTCCCGTATGAAAGAAGCCCATGTACAAAGGTTCATCTTTTTGTAACCTTGGCATAAATACTTGGTTGGTGTGGGTATCGCTGTTATAAAAATCCTGACTATCGCAAGTTAAACCACCAAGGTTAATACGTTTAAATTCTTCATCCCATTGATTAATAGCCAACAAAATAAACTTTTGTCCAATGCCCCAAGTATCAGGTAATGTGGTAATAAACGAGCTGTCTATCATGTACCACGACTCTTTATCGTTTTGTTGTTTCTCTCCAATAATGCTGTATATCGCACCACCACTTTCGCCAACAGTAAATGAACCAAACTCTGTTATAATATTTGGTGCTGTTATATTGCGGCTATCGCAAATGGTTTTAATATAATACACAATTTGATCTATCATATATGGGTAATCATGTTCTATACCCAATGAGGTATATATAGGCATACCTCCTCCAATGTCAAGTGTATCTAAATCAGCACAAATTTCTTTTAAATCGCAATACACATTAACCAAACGTGTAAGTTCACTCCAGTAGTAAGTGGTATCTTTAATACCGCTATTTACAAAGAAGTGAAGCATTTTTAATTTAAACTTCGGATTGTCTTTTATTTTAGATAAGTATAAATCGTTTACTAATTTATGGCTTGTACCCAAGCGAGAAGTGTACACCAAATAACCTGGCTCTTCTTCTGTGGCAATCCGAATACCTAAGTTCATGGGTACTTCAGCATAGTTATCAATTAATTCTAACTCTGCAGGATTATCAAGTACACACACCAAATTTTCAAAACCATTTTTAGCAAATTCAGCCATTTTTTTGGCGTAAACATCGGTTTTGTATCCGTTACAAACTATAAACTTATCCTTTGCAAATTTTCCATCAGCATGTAATTTGGCCAAAAGGTCTAAATCAAAAGCCGATGAAGTTTCAATGTCAGCACCATTTTTTAGTACTTCATCAATAATAAAACTAAAGTGTGAGCTTTTGGTACAATAGCAATAATTGTATGTACCAGGGTAATTGTATTTATTAATGGCTTGGTTAAAAAGCAGTCGAGATTTATTGATTTGCGAACCAATTTTGGGTAAATAGGTAAATTTAAATGGTGTACCATATTGTTTAATAAGCTCCATTAAATCAACACCATGAAAATAAAGCTGATTATTTTTAACCTCAAAACCATGTCGTGGGAAATAGAATGTTTGGTTAATTAAGTCGATGTACTTGTTTTTAATACCTGTTGACAACCCCGTAATTATTAAATTGTTAGAAAATTGTTTTGCAGTTGCAATGTTATAAAAACGTTGGGGATTATTTTATGATTTTTTTTGAGGTATTACTAAACAAGTAAAATACCAATTAAGCACCCACATGTATTACTTCATCGGCAAAATCGTATTCAAAGGTTTGGTTTGATGCAATAACAACCAATTTGTTTTGGCGGTGCTTTTGTATCATTTGTCTGTACCACTCAATGCCTTTGGCATCAAGGTTTGTGCATGGTTCATCAAAAAATAAAATAGGCGAATTGGCATAAAAAGCCTGGGCTAATTTTACGCGTTGTTTCATACCGCTGCTAAAGTGTTTTACCTTTTTATCTCGGCTTTCGGTTAACCAAATTTCATCTATAATACCATCAATGGTATACCCACTTTCAAGTGTTTTAAAATTAAAGTGGAAGTTTAGTTGCTCTAATAGTGTAAGCTCTTCGGGTAATTCTAGGTATGGTGCAACATAAGAAGTTTGCTGATGTATTTCCTGAACAGGAATGGTTACTTCGGTTTGTGTATTGGATAATACAATATTGCCTTTTGAAGCAGTTTGGTATCCATAAATAATTTGCAACAAGGTTGATTTACCGCTACCGTTGTTGCCAGTTAGCGCATAAGTATTGCCTTGTTTTAATAAAGCAGAAACGTTTTGAAAAAGCCACTGCCTTCCAAAACGTTTTCCTACTTCTTGCAATACTATTTGCAGCATGTTAAGGCTTACGCAATTGAAAACCTTTCATCACACCACGTTCCGAATCGCCAATAAAACTTAAGATTTCATCTCTTTCGCTGGTTGCCGACATTTGTGTTTCAACCACTTTTACTGCTTTACTAATATTGGTATTGTGAACAAAAAGTACACGGTAAATATCTTGTATTTCGTTTATTTTTTCGTTGGTAAAGCCACTTCTACGCAAGCCTACAGAGTTAATACCCTCATAAGATAAAGGATAGCGTCCAGCTTTAACAAAAGGCGGAACATCTTTAGTAATCATGCTACCACCTTCAATCATTACATGACGGCCAACATTTACAAACTGGTGTATGGCACATAATCCACCAATGCGTGCATTATCATCAATAGTAACGTGTCCTGCAACTTGTACCCCATTGGCAATAATTACATTATCGCCCACCATACAATCGTGTGCTAAATGAACATATGCCATTAACAGGCAATTTTTACCTACCTGTGTTTTCATTTTATCAACCGTACCACGGTTAATGGTAACCGCCTCACGAATGGTGGTATTATCTCCAATAATTACTTCGGTTTCCTCGCCATTAAATTTTAAATCTTGAGGTACTGCACCCAATACTGCACCTGGAAATACTTTGCAGTTTTTTCCAATTTTGGTGTTGGGAAATATGGTAACATTGGGTCCTATCCAAGAGCCTTCTCCAATGGTTACGTTCTTGTGTATTACCGTAAATGGTTCAACCACCACATTAGCCGCTATTTTGGCCTGAGGATCAATGTATGCTAAAGTTTGAATCATTAGTTATTATCGTTTTTGCTTAATGCTTATCCGTATTAATTAAATTATTTTTTTTGCCACCTGAGCCATAAGTTCAGCTTCGCAAACTAACTTTTCGCCCACATAGGCATGTGCTTTCATAACACAAACTCCCCTGCGAATTGGCGCAATCATGTCAAGTTTTAAAACCAAGGTATCACCAGGCAACACTTTTTCCTTAAACTTGGCATTATCTATTTTCATAAAATAGGTATTGTAGTTTTCAGGATCTTCTACTTGCGATAAAATCATTACCCCACCTGCTTGTGCCATCGCCTCAATTATTAATACACCTGGCATAACTGGGTTATTTGGAAAATGTCCTGGAAAAAAGGGTTCATTGATGGTTACATTTTTAACGGCCACAATGTGATTTTTCCCCATATCAATGATCTTATCAACCAATAGAAAAGGGTATTTATGTGGTAAAAATCGAGAGATGTCGTTGATGTTATAAATGGGTTCTTTGTTTGGGTTATACTTAGGTATATTATTGGTTGAGCGCGCTTTTTTGATTAATGCTTTAATGCGTTTTCCGAACTCTACATTGGCAGCGTGGCCTGGGCGAGCAGCCATTATTTGTGCTTTAATAGGAGTTCCTATCAAGGCTAAATCACCAATTAAATCTAATAACTTGTGTCTAGCAGGTTCGTTATGAAAACGCAGCTCTACATTGTTTAATATACCCTCTTTACGCACTTCCACTTTGGGCTTGTTAAACAACTTTGCCAAATGGTCCATCTCTTCATCTTCAATTACACGGTCTACAATTACAATGGCATTATTTAAATCGCCACCTTGTATTAAACCATGTTTTAACAACATTTCAAGTTCGTGTAAAAAGCAAAATGTGCGGCAACTTGCTATATCTGTTTCAAACTCTTTAAGGCTGGTAACAGATGCATGTTGGCTACCCAAAACTGGAGAATTGTAATCTACCATTACTGTTAAACGATAATCGTCTAAAGGCATGGCAATCATTTCAATATTTTTATCCACTTCATTGTAGTATACATTATGTGGCACTGAAAAATATTCGCGTTCTGCATCCAAATCTTGGATACCCGCATCTTTAAGGGCTTTTATAAAATAACGAGAACTACCATCCATAATTGGTGTTTCGGTAGCATCAATTTGTAACAAACAATTGTCTATTTCTAATCCTGCTAACGAAGCCATAACATGCTCCACAGTTGCCACACGGGCTCCATTTTGTTCTATGGTAGTGCCTCTAGAGGTATCAACTACATTGTCTACATCGGCATCAACAATAGGTTGTCCTGGTAAATCAACACGTTGAAATTTAATACCATGATTTTCGATTGCAGGAAGAAAAGTAAGCGTTACATTTTGTCCGGTATGCAAACCTACACCACTAATACTTACGGCCTTTTTTATTGTAGTTTGTTTCACTATTTAATATCTTTTATTTTATCTCTTTTAATAATTTCTCTAACTCCTGCACCCTTTTTTCTAACTCGGGTAATTTGCGATACACCACGCCTGCTTTTAATGCCTGACGTAATTCTATAGCAGGACTACCAAACCATTTTCCGTTGGTTTGTGTAATGTTTCCACCTACTCCGCTTTGTGCACCAAACTGACTTCCATCAGCAATGGTAATATGTCCTGCAAAACCAACTTGCCCACCAATTACACAGTATTTGCCAATTTTGGTGCTGCCAGCTATTCCACTTTGCGAAGCGATAACGGTGTGCTCGCCAATTTCTACATTGTGCGCCACTTGTACCAAATTATCCAATTTTGCCCCCTTACGAATCACGGTACTACCCATGGTTGCTCTATCTATGGCGCAATTGGCTCCTATTTCTACATCAGCTTCTATAATTACATTACCTGTTTGAGGTATCTTTTTGTAACTTCTGTCAGCTAATGGCGCAAAACCAAAACCATCACTGCCAATAACAGCACCAGCATGAACAATACAATTATCGCCAATGGTGCATAAATGATAAATCTTTACCCCGGGATATAAGGTTACATTGTTTCCAATTTTAACACCTGCACCAATATAAACCTGAGGATGTATTTGGCATTTTTCGCCAATTTCTACTTCCTGACCAATGTAAGTTAATGCGCCTACAAAAGTACTCGAATGTACCTTTGCACTGGCTTCTAACACTGCAGATTTATCAACGCCTGCTGCGCCTTTGCCCACATTTGCAAACTGTTCTAACAAAAAAGTAAAGGCTTGGTATGCATCTTCAACCTTAATTAAGGTAGTAGTAATGGGCGATTCGGGAATAAACGAGCGATTAACCAGCACCGCTGTGCTTTGTGTGGTATAAATGTGTGGTTCGTATTTTGGGTTAGCTAAAAAAGATAATGCTCCTGGTTGGCCTTCTTCAATTTTGGCAACGGTATGTAGTAGTGCATTCTCATCACCTATAACCTCGCCCTGAAGCAGCTTGCTAAGTTCTTTTACTGATATTTGCATTAATTTACGTTAACTAAAAACACGTGTTAGCTCGGCAATTTATATATTTTTAGGGTAACATAAAAAGTATTTGGTAACCGACTTTGCCAATGCAGATATATTGTACTGATCAGATGCGGCTGTAATATCAGCCGTAGTGCCGTTTTTGTATAATACTTTTATGTTAAAACCTTCGGGACTGTATGCTTTGTTACTCACACTATCGGTAAATACATAATAATCTGCATCTTCTAGGCTAATTCCCTTTTGTTTAGCAACTTGCTGTTTAAGATCGTTAACCATACTTGGGTTAAAAGGCTCTTCGTTTTTTAATTCAATTTTGGGCAAATGCCTATCCCTAATTTGGGTACATAAATCACTTAAAACCTTGTCGTTATGCTCGCACCAAACTTTTATAGATAAAAATATATCGCTATCATCAAGCTTGCTGTAACGCATCAAAACCTCTGGGTTGTTTAACAATTGCTCGGCTCCCGGTTTTTGGTATAAAAAGAATTTAAAGTCGGGTGAAGCAAATAAATCTACTCCTTTATTGGCTAAATAACTGGCACGTTGCATGGCTTTAACCAAAAGTGTTTCGGCTGCAATAACCGTTTTGTGTAAATATACCTGCCAATACATAAGCCTGCGTGCAATCAAAAATTTCTCGATACTGTATACTCCTTTTTCTTCAATCACCAATTCATCTTGATATACATTTAACATATTAATGATGCGATCGTGGCCAATTACACCCTCTTGTACACCCGTGTAAAAGCTATCTCTACGCAAGTAATCAAGCCTATCCATATCTAACTGACTACTTACCAATTGATGCAAGAATTTTTTATGGTATTGGTTGGTAAATATTTGAATACACTTACCCAGTTTACCATTAAACTCTTCGTTTAACATCATCATAAAAGCCAAAGAAAGTTGTTCGTGGTGCACCTCTTTAATCAACACTTGTTCTAAAGTATGGCTAAATGGCCCATGGCCTATATCGTGTAATAAAACAGCCGCACAAACGGCATCTTTTTCCTCATCGGTTATCTCTATGCCTTTGGTTCTTAGCACATCAACGGCCTGAGCGGTTAAACTCATGGCACCAATTACATGCTGAAAGCGAGTATGTAAAGCACCCGGGTAAACCAAATTAGACAACCCCAACTGTTTTATTCTACGTAAACGCTGAAACACGGAGTGTTCAATTAAATCAAAAATTAATTCTGAGGTTATATTTACAAACCCATAAACAGGGTCGTTAATTATTTTCTTTTTGTTTGGGAAGCTTTGCACAATATTTGTCTACTAATTCGTTTCTTGATATACACAACTTAGCAAAAATAAACTTTATATGAATAATACCTGCATCCTTTGGGCTGATGATGAAATTGAATTACTCAAACCACATATTATTTTTTTAACCAATAAAGGTTACACCGTAGATAAGGTTACCAGTGGAAATGATGCCATAGAAGCCTGTAAAAACAAACACTACGATATTGTTTTTTTAGATGAAAACATGCCCGGTATTAGTGGCTTAGAAGCCCTTACTCCCATTAAAAGTTTATTACCAGACGTGCCCGTGGTAATGATTACAAAAAGCGAAGAAGAGCATATTATGGAGGATGCCATTGGTAGTAAAATTGCCGATTACTTAATAAAACCCGTTAACTCAAACCAAATATTACTATCTATTAAAAAATTGTTAGACAATAAAAGGTTGGTGAGTGAAAAAACGGCACAAACCTATCAACAAGAGTTTAGTCATATTGGTATGGAGTTAAATGAGGTAAGCGACTATACATCATGGGTTAACTTGTACAAAAAACTGGTGTATTGGGAGCTTGAATTAGCTGCTAGCAATGATACTGGTATGGACGAGATTTTAATGATGCAAAAAACAGAAGCCAACCGCGAGTGGACAAAATTTATTAAAAAGAACTTTACTAATTTTTTGCGCAAACCTGATTTAAACACGCCAGTTATGAGTCATAATGCAATAAAAAATAAGGTCCTTCCCGAGTTAAAAAGCGATGTTCCTGTGTTTTTGATTTTGCTAGATAACTTTAGGTACGACCAATGGAAAGTAATTCAAAGTCAGTTAAACGAACATTTTAGATTAACCACTGATGACAATTACTTAACTATTTTACCTACCACCACACACTATGCGCGCAATGCTTTTTTTAGCGGTATGCTTCCTAGCGAAATAGCCAAATCATATCCTAAGCTTTGGGTTGATGAAGAAGAAGATGAGGGCAAAAACTTGCACGAAGAAGAACTATTGAGTATACAGCTTAACCGCTTGGGTTATAATGAAAAGTTTAGCTACACCAAAATTACCAACTTCGATAATGGCAAACGATTGGTTGATGATATACCCAACATGTTTAACAATAAGTTTAACGTAATAGTATACAACTTTGTAGATATGCTAAGCCATGCGCGTACCGAAATGAATGTAATGAAGGAACTAGCAGAAGATGAAGCTGCATATCGCAGCATAACGGCCAGTTGGTTTGAACACTCACCTTTGTTTGATGCCTTAAAACGTATTGCGGGTAAAAAAGCTAAAATTATTATTACCACCGACCATGGCAGCATCAGGGTAAAAAATGCGGTAAAAATTATTGGCGACAGAAGTACAAGTACCAACTTAAGATACAAGCACGGTAAAAATTTAAACTACAACGAAAGCGAATTGTTTACCATAAAAGATCCAGCTGAGGCATTTTTGCCTAAACCAAATGTAAGCAGCCGTTATGTATTTGCAACTGGAAACGATTTTATGGCTTATCCAAACAATTACAATTACCATGTAAATATGTACACCAACTCTTTTCAACATGGTGGTATTAGTTTAGAAGAAATGATTGTACCCTTTGTTGTATTAGAAACCAAGGAATAGCGAACAGCGCAAAGTGCCTGAAAAAACAGCCTATTTAAAAGCATCATTACAAATTAAGTGCCTCATAAAAAGGAGGCAAGCAAAAAAAGATAAAAATATTTAGCCTCATATTTGTTCAATTGAAAAGGCTTCCTATCTTTGCACCCGCTCAACCACATAAAATGGTTTAGTAAAAAACCGAAACACTCCTAGTTTCGTTAATAAAAAGGAATTGATTTCGTAGCTCAGCTGGTAGAGCATTACACTTTTAATGTAGGGGTCCTGGGTTCGAATCCCAGCGGAATCACAAAACAAAAACTTTTAAAACCTAAATCCTTCAAGTTCAATTGCTTGAAGGATTTTTTGTTTCAATACATTTTTACTTGATCAACGCAAGGTGAACAGGTGTTTATAATTTAAAAGAAGTATTTGCAATACCTTACCTATGTTTTAAAAAAGGGAATTTTTCGAAGGCATCAATACTTCAGGCACATTGGTATTTTGGTTGCGCGCTGTAATTAGTTTACTTATTTCGTGTGCACGCATGGCATTGGCATCAAAAGGTAGTAATAAATCTTGCTTGCCATAATCGGAATCAAACCATTTAGCTATATTAGATTTTGGCAATATTACAGGCATACGTTTTAGGGCATTGTGTATTTCTGCCATTAGCTCGTTTGCCTCGGTGGTAAGTATAGTTACCGTGTTTATTGTTTTTTGTGTTGATGGATTTTTCCATGTTGAATACAAGCCAGCTAATGGCATAATTGGCATACTAGGACAATAGATATAATGTGGTATTTTTTCTTTACCTACCGTTTTCCATTCATAAAAACCAGAAACTAAAACTACACAACGATTTGTTTTGGCTGCATCTCTAAATGAAGGCTTTTCAAAAATGGATTCTGATTTTGCATTTAAAGTCATTTTGCGCAAGTCAATAGCACTTTGTTCGTCTTTTACCCATGCAGGTATTAACCCCCAATGATAACCTTGCACTAAATGTGGTTGTTGGTTGGTAATAACAGGAATTTTTTCAAAAGTAAAGCCATTGATATGATACATGCGTAATTCCTCATCATCGTTTTGCGCAACAATTTTATCTTCAAAATCAGCATGTAAAAAAGAGGCATCAAACTCTTTTTTAACCATTGAAGCTTTTAAAACGGCTGAGGTAGCATAACACATATGTTACTTATTTTTAAAATTAAACAGAGAAATATCATACGCTTAATAGCACTTATATGATATGTATGTTAACCTTTAAATGCTTCAATTGCACTACACAGTTTATTTACCATAGTAGGCGTTACATCTAAATGAAAAACAAATCGCAACTCTGTAGTAGATACTTTATTTGCCAATATGTGTTGTTGTTTTAGCTGTTGCTGCAAAGCATCAGCTGTATTCGCATCTTTTAATTTAAATATAATAATATTGGTAACTACGGGCATCATACTTACCACTAAATTATTATTGCACAACACATCAGCAACTTGTTTTGCATGCTGATGATCATGCTTTAAACCTGCAACGTTGTGTTTAAGAGCATATATACCTGCTGCAGCCAAATACCCAGCCTGACGCATGCCACCTCCCATTAATTTGCGCATACGTTTTGCTTCATGAATGATTTCTTTACTACCCAGCAAAACTGAACCAACGGGAGCTCCAAGCCCCTTGCTTAAACAAACCGAAATGCTATTAAAAATATTACCTAAATGTTTTGATGTGTAATCGCCCTCGGCTAACGCATTATAAATTCGAGCCCCATCAAGGTGCAAAGGCAATTTGTGTTGTTTACATAAGTTGGCAATTTCATTCAGTTCGGCCAATGAATAAATACTTCCACCACCACGGTTACTGGTATTTTCTAAACAAACTAAAGCTGTTCTGGCGAAATGAACATCTTCTGCATTAATCACTTCTGCAATTTGAGATGCACTAATTTTACCATACGTACTTGCAACCAAACGAGCTTGTGCGCCTGCGTTGGCAGCAATTCCCCCACCCTCATATTTAAATATGTGCGCATTATCCGCACAAATAACTTCGGTTGCAGGCCTAGTGTGTACACGAATGGCAATTTGATTTGTCATGGTTCCGGTTGGGCAAAATAATCCAGCTTCCATCCCAAAATCATTGGCCAATTGCTGTTCTAATGCATTAACCGTTGTGTCTTCGCCATATACGTCATCACCAACCGTTGCTGCCATCATGGCTTGCAACATTCCTGAGGTAGGTTTGGTTACAGTATCACTTCTTAAATCAATTATCATAAATATATAATATGTACTTTTTTAGCAAATGCTAAACTATTTTTCAAACATAATTAAGTTTATATTTTTTACACTGTGGGTGGTAAAAAGTATAATGAATATCTTAATTTACCATTAGTTTATCAACCTAAAAGGCGAAGTTAAACGCAAGGTGCTTTTTACAAATAATTGTGAAAGCTTAGATTAAAATATACATCCATAAACTTAAACCAAATAATTACTCAAAACGTAAATGTTTAACAGATTCTCCTGAGTCGCGCAATTCTTTCAATGCATCAATGCCAATATCAAGGTGTGATTCTACAAATTTTGAAGTAACAGTTTGGTCGCTTTTTGATGTTTTAACACCTTCAGGAGTCATGGGGTTATCGCTTACAAGTAATAGTGCACCTTTGGGTATTTTATTAATAAAGCCTACCACAAAAATGGTTGCAGTTTCCATGTCAATACCCATAGCACGTGTGCTACGTAGGTAATCTTTAAATTTTTCATCATGCTCCCAAACCCTTCTGTTGGTGGTATAAACAGTGCCAGTCCAATAATCTTTATTGTGCCTTACTATACTTGCCGATACAGCCATTTGTAACCTGAAAGAAGGCAATGCAGGCACTTCTGGAACCAAATAATCATTACTTGTACCATCGCCCCTAATTGCAGCAATTGGTAATATTAAATCGCCCAATTGGGTATTCTTTTTTAAACCTCCACACTTGCCCAAAAACAAAACAGCTTTAGGTTCAATTGCAGATAATAAGTCCATAACTGTTGCAGCCATTGCACTACCCATACCAAAATTAATAATGGTAATGTTATCCGCTGTTGCAGTTTGCATGGGTTTATCAGTTCCCATCACTTCAACATTAAACTTTTGAGCAAATAAATTTAAATAGTTTGCAAAATTTGTGAGCAAAATATATTCACCAAACGATTCCAATGGTATACCTGTGTATCTGGGCAACCAATCTTTCACAATCTCTTCTTTCGTTTTCATAATTTTTAATTATTAATGGTTATTATGCTAGTTAATAACAAGCACAAGTAAGAAAAACTACTTGTAATATCAAAGCTATTATTAATAACAAATCATAATTTATGATGGTATTATTTTTAGCAGAAATTTAAATTTGATGATAATTAAAATTTGGTAACTGTTTGCTAACCCACCTCCTAATAAAAAATTAAACTTATCTTTGCAATCATGTGGCATAAAAACATACTTGAAACCATTGGGAATACACCAATGGTAAAACTAAATAATATAACCAAAGATTTACCTTGCACTGTAGTTGCAAAAATTGAAAGTACCAATCCTGGCAATTCAATAAAAGACCGTATGGCCTTAAAAATGATTGAAGATGCTGAAAAAGAAGGTAAATTAAAACCAGGTTATACCCTAATTGAAGGAACCAGTGGTAATACTGGAATGGGCTTAGCTATTGCTGCTGTTATAAAAGGTTATCGTTGTGTTTTTACTACAACAGATAAACAAAGTAAAGAAAAGGTAGACGCATTAAAAGCGTTTGGCGCAGATGTAATTGTTTGCCCAACAGATGTTGACCCTGAAGATCCACGTTCATATTATTCCGTTTCATCTCGTTTAGAAAAAGAAATTCCCAATTCGTGGAAACCTAATCAATATGATAACTTAAGTAACACTCAGGCTCACTACGAACAAACAGGTCCTGAAATTTGGGAACAAACAGAAGGTAAAATTACGCACTTAGTTGTAGGTGTTGGTACAGGCGGAACTATTTGTGGAACTGGCAAATACCTGAAGGAAAAAAATCCTAACATCAAAATATTAGGGATTGATACCTATGGATCTATTTTTAAAAAATATAAAGAGACAGGTATTTTAGATAAGAACGAAATTTATCCATACATAACTGAAGGTATAGGTGAAGACTTTTTACCAGCTAATGTAGACTTTAGCATTATAGATCATTTTGAAAAAGTAACAGATAGAGATGCTGCTATTATGACACGCAGGATACCTCGCGAAGAAGGGATTTTCGGTGGCAATTCTGCTGGAAGCGCTCTGGCAGGTTTGATGCAAATGCGAGATATGTTTAAACCTGGCGACTTAGTTGTTGTTATTTTTCATGATCACGGTACACGTTATTTGGGTAAAATGTTTAACGATGATTGGATGCGCGACAGAGGATTTTTGGTTAACAACCACCCAAAAGCCATTGATTTAATTGAAGGCCATAAACATTTAAAACTAGTTACTGCAAACATTAATGATAATTTAGGTGATGTGGTAAGTAAAATGCGCAAATTTGATATATCTCAAATTCCAGTTATTAATGCTGCTGGTGAATTTGTGGGTTCATTAAACGATTCACACTTGTACAGCAAACTAATTGAACATCCGGAATTAAAACTGGCAAGTGTAGAAGCTGTGGTTCAAAAACCATTTCCATTTGTGCACCCTGAAACCAGTTTAGAAGAGGTGTCAAAGCTCATTAGTAAAGAAAATAATGCTGTATTAATGCGTAATTTGGTTGGCGATACCCACATCATAACTAAACAAGATGTAATTGATGCTTTAGCCTAATTTATCAATAACCAATAAACGCGGCAACAGATAAATATTACATTGAGTTTTACCATAAAAAGTTACTTCGCTTACATTAAAACTTAACCTTTTGGAAAAGTCATCTGTTATTTAATAACTATGACGAGTGTGATACCTAGGCTTATCATCTATTTTGATAAAAATTTTACCATACGATATAACAGCGTATATTTAAAAAATGGAAGGTTTTTAAAACACAAAGCCCGAACAAAATTCGGGCTTTCATGCACACACAAACAACTAACTAATTATTGAGTTTACCTTTTTAAAAGCAATATCAAATTAGCTTTATTAATTGAGTAGGTAGATTAAATTTGTTTCATTTCTGTATATAAAACGATTAACAAGTAAACTTGTACTACCTATTATACAAAATTTACCTGAATACATTGGTAATCAAGACATATAAATAAATAACCGTTTGGTATAGTTTCATTCATTTCCCTCTATGTTTACTATTTGCTGTTTGAACTACTAAAACCTTAGCCCAATTAAATCATTACAACATGTGTATTAAAATAGAGTAATACAACGCATACAAAAAAAAGCGCCACATCCAAGGATGTGGCGCTTTTTTTGTAGTTATTTAAATTAGTTGTTTACAGTTACTTTACCTGCTTTAACTATGTTACCTTCATTGTCTAGTACTTGGTACATGTAAATACCAGCATTGTAGTTACGCACATCAACTTGAGCGTTGTTTAAGTTAAAGTTAACTGTTTCAATAACGCGACCTGTAATGTCCATCATTTTAACAGCAGTAGCTTTGTTGTAATCAATAGCAAAATTGATTA
>CANHBJ010000009.1 GCA_947459075.1 Bacteroidota bacterium
GACAGCATTAATACTAAAAGTCATCAAAGTTTTGTGTCCGTAAAGAAAGATATAAGAAAGACAGCATTATTTTTTCTAACACCAAGTACATCCTTAGTAATTAATAAAAAACTTGGAAACTCAATACAATTCGATTTAGGATTTGAACTAAAAATTAAACGAGCCCTATTCGGATACTCGTTAGGACTTGGTTTCAATACTACAGATCCTAGCTACATATTAGTTTATAATGATATAAAGTTGAAACCTACTACAAGGTTGAATTGGACTTATAATGCTTGGTACAATTACTTGCCTTTTAAAGAATCTTTTATCAATCCGTATATTGGCGCGGGATTTGGTTTTCAAGAAGGATTCCGATCTCAGGATGTAGTAAATAATAATAATGTACATATATCTATTTCAACTGCTCAACTTTATCCAGAAGTTGGATTTCTGATTGGCAATTGGCCTAATTACTTAGTTAAACTTAGCGGCTCATATAGATTGAGTGGTTATTGGGCTAAATATTATGGAGATATACAAGAAGAAGAATTAAAGTTTATTGATAATTTGAATTTAAATAGTTGGAGAATAAGCTTTACAGTTTTAATTGGTATGCAAAAAAAATTTAATCAAAAAGCAAAACTTGTGGGCTTATGGTAGCTTGTTTACAAAACAAACATTAATTTATTAAAGGCGCTATTGCAACAAAATGATGTTAGAAATAAAGAAATGTCGATTAACACATAATTTGTTCTCTATTCGCATACACATTAAACCGATCTCCTCTTAAAAAACAATCTGAGTAATCCCAAACTCTTGTGTCGTTTGTACAGCCAAACTGCTTGGGGCACCAACAGCGCACACAATGGGCATACTTGCCACGGCTGCCTTTTGCAACAATTAAAAACTTGTCCGCCAGCTTAAAAGAAAGTTGCATTCGTTAATTGCCGTATTGATGACCTCCCACCAACTTATCCATAGCAATATGCTTACCTGCATCTTCTCGCAAAAGCAATAATGCTCCATCTTTCGTAAATAGCGCACAAGCATGTAATCCACCTGTATGCTCAAATATATTTTGTTGCGTCATCATTTTATCTGGCAACGAAGCAATAACATCTTTTGAGATTTGAAATATGTAATTTGTTATGGATAATTTGCCATTCACTTTTACTTCTGCATCGGTAATGCGGTTGCGGTTGATTTTAAACCTATACGGACTAATATCACTGCTTAACGGACCAGCTCAACTATTTGTATTTTAATGTACTGCGCAATTAAGTTACCTCCGGCAGCTAAAAATCCATGAGTTTTTGCTTGAAATATAACAACTTTTCGTTGTTGTTATAGGCAAGCAATCAGGCAATAATTGCATCGTACTGACTTAAATTTTCACTTACCAATTTATCATCGGTTAAAGTAGTTACTTCATAACCAAGCTGACTTAAACACGCCAGCACTTCATCACCCGCACCCGGAGCGAGGTGCTTGCGCAAAAGTGGTTGCCACTGACAAAAAGGATACAAAAAATAGGGCTATTGTTTTTTTAGTCATGCTTGTGTGTGTGGTTGATTAGTTATTAGTTGATTGGCCGCAGGTACAGACCGCAGCGTCTGTATTTTTAGTTTAGGGTATATTGTTTGTGGTTTGGTGTTTATTTTAGTTAGTGAAATAGTTACTAAGTTATGATTCATTTTCTCGTTTAGCCACCACCGAAATGGATTTTTGCAATACCAATGAATTTGGAATAGTGATGATTTCCCCGGTTTTGGTTTTGAGGTGAATAAAGAAATACGACAACTCGGTTATCTCGCCTTCAAACGGATAATCTTTATCTAATACTTTTATGGTATCGCCCAATTTTAAAGGGTGGTTAAAGAACAAGATAATACTAGAGGTTATATTCGAAAGTAAAGACCACTGCGCAAAAAAAGCGATGCCTAATGCTGTAAAAACAGTACTGGCAAATAAGGCAATCTCATTTTGTTTCAACCCCCAAATACCAGCAATTAAGGTCAAGGCCGCTATGCTTGTAAATAAATGCACTGCTTTAATTATTATTTTTCTTCGGGTGCGTTGAAGTTGCGCATTTTTTAATGCAGTGTTTATAATGGTTTTAGTAATAAAAAACAAAACAATGTATAAAACGATAACTGCAATGGTTTCTAAAATTCTAATGTTATCTATATGCATATGATATTTTTTTGATATTTTACAACAATACAATTTTGGTTTATTTAAATAAGCCTTATATTCGGCAAAATATTAAAATTTGATTGCTTACACCATTTATAAAAATCAAAACGCCAAAGATTGGGTAACTTTTGTTCACGGTGCTGGAGGAAGCTCAAACATTTGGTTCAAACAAATAAAAGATTTTAACAAGCATTTTAATGTGCTCTTGTTGGATTTACGTGGGCATGGAAGCTCAAAAGAACAGCATCAGTCCAAACTTAATAAGCCATACGCATTTAAAACAATTGCAGAAGATGTGTTGGAAGTGATTGATCATTTAAAGATTGAATCATCTCACTTTATCGGTATTTCATTGGGTACTATTGTAATCAGACAATTGGCCGAAATGCATCCCACACGTGTAAAAAGCATGATTTTGGGTGGTGCTATTTTAAAAATGAATTTCCGTTCGCAAATTTTAATGCGTGTTGGTAATATATTTAAATATCTATTGCCGTATTTAGTGCTCTATCGATTTTTCGCTTTTGTTATCATGCCCAAAAATAACCACAAACAATCGCGTTTGTTGTTTATTAATGAGGCTAAAAAGTTATACCAAAAAGAGTTTATCAAGTGGTTTAAACTAACTGCCGAAATTAATCCGGTGCTTCGTTGGTTCCGTCAAACCGAATTAAACATACCTACTTTGTACGTAATGGGTGAGGAAGATTATATGTTTTTACCATCCGTAAAACAAGTGGTGGCCAATCACACTAAAACCTCCGAATTGTTTATCATACAAAACTGTGGCCATGTGGTTAATGTAGAACATGCAGTTATATTTAATCAAAAAGTTATTGGCTATTTATTAGGTGAAAGTAAATAACGTTTAACCCACATTATGCATTTGGGATACAAATAGCATAATCGATGTAAGAAAATCAAGCATTTGGGCATCCGTTACACTTCACCCAAAAGTTGATTTTCTAAATCGGGGTTTACCCAACTAATGCAGATAGTTCGGCTCATTCTTCGCCTTCTATTGCATAATTTGGGTTTAACGTCCTTCTAGTTCTTCAACTAAACGATAACTTCTTATCTTACCATCAATCTCAACCTCTATACAGGGTTGTGTTTGCGTGATTTCTTTGTATTTAAATTCACCTTTTTTGTTATACACATAGGTTGTAACATTACACAATGTTCCATCAGCACTGCAATACGTTTCTTGGTGTATTTTATTGCCGGGTTGATGGTAGGAAACACTGTAAAATCGCTTGTCGTTTAACTGAGTCATAAAATGTGTTTTTTGCTTAAACGCATCATACCTTTCAGTATTCAAATAATCTGGGCAGTAGTCGCTAAACCTTCTATATTCTCTAATGTCACCATCATCAAAACGAGCTATGTACTCGGCATACAAATCAGTAAAGTGGCTGTAGAAGTATTCGTTTTTAATAGAAAAGCTATCGGGCGGAAGGTCTGTAATATGATGGCAAGTAGTATCAGTGGTTATTTGTGGTGAATTTTTAGATAAATAAAAATATCTGTAGCCATCGGTTTTTATGTAATATTTTTTTCGTTCAATAGAAATGATGGTGTCTTTGCTGCGTTTAATTTTTAAATCAATCATTTGGGTAATTTGGCCATTGGTAGGCATAGCTTGTTTTCCCAAATAAGGTATGTTTTTATCAAAATCATCATAATAGGTATAAATGCTATCACCTAATAAAATTCCATGTGGGTTGTAAGTAACGTTTACTTTGTAAAGTCCTGCAAATAGTGGAATGCCAAAACTATGGTGCGAAGCGTTTTGGGTGTAATAATTATAATAGTTTTCAAAATCATTGAGGTAAATAGGTATAACAATTTGCTCTTGCGGTTTTAGATACATGATTTTAACAGTACCTGTATCATACACCATCATGTTCAGCATTTTATTTTCTGTATACCTTAATATTAGGGAGTTATTTGCTTTGTCGTAAGCATTTATATAAAACAATTTTTGTCCAATGTTTTGAGTATGCGGAAGTAATACAGGGTAGCTAGTTTCTTTACTGGTATTGGTTATGGTGATGTTAAAGGTAATTTTTTCTCCTTCGTAATAACTATCCTTATCTGTATTTAAAACAAAGCTTATAGGGTGATACTTTAAACTGGCCCATGCATGGTAATTAATTATCAAAACCGTGAAGGCCAGCAGGTGTAATTTTATTGTTTTCATTATTGAATATCTGAATGATGTATTATAACAACTTCCTCATTCAATAGAGGAAATCCATTTTTTGTTTTTACTTTACATACATACAATGTAAATATTATACTGTTTAATTTATGAAATATATTTCTTAATCGTTTCTAATATCATTAACAAGCAATAAGCAAACTTGGATGAAATATAGGAATAACGATTTATTCATATTGTCCAATTTCAAAATTTAAGAAACAATACTTCAAAACGAAGCATACAATGTTGTATTTACTATACCTATTTTAATGGCGCTAAACAAAGTTATTAATGCACACTTCTAGATACAATCAACAACCAAATGGCTATTAACGGGTTTGTTTTAAACCCACATTATACAATCTTTGCACATCATGAAATACGATTACGTAATAATTGGTGGGGGAATAGTAGGACTAGCCTCTGCATATCATATACTAAAACTTCAACCGCATGCCAAGTTGGCTTTGTTAGAAAAAGAGTCGGCTGTAGCGGCACATCAAACTGGCCACAACAGTGGTGTAATACACTCGGGTATTTACTACAAACCTGGAAGTTTAAAGGCTAAAAACTGCTTAGATGGCTATAACATGATGGTTGATTTTTGTGCTGAACATGGCATTAAATTCGACTTGTGTGGCAAGTTAATTGTTGCTGTGAATGACGATGAATTACCAGAATTAGAAAAGTTATATAACCGTGGACATGAAAATGGGTTAACGAAAATTACATACGTAAATAAAGAGCAAATTGCTGATTACGAGCCCCATTTAAATGGTGTTAAGGCAATTCATGTGCCCTACACAGGTATTATAGATTACACTGAAGTATGTGAGAAATTAGCTGAATTGGTAACCAATATGGGAGGCGAAATATACTTAAACCAAAAAGCTGAAGATATAATTGTAGAACAAGATTACACGCAAATTATAACCCCATTCAATACATTTATTACTAGCACGTTGGTTAATTGTGCAGGTTTATATTGCGATAAGGTAGCTGAACTAGCAGGGGAGAAAATAGATACTAAAATTATTCCTTTTAGGGGAGAGTATTTTATGCTTAAACCTGAAAAGAGATATTTGGTAAAGAACCTAATTTATCCTGTTCCTGATCCTAATTTCCCATTTTTAGGTGTGCACTTTACGCGCATGATAAATGGTGATATAGAAGCAGGGCCCAATGCAGTATTTGCATTTAAGCGCGAAGGTTACCTAAAAAGTGATGTTGACTTGGAAGAAATGTTTGAATCGTTAGCATGGCCAGGTTTTCAGAAAGTGGCTGCTAAATATTGGAAAACTGGTATTGGTGAATTTTATAGATCATTTAGTAAATCCGCATTTACAAAGGCATTACAACGTTTGATACCTGAAGTACAAGAAGATGATTTAATCCCTGCAGAATCTGGAGTACGTGCACAAGCTTGCGATCGGTCTGGTGGTTTATTAGATGATTTTAAAATTATAGAAAGAGCCAACGCCATTCATGTATTAAACGCCCCATCACCTGCTGCAACTTCATCATTAAGTATTGGTAAAACCATAGCCGATTTGGCTGTAAAAAAAAATAGATAACTATGTTCACAACGCAAACTCAATTACGCGTTCGTTATGGCGAAACAGATCAAATGGGCGTAGTGTACCATGGTAACTATGCTTTATATTTCGAAATTGCGCGAACCGAAGCATTAAGGCAAATAGATGTAACCTATCGCAGCTTAGAAGAAAATGGCATAATGATGCCTGTGGTTAACCTAACAGTAAACTATAAAAAACCTGCCAAGTACGATGACTTATTAACCATTAAATCGTTTTTTAAAGTGATGCCCACTGTTAAAACAATTATAGATTACGAAGTGTATAACGAAGCGAATGAGTTGTTATGCACAGGACAAACTACTTTGGTTTTTGTTGATATGAAAACAAATAAAATGATCCGTTGCCCCCAAAATTTGATGGAAATATTTGCTCCGTTTTTTGAAGATAGAGGTTAGTAACTAGAATTCAGAAAATAGAAATCTTGGCAGATTTAAATTAAAAAATACCTAAACATTCATAACCCATAACTCAACACTCATTACCCAACACTCATAACCCAACACTCATAACCCAACACTCATAACCCAACACTCATAACCCATCACTCATAACCCATCACTCATAACTCATCACTCATACCCCAACACTCATAACTCAACACTCAACACTCATAACTAAATAGTGCAACCACATAAAGCAAATAAGTTAACTCGTAAGCTGCTCAATTCAACTGTGGCCAAGCGTTTTATATACTTTGCTCAAAGTAAGCAAGTACCTGGTTATACTGGTATTAGTTGGTACACCGTATTAGAGTTTTTTATTCGTTGGGTTGATAGAAGAGATTTACAGTTACGCGCCACTTCTTTATCGTTTACTTTTTTTCTGGCCTTGTTTCCTTCCATCATTTTTATTTTTACTTTAATTGCATATATACCTATAAGTAATAGCCACCAAAGCATTATGCTTTTTTTTGAAAAGTTATTACCAACAAGTGCATACAAAGCAGCCCAAACTACTTTGGTTGATATTTTAAACAACCAACGAGGTGGACTGTTATCTTTAGGTTTTTTAACGGCCATGTATTTTAGCACCAATGGTTTTGTTTCTTTAATGAATGCTTTAAACAAATACGGAAGGCAAAAAGAAACACGGTCGTTTTGGAAAAAAAGAATTGTGGCCATCATACTAGCCACCATTGTTTCTATATCATTATTAATTGCAGTTGGTTTATTAACCGTTGGCAACTTCACCATAAAATACCTTGATAAGTTGGCTTATTTTCCTTCTAAAATTACCCCGGTACTTTTGGTTTCACTCAATATTAGTATTGTAGCTGTACTTATTTTGTTTTTTATAAGTATGATATTTTACTTGGCACCTAATCATAACAAACAATGGAGGTTTATTTCGCCTGGTGCAGTTTTTGCGTGTGTATCTATACTTCTAACCACGTTAGTTTTTTCGGGTTACATAAATGCATTTAACACTTATAACAAAGTATATGGATCAATTGGAGTGCTTATTGTTATCATGCTGCTTATTTATATCAATACCTACATTTTGCTATTGGGTTATGAGTTAAATATTTCAATTGATAAAGCAGCCAAAGAAATAAAAACGTATAAAGCAATTAAAGCTAATAGGGTAGTAGTACTAAAAAAAGAAGCATATAAAGAGGAGTAAATATAAATTTAAAATATGTTGTGTAACATCTGTTACCAATATAATTACCCCTTATTTGTTACATTTGAAATATGAAATACTTTTTAGTAGCACTATTATTTGGTTTGTTGGGTAATATACAAGCACAACAAATTAAAACTGTAACCCCCGAGTGGATTGATGGCATTCATGCATCAAAAAGTGATACGCTATACATCATTAACTTTTGGGCTACATGGTGCAAACCTTGCGTAGAAGAATTACCCTATTTTGAACAATTAGCAGATACCTGCACCAATAAAAAAGTAAAAATATATTTGGTTACAACTGATATGCGAAAAGATATCGCCACACGTGTAACAGATTTTATTAAGGCTAAGAAGCTAACTCAACAAGTGGTATTTATTAATGAGTTAAATGCTGATAAATGGATTAATAAAGTGAGCGAAGAATGGAGTGGCGCAATTCCCGCAACCCTAATGATAAAAGGTGATATAGGCTATAAACACTTTAAAGAAGGTGAGCTTACTTTTGAAGAATTACAGTTGCTAGTTAACCAAGTTATTCCTTAATATTAGCTTTAATAATTTAGTAAATAAGTATTTAACTTGTCGATAAAAAACTATACACATGCGCTAAAATAACTGTGCAAATGTGGTTAAGTGCGAGGTGGTGTTGCCATGTCAATACACTTATTTAGTAGTGTAATTAAAACCGCTTTTTTAACCAACATGAATCATACATTATTGCAAATTACCGAAACCGCTCCTTCAAGCGAATCAATCAATTTAATAGACCTTACCATGAAAGGTGGTCCTATTATGATTCCATTGGCTGTATTGAGTATTATAGCTGTTTATCTAACCATAGAACGTTTTTTAACTTTGAAAAAAGCTTCAAAGTTGGAAGCAAACTTCATGGCAAACATTAAAGACTTAGTTCTTAATGGTAATATAAAAGGTGCAAGAGCCTTGTGTGAGCGTACCAATTCTCCCATTGCACGAATGATAGAAAAAGGTGTTACACGAATTGGTAAACCGTTACAAGATATTGATACTTCTATTCATAATGTTGGGAATATCGAAATTAATAAATTAGAAACAGGCATGCCAACTTTAGCAACTATTAGTGGTGCTGCACCTATGTTAGGTTTTTTGGGTACAGTTACTGGTATGGTTACTGCTTTTCATAAAATGAGTTCTGCTGGTGCTAACCTTACCGTTAGTTTATTGGCAGGCGGTATTTATGAAGCTTTAGTTACAACGGTTGCTGGTTTAATTATTGGTATTTTCGCATATATCGCATACAACCAATTAACATCAATGATTGAGAAAATAATTCATCGTATGGAAGCTAGTGCGGTTGAGTTTATTGACTTATTACAAGAACCTGCTTAATTATGGCATTTAAAAGACGTACAAAGGTAAAGCCTGATTTTAGTATGGCTTCTATGACGGATTTGGTGTTTTTGTTGCTCATATTTTTTATGATTACATCAACATTGGTTAGTCCTAATGCCATTAAAGTTAGCTTACCTAAAGCAAATAACCAAGTTACCACACCCAAAGCAATTGCGGTAAGTGTTACTGCCGATTTATTATGGTATGTTAATGGAACACAAACTACACAAGAGGTATTGGAAACAGAATTAGGTAATCAATTAAAAACTGTAAATGCCGATGATGCTGTAGTTTCTATTAACTGTGATAAAAGTGTACCAGTTGAATATCTCGTACACATTATGAAAGTGTGCAATAAATTAAAGGCTAAAGCCGTTTTAGCTACACAACCTGAGTAATGTTTTATGTCGGACGCATCAACAGATAAACTAGAACAACGCAACAAAATTATTGGATATGCTGGTACTGCCATCATACATGCATTGTTGTTGTTGCTGTTGTGGTGGTTAGTTTTATCTCCGCCAAATCCACCTATAGAATATGGTGGAATGGGCTTAACAATGGCTTTGGGTGAAGAAAACATGGGTGGCCCAAGTGATGTGCCGGTTACAGATCCTAGTGTTCCTGAACCTACTCCGCCTGTTGAAGAAACCGAACAACCTGTTGCCACACAAGATGTAGAAGAAGCACCTGCTGTTGTTGCACCTAAAGAGGTAAAAAAAGTTGAAGTAAAAAAGCCCATTAAAAAACCAGTAGAGAAACCTGTTGAACAGCCACGTAAACCAGACGAAAAAAGTTTATTTAAGAAGCGTAATAACACTGCAGATGCAAGTGGCCATGGTGATGGTGATGCACCTGGAAACCAAGGTGCTGCAGATGGAGACCCAAATGGTGACCCTAACGGAAATGGTTACGGTAATGGAGGAGCAGGAAGTGGAACTGGTTCAGGTAATGGAACAGGACCTGGAAATGGTGATGGTATAACATACGAATTAAAAGGACGTAGTTTAGCACGCAGACCAAACATTGAAGACAACTCGAAAGAGACAGGTAAAGTAGTGGTAAGTATTGTAGTTGATAAAAGTGGCAAAGTTACCAAAGCAATGCCTAATCAAAGAGGTACAACAACACTAAGTCCTATATTGCTTGCTAAGGCTAAACAAGCTGCACTCGATACCCGTTTCTCTCCAAATCCTAGTGCCCCTGAGGAGCAATTTGGTACAATTACAATCGTATTTAAATTCAGACCGTAACTTCTTTTTCTTTCGCTATAGGAGTTATTTGTTTTGTTAACTCAAACATAGCAAGTATTGATAATGCCCCAAGAACAGGAGCAATGAAACCTTTTACATCTGGCGCTTGTACCTTAAATAGTTCTTGTAAAATTGGTATAAAAAGGATTAGTGCATTAAGTATTAATGCTAAAGAAATAATTAAAGAAGTGGATATGTTTTTCTCCAAAATCACTGCAATAAAACTTCTTGTTTTTGATAGGTTAGATAAAATCATCACCACATTACCCATAATTAGCGCAGTAAATGTGATGCCCCTAATTTCGTTTTCTTTGTATCCTAAAATGTTGGAAATGAAATAAACTACCATTATCACTACAAATAATATAATGCCTCTAAATGAGCTGCTAATTATTTGTTTGCTGCCAAAAAAATGTTCGTTTACAGGATGCGGAGGTCTTAACATGATGTTTTTTTCATCTTGTTCTGATTCAAATGCAATAGAACAAATTGGATCTATTATGAGTTCCATAAAGATGATGTGTAAAGGAAGTAAAAGTATGGGTAGATGAGGAAATATTGCTGGTAACAAGGCCATGCCAATAATAGGCATGTGTATGGCCATAATGTAAGACATGGCTTTTTGTAGGTTATCAAATATTCTCCTACCTAAACGAACACCAGAAACAATTGATGCAAAGTTATCATCCAACAAAACAATGGCAGAAGCTTCACGTGCCACATCAGTTCCTTTATTACCCATTGCAATGCCAATGTTCGCGGCTTTTAGCGCAGGGGCATCATTTACGCCATCACCCGTCATGGCTACTATATGACCATTTTTTTGAAGGGCTTTAATTATGCGTAACTTTTGTTCAGGAACCACCCGAGCAACTACTGATACATGATTTAAATGTTGTTGTAAGGCATCGTCAGATAGCTGGTTAATTTCATCTCCAGTAATCATTCCTTTAACTTCAAGTCCTGCTTGTTGGGCAATGCTTTTTGCAGTAGCAGGATAATCGCCTGTTATCATCATTACTTGTATGCCTGCCTTATTGCATTCTTTTATGGCTTGCGGAACTTCAGGTCTTATGGGATCTTCAAATGCAATTAACCCACAATAAATGTATTTAAAGTCGTGCTGTGTTTCTGGCAAAATGGCTTTATGATATTGGGCAGTTGCTACACCCAAAACACGATGCCCTTGTCTTGCCATTTCATTTACCAATTTAAGTTCGCGGTTAACATCGTCTTGGCTCAAATTACACAATTCAAAAATAGCCTCGGGAGCTCCTTTTGTTGAAATACTTATTTCTTCTCCAGTTTGCAATACCCTTGTCATAGCCAGCAGTTTTCTGGTTAACGGGTACTCTCTTAAAAGTTCTTGGGTTGATGTTTTGTGGTGTTGGTTAAACAAGTTTATAATTGCTTTCTCCATTGGGTCTATAGATTCTGGAGATGTAGCGTTATATGCTGTTTTAATAAGGCTTAAGGCTAATTGCGACAACGATGTAAATTCGTTATTATTAATGATAATTCCATCAATGGAAATAGCTTTTACTTCCATTTTGTTCTGTGTAATAGTGCCCGTTTTATCACTGCATAAAATGGTAGCTGAGCCTAAAGATTCTATTGCCGATGGTTTACGTGTGAGTACATTTTTTTTAGACATACGCCATGCACCTAATGCCATAAAAATGGTAAGCACAACAGGAAACTCTTCGGGCAAAATAGCCATTGCTGATGATAAACCTGTAAGCAACGATTGTACAAAATTACCTCGCGTAAAATAAAACAACATCACCACTGCTATACTTATAGCAACACCACCAATACCCAAATTACGAATAAGGATTTTCATTTCCTGTTGTAATTTTGGTTCGTTATCTTCAATATTTTTTAGCGAAGTTGCAATAGATCCAATCTTTGCATTAATACCTGTTTGTGTAACTTTTGCAATACCTTTTCCTTGCACAGCCAAAGTGCCACTATATAATTCTATTTGTTCAGTAAGTAGGTCTTTTTCAATTGCAATGGATTCACCTGTAAGTATCGATTCGTCTACCTTAAGGTTTACACTATTTATTAAAATAGCATCAGCTGCAATACGATCTCCTTCGTTAACAAGCATTAAATCACCAGGTACTATGTCTCGTCCTGCAATTCTTATTTCTACTCCATCACGTTTAACCAATACACGTGGTGACGACAGTTTTTTTAATGCCTCTAGTGCTTTTTCTGTTTTACGGTATTGATAAAATGTAATAGAAATAATAAGTACAATAGAAAAAAACATGATTACACCTTCTGTATGGTCGCCAACCAAAAGGTAAATGCTAGCACATGCCAACAACAATAAAAACATGGGCTCTTTAATTACCTCCAAAGCAATACGCAACAAGTTTTTAGGCTTTGCACTCGGCAATTCGTTATAACCAAACTTCTTTAATAACTGCTCTGCTTCATATTTACTTAATCCGTGCATGTATAGTAATTTATTAATGGTTATAAAAAAAGAGGCAACCTTGCGATCACCTCATTAATACTTTACAACAACAAATTGGCTACGTTAGCAAGTTCACTCCGTTCACCTTTTTCAAGTGTTATATGCGCATAAATAGGGTTATCACGTATACGGTCAATCAAATAACTTAAACCGTTAGATTGTGCGTCAAGATAAGGAGTATCTATCTGAAAAACATCACCTGTAAAAACTATTTTACTACCTTCACCTGCTCGTGTAATTATAGTTTTAACCTCAAGTGGGGTTAGGTTTTGTGCTTCGTCTATAATAAATAAGATGTTAGATAAACTTCTTCCTCTTATATAGGCCAATGGTGTAACTACTAATTTTTCTTGATTAACCATCTCTGTTATTTTTTGGTATTCCTTATCAGTTTCTTTCCATTGGTTTTGTATCAGCTTAAGGTTATCCCAAAGGGGTTCCATGTATGGATTAATTTTACTTTTAATATCGCCTGGTAAATAACCAATATCTTTATTTCCAAGTGGCACAATGGGGCGTGCTAAATATATTTGTCGGTATTTATGGCGTTGTTCCAAAGCAGCTGCAAGTGCCAAAAGTGTTTTACCTGTGCCAGCCACACCTTGAATACTAACTAACGATACATTTTGATTAAGCACGGCATGCATGGCAAATGTTTGTTCTGCATTTCGTGGTTTAATTCCATGTGCAGTCCGTTTATCAATACGTTCTATGCTTTCGTTTTGTTGATTGTAAAAACACAATACACTGGTTTTATTATTTTTTAGGATAAAATAATGGTTGGCTGCTGGCTTTTTATTAAACAATAAATCGTAGCTAACAAAACCATCAGCATAAATCAAATCAATAACCGATTGTTTAACACCATCAACGGTTGAAATTCCAGTATGTAAAGTATCAAGGTTTTTAATTTTACCTGTTTCGTAGTCTTCAGCATTAATGTTTAACGATTTTGCTTTAAGTCTTAAGTTTACATCTTTTGTAACCATAATTACTTTTCGCGAAGGGTACTCTTCACTAATAGCCATGGCTGCATTTAATATCTTATGATCGGCTTTTCTATCACCAAAAACTACCATGGCATCAACGGTTGCTTTTTCTTTAAACTGCACGCGTAACTTACCTCTTCCTCGCCCGTTAATTGGTATCCATTCCGTTAAAGTATATTCTCCCGAAAGTTTATCGAGGTAACGAATAAACTCACGCGCTTCGTAATTAATGGTGTCGTTTCCTTTTTTAAAATTATCTAATTCTTCAAGAACAGTTATTGGTATGGCTACATCATGCTCTTGAAAATTATTGATGCATTTATGATCGTATAAAATTACTGAAGTATCTAATACAAAGATTTTTTTTTCTGAAATTTTTCTGGCCATGGCTCTTGAAATTAAAGGTTAAGAGATGTTTTTATTATCATTATTCAATTAACGAAAATATTTATGAATGCAATGTTTAAAGGCTATAATAGTTGTAAACATGATATGTACACAGGTTTTTAGTTGACTTGTTATTGGGTGATTAGTTCATTGGTTTGGTGTTCATGGTTTGAAGTTAAAGATATTTGAGTTCGTTTGGGTTGATTCTAGATGACAATCCTGAAAGGGTTGAATGTGAAATTTGAGCTTTAAAACACATTCAACTCCTCGGGAGTTGTTTTTTAGCGTTAGTTCTAGCCTCGGGTTTCACCCACGGTTATTCATATTCAAGTCCTACTGACTTGTTTATTTTGATTGTACATGACAACCCTGAAAGGGTTGAATGTGAAATTTGAGCTTTAAAACACATTCAACTCCTCGGGAGTTGTTTTTAGCGTTAGTTCTAGCCTCGGATTTCACCCACGGTTATTCATATTCAAGTCCTACGAACTTGTTTATTTTGATTGTACATGACAACCCTGTAAGGGTTGAATGTGAATAGCCTCGAATGCATTTCGTGGTTGACGATGATGAACAAAAACAAACCAACCCTGAAAGGGTTGAATGTGCAATCAACCCCAAACCATATTTTTTGATGGCTGTAAATGATTAACTTGCAAGCGATGGATTTTAAATTAAAGTTTACACCTAAATCACCCAACCAAAGGTTTAACTACAAACAACCTATGTTGCTCACGGGCTCCTGTTTTGCCGATAATATTGGTGATTTACTTGCCAAACATCAGTTTAATATTTTGTCTCAACCCAACGGTGTTGTTTATAATCCTATCAGCATTGCAAAGCAAATAAAACAAATAGGTGAGGGCATACCATACACCGAAAACGATTTACATTTTTACAATGAATTATACCACACTTGGTATCATCATACTTCATTCAACTCAACTAGTAAAAGCGAAGTTCTGCAACAAATCAATGCAACTTTAACACACGCAAATCAATTCATACATCAACCCCAAACCATTGTTTATGTAACATTTGGCTCTGCATTCGTGTATGAGTTAAAAGATACACTTGGTTTTGTCGTGGCTAACTGCCATAAATATCCGCAACAAAATTTTAATAAACGCTTATTAACTGTAAACGAAATATTAGGGTGCTGGCAGGAAGTAATGACGGCTTTACCTCACGTTCAATTTGTGTTTACTGTTAGTCCGGTTAGGCATATTAAAGATGGTTTGTTTGAAAATAATGTAAGTAAAGGCATTTTACTACAAGCTGTTTATGAGTTGTGTAAACAGCAAAACAATGCCTATTATTTTCCAGCCTACGAGGTTGTGGTGGATGAATTGCGAGACTATCGTTTTTACGACACAGATCTAATACACCCTACACCACAGGCTATTGAATACGTTTGGCAACAATTGGTTAAAACTTGTTTTGATGAATTAACCCAACAATTTATTGCTGATGTAAAAGCCCTTAATGCCATGAGAAATCACCGCATAATGCATCAGGGAACTATGACGCATGATAAGTTTATTGAGGCATTAAAAGAAAAAGAAACACGATTTATCTCAACCTATTGCACAAGTATATAAGGTTATAGCAACTGCATATCAAACAATTGTGCGATGTGTTTTTTTAGTTTGGTCTTTACTTCTTCAATATCAATTTCACGCCCTAACTCTTTTTGTAAAGAGGTCACTTGCTTATCATCAATTCCGCAGGGTACTATGTAATTAAAATAATCGAGGTTGGTATTTACGTTAAATGCAAATCCATGCATGGTTACCCAACGGCTACAACGCACCCCCATAGCACAAATTTTACGCGCTTTTTTAGGATCAGTAGCATCAAGCCAAACACCGGTAAAACCTTCGTAACGCTCTCCTTTAAGGCCATATTCGGCAATGGTAAGAATTATAGCTTCTTCTAAAAAACGCAGGTACTTATGTATATCAGTAAAAAACTGTTCTAAGTCTAAAATAGGATAGCCCACCAATTGCCCCGGACCATGGTAAGTAATATCGCCACCACGATTAATAGGAACATACGTAGCACCAATTTTTTGTAAAAACGTTTCATTAATTAATAGGTTATTTTCGCTCCCACTTTTGCCTAAGGTATATACATGTGGGTGCTCACAAAATATCAAATGATTTTGAGGAAATACCTGTTCGCTTTCTGGTAAACTGCGGTTTACAAACTTACAATCTACTTTTTGTTTAAATAAAGTTTCTTGTTTGTCCCATGCTTCTTGATATGCAATTTTACCCCAATCTATAAAAGTTACCGCTTTCATGTATAAAAAATGAAGGGAGTAAAATAGCTTTACTCCCTTGTTTTGTTATTTGTAAATATCTTTAAGCTCAACAGGTTTACTTGGTTTTTTGCGCATTCGCATATTAAGCAGCTCCACTAAAATAGAGAATGCCATTGCAAAATACACATAACCTTTTGATACGTGTTGTCCAAAACTTTCTGCCACCAATAATAAACCTATGGTAAGTAAAAACGACAAAGCCAATAGTTTAATACTTGGGTGTTTATCAATAAACTTGCCAATTGCTGAAGAGAAAAACAGCATGATAATCATAGAAACTACCACAGCAGCAATCATGATGGGTAAATCTTGAGCCAATCCTACAGCGGTAATAATCGAATCAAACGAAAAAACAATATCAATTATAATTACTTGTAAAACCACATTCCAAAAAGTAGGGTTTACTTTTTTACTGTGTTCTTCTGGGTCTGCTTCTAGTAATTCATATATTTCTAAAGTGCTTTTATACAGTAAAAATAAACCACCTGCCAACAAAATAATATCCCTCCAACTTAGTCCATGACCAAACACTTCAAAGAGTGTTTCTGTCATTTCATTAACAATGTAGCTGATAAATGAAAGTAATACCAAACGGATAAATAATGCTAAAAACAGGCCTAATCTGCGTGCTTTGTTTTGGTTTTCAGGGGGTAGTTTTCCAGTAACAAGTGATATAAAAATCACATTATCAATACCTAAAACAATCTCCATAACAGATAATGTTATCAAAGAAAGCCAAGCTTCTGGTCTAGAAAAAAGGGTAATTATATCCATAATTGTGGCTGCAAATATATTAAAAAAAATACCCACATTTGTGCCACATGAGATACGATAAACATATTTTTATTTGCACCAACCAAAAGGCCGAAGGAAAGGCTTGTTGTGGTGAAACAAGAGGAATGGAATTGGTTAACAAATTTAAAGAGGTTTTGCGCGATAAAGGCCTACAAGGTAAAGTGCGTGCACAACGCTCTGGTTGTTTAGATGCTTGCGGAAATGGACCTGCATTGGTTATTTATCCAGAAGGTACTTATTATGGGCAGGTTACTATTAACGATGTTGAACGCATTGTGGAGCAACATATCCAAAACAACCAAAAACTTGCCGATCTTGAACTTACTTTTTAGTATTGGTTTAATGGTTTGCCACTAGGTTTAATTAATTGCCATAAATAGCCAAACTCATTATATTTACAACCCATGCAATTTGTATATCCTGGTTTTTTGTGGGCATTAGCTGCTATCAGCATTCCCATTATCATACATTTATTTCATTTTAGGCGCTATAAAAAAATAGTGTTTAGCGACATTCGTTTTTTGCAACAATTGCAAGAGCAAAATAAATCTAAACAAAAACTTAAAGATTTATTGGTATTGTTATGTCGTATTTTGGCAGTTTCGGCAATGGTTTTAGCTTTTGCACAACCGTTTATTCCGCTGGGGCAAAATAGTAAAACAGGTGGCAATAATGTAGTAAGTGTATTTGTTGATAATAGTTTTAGCATGAATGCTCAAGGCACTGACGGGGCGTTATTTGAAATGGCAAAAAATAAAGCACGCGCCATTGTAAATGCCTACGATAACCATGATAAGTTTCAAGTTTTAACCAATGATTTAAATGGTAGCGAGCAACGTGTGGTTAATAAAACAGAGGCTTTAGCAAGAATTGACATTATTGAACCTACACCTGCTAGTGCTAACATATTGGATATTTGGGCCAAACAAAATACTGCATTTTTAGTTGAAGGAAATAGTTATTTTCATTCTTATATCATCAGCGATTTTCAGCAAACACAATTTAAACTTAGTGGTATATCGCCTGATAGTAATATTAACTACAACTTTATACCTTTAGAAAATAAGTTGATGCAAAATATTACTATAGATTCTGTTTACATCAACACGCCATTTATTAAAGCCAATGAACCTATTTCGCTTCAAATAAAACTTACCAATCATGGCAAAACAGAGGTAGAAGGTTTGGTAGTTAAAGTAACTTTAAATAAGGTTCAAAAGGCACTTATAAATGTAAACTTAGCTGCAGAAGAATCATTAGTGGCAGAGGCTAAATTTACACATACTGGAGATACATGGCAAGAGGGCGAAGTAAGCATAACAGATTACCCAATTACTTTTGATGATAAGTTGTATTTTACTTTTAAACCAACAACCCAACATTCTATTTTATACTTGGGTAAGGGTACCAATAAATTCATAAATGCAGTTTATGCAAATGATGCCAATTTTGCTTTAACACAAAATTCTTTTGGTAATATTAATTACCAAGATTTTAATAAATATAATTTAATTATTGTTGATGAACCTACTGAGTGGTCTAGCGGATTAAGCAACGAATTGAATAACTACCTTGAGCAAGGTGGGCAAATATTGATTATTCCTTCTTCAGAAAATAGCACGGTAATTAATAATTTTGGTGCTTTCATTGGATTACCTGTATACGCAAACGCTATTAACCAATCTTTAAAAGTTAACTCGGTTAATAGTCAACATATATTGTTTAAGGATGTGTTTAAACAGCGCACGGGTAATACCGATTATCCTATGGTAAGTATTCATTATCCTTTGCAAAAAGAAAGTAAAACTCGCGGCAAGGCTGTTATAACATTAAATAACGGCAACGATTTACTTTGGCAAACAGCGGTAAAAAAAGGAAATGTATACCAGTTGGCAGTGCCTTTAAAAGAAACATATAGTAACCTGCAACAACATAGCATGTTTGTTCCAATGATGTTAAATATGGCATTGGGTGCTAAAAAAAATAACCCTATTTACTATGTTATAAAACAAAACAAACAAGCATTTTTACCTGCAGAAAAAACAATTACACAAAAACTAATTGTAATTAAAGGAGCAAAGCAAGAATTGATTACCGAGTCCACTTTATACCAAGGACAAAAAGTTATACAAACCGATGCCATTAATAGTCCTGGTTGGTTTAAGGTGACAGAAAAAGGTGGCAGCGATGTGCTTTCCATTTTGGCGTTTAATGACAACCGCACAGAAAGTAGCATGAATTTTTTAAGCGAGGATGCTATTGCTGCACAAACCGAAACATTTAATAAAGTAACTATAAATACTTCTGATGCTCAGGTATTGGGAGCTCAAATAAGCAGTGAGTTGAGCGGTAAACAGTTGTGGCGGTGGTTTATAATCATAACTTTACTGTTACTTTTTACCGAGATTGCATTACTGAGATTGTTACGTTAAAAACCACTAAATTATGGAACAATTAACAACCATAAAAGGAATTAACTTTAGTGCTGTTGTTTCTAATAACGGTGCCGAAATAAAAAGCGTTAAACACCATAACGGAACAGAATTTATGTGGCAGGCCGATGCTGATATTTGGCCAAGAACGGCTCCGGTTTTGTTTCCTATTGTAGGTAAAGTTAAAAACGATTTATTGCGCGTAAATGACAAAGGATACGCAATTTCGCAGCATGGATTTGCGCGCGATAAGAAGTTTACTTTGATTGAACAAACCGAAAATAAATTAGTGTATCAGCTTTTATATAGTGATGAAACATTACAAAAATTCCCATACGACTTTAAGCTAATACTATCATACCAATGGGTAGGAGATACGTTGATTTGTGGTTACGAAGTGTATAATTTGGGTGTTGAAACCATGTTTTTTAGCATTGGTGCACATCCTGGTTTTTTAATTCCTGATGGCGATTTATACCAGTACGAATTGTTGTTTAATAAACCCGAAACTGCCGAAAGACATTTACTTGAAAATGGTTTATTTAACCATCAAACCCAATTGGTATTAAACAATGAGCAAGTTTTGCCCTTAAGTGCTAATTTGTTTGAATTGGATGCTGTAGTATTCAAAAAAATACAATCAAATCAAGTTAGTTTGGTACATAAAAATAGTAGTTACTGCATTACCATGTGCTTTGATGGTTTTCCTTATTTTGGAGTTTGGACTAAGCATGGAACACAGCGCTTTATTTGTTTAGAGCCATGGTTTGGTCATTCTGATTACATAGAAGGGCATACGGATATAACAAAAAAAGAAGGCATGCTTGCGCTGCCTTCTCACGAGTGTTTTAAAACAAATTATACGCTAGCATTTAGCGTTTAATGTGTTTTACTTTTTCAATATTTTAAATTCAACCCTGCGGTTTAATTGCCTGTCAATATCATTGTTGTTATCGGCAACAGGTTGTGTTTCACCATAACCAATATTAAATAACCTATTTTCTTTTATACCTTTTGCAACTAAGTACTTTTTTACTGCTGCAGCGCGTTTATCGCTTAATATTTGATTTTCTTCATCGCTACCCACTGCATCGGTATGTCCAGATAGCTCAATAATCATGTTGTTATTTTCTTTCATTAAACTCACCAAACGATTAAGTTCTGGTTTCGATTCTTCTTTTAATACATCACTATATTCATCAAAGAAAATATTATTCAATCGCACTATTTGGCCAGTTTTAATGGGCACCATGGTAAGGTTTTGTTTAATCTCTCTGTATTGGCCTGGTTTGGTTAAATCTATGTTTACAGATACAGGAATGTAACCTGCAGCTCGTGCCGATATGCCATAGTTTTTACCATATGGAAGTATAATTTTAAAGTCGCCACTCTTGCTCCAAAAGCTAGTTTTACCTGCCTCGTTACCTGATGGTAATTCTTCATAAATTACCTGTACTTCTAAATGCTCTTTGGTATCAGCACTTAATACCTCTCCGTTTATTAATACAACTGGCTCTGGTTTTGCTTTGGCGTTTAGTTTAATTTGAACAATATCTGCTTTGCCTAATGTGTTTTTGTATGATACCATATAAGCTAAATCGCCACTTGCTGGTATAGTATAGTAGCCATCCCATTGTTCGGTGTTTATTTGCGGACCAAGGTTTACAGGCTCTGACCAGTTTTGATAAGTATCATCCAATCTTCTTGTTAAATAAATATCGTTTTGTCCGAAGCCACCTTGACGGTTGCTACTAAAGTATAAGGTTACCCCATCTGCTGCCATAAATGGAGTAGATTCATCATAAGTAGTATTTATTTTACTACCTAATGATATAGGCTCACTCCACTTTCCGTTTTTGGTAAGTTTAGATACATATAAGTCGTTTAGTTTACCTTCTTCATCTTCACTAAAACTTAACAACAACGTTTTGTTGTCAGGTAATAAAAAAGCAGAAGAATAAAGCCCACGGTTCAATTTGTCTAATTTTTTGATAGCCAACTCATATGGTTCTTGCCAAACACCATTACGTTTTTCAATAAAACTAAAACCCACACCCCAATAAACCCCATCTTTATAAGAACCTCCTATTAACATTTTATCTCCTGAGGGACTGATATTAAATAAGGTGTTAAACTGTTGTTTGTTAAATGTTTTACCCAAATTAACTGCTGTTTTCCAACTCCCGTTTTCATCCTTCTCACTCATCCAAATGTCTTGTCCTTCTGTTGGGTTTTGATTTTGAGGGTGGCTAGAACGAACGAAATAAAGGTTCTTTCCATCAGCACTAATTACAGGATTAAGTTCTGCATACGCTGAATTAACAGCATCACTCAAGTTTTTTATCTCATATGTATTTTGCGCTGAAGATTGCTTTGTGCTTAGCGCAAATGCAAAAATTAAAGTGGATAGTGTAAAATGTTTTATCACGATTTTAAAAGTTTAAAATTTTATATAATATCTAAATGGAAGTCTGTACCCGATTCCATAAAAAACATGTTTTAATTATTGTATTGGGGATTGCTGCAAACCATTCCGTTTATTTTTTAACTAATTTTATAGGAATTTTTACTGACACATTATCCCAAACCAATAAGGTATAAACATGCGTAGAATCTGGTTCAAAACTGATATTTAACTGCTCAACAATAGTATTGGTTTCGGTTGATGGAACTTGCACACGCAAAACGTCATTTTTCTCATCAGGAGCAGTGGCTCCCCATCTATCATTTTCTGTATTAAAAGCAATTGTCCAAGCTGTTTCATTTGGTATTGCATAGATGGCATATTTGCCTGCTGGTAATTCATTACCATTAATTAATAACGCTGTTTCTGTATTAAATGTGGTGGCCTCATTTGCCCCCATGCGCCAATATTCTCCATATGCTTGTAATGCACCAGTTTCTTTTGGGCCAAAAATTACTCTTCCTTTTTTAAACGGTTGGCAATAATTAATAGCTATGTTATATTCGTTTTGATTGTATGTAACAGTAGAGTTAGGGCTATGTTTTTTTGTTGCTGAGCGCAAATAAAATAACACACCTGTTAGTAGTATAATCACTACTCCTGTTCCAATAAGCAGTTTCTTTTTCATTGTTGTAAAAGTAATAAAGTTATACTTTAATTTTTTGTATTTGTTTTAGCAGTGCTCTAGTTCCTGCAACCATTGAAGGTAATTTGTGGTTTAAAAATGGTTCAACATGCAATTTTAACTCATCTTTTAATTCGGGGTATAGCTTTACCATATTTACCATGGTATACATTGCATAAAACCTAGATGTTGTTGATTTATTGTTATCCGTTATCGTATCCATACACTCGTTAATAACTCGTCCATGAATTTCGATTGGCAGGTTTGTAACCAATGATAATGACCTGAAAACACTTCGGTTAAAGGCAACATGTTTAGAACGAGGTAACTCATCTAATAGCTTGTTCCAATAAGGGGCTAAAAGTTTGGGTTGATTTTTTGCTATGTAGCTCAAAGGCCATGAAGCACGTTGTACCATTAACACATCTTCACTTAGCAATAAATCCATTAATTCTTTAAATCGATTTTTGTTGTTGGCCACATAATTTACAATCAGATCTGAGGTTCGTTTGCTATGTTCTCGCTTTAGCGCTTCTTTTATATTAAACACAATGTAAAATTAGGTAGGTTTATTCTGTAAAGTTTATTTGGTTTATTTCTTTTTTAATATTGGTTGCTGTTTGCTGCATAGCAATAAATAATTCGGGTTGAATGGCAGCATACTGGTTTTTGTTGCGTGTAAATTTTATTTCACCTAAAATTAAATCAGGTGTTTGTTGGGTGATAATTTTTTCTAACGATTCGTGTAAAATAAAATATACCGATCTAATAGCTCTAATGTCATCATCAGATAATTGTTCGCCAAGTTTTAACTGATAGGAAAGGGTTGCTAAATAAGACGACATTTGGTTGTTAAGTACAGTAAATTGAAACACATGGTTTGAATTTTTTTGTTTGCTTTTAGGTTCCGATAACATGCGTTGAAAAGCGGTTGTTAAATCGCTACTTTGTACGTAAAGCTCCTTTCTGGCCAACCTGTATACCGATTGCGACAGTTGCGTTTCGTTACGTTCTGCAATAGATTTTAAGTAGCCCATATTGGCATTTAATACCTTTTGCATAATATCTTTTAATTGATAAGATTCCCAATTTGGGAATACAAAATAACTTGCCCCAAGTGCTAATCCGGCACCAATTAATGTATCTAAAATACGTTCCCAAGCCACAGAAAATTGACTGGCAGTATCAGTAAAGCTAAACACAATTAATACGTAGGGGGTCATAAACAAAACACTTACTACGTAGTTAATGCGCATAAAACTAAATGCCAAAACCATAAATGCGGTTAAAAAAGCAAAACGAGCACCAATACTTGGAAAGAACTTTAAAATTAACAAACCAATTAAGCCCCCAATAATGGTTCCTATTACACGCTCATAATTTCGTTTTTTAGTAAGGCTAAATCCTGGTTTTAGAATAACTATAATGGATATTAATATCCAATAACTGTATGATGCATTATAAATGGTTCTGGCAAATACAAACCCCGCCATACAAATAATGGCCATGCGTATAGCATGTCTAAAATGATTTGAATCTAATGTGAGGTTAGCCTTAAATAAATTCCAATCGATGGTTTGTGGTTGTACGAACTTACGCAACTCTGCACTGCGTTCTTTGGGTAATTGTTGTGCAGAAAGTTTGTAACCATGAATTCTTTCTATGCGGTTGCTGATGTTGCGTAGGTTTATTAAAATACGTTTAAGTACATGCACTTTAATACCTTGTTTTTCCAGTTCATCAACCTTATCTTTTAATGCATTTAGTGTAGGTATAAAATGTTTTGATGCGCTTTTATATTCATGGTTATGTAGGTTATTACCAATATGCGTAATTTCATCCGACATTTGTTTAATTACGCTTTCAAAATGGGTTAATATTCCGGTGTTTGCGTATGCTTTATGAATATCAATGTAGTTGTAATGGGTTGCCATACTTTGCTCGTATAAATCAACCAAATCAATAAAAGTAAGTAATAAGGTTCGTCCTGTAGGGGTCGAATCAACTAGTATTTTACGTGTTTTGAATAAAATCTCACGCACATGTTCTTGGTATTCATTAACAACGGCTTGTTGTGCTATTATTTTTTTGTACTGCTCATTAATATCAATCTTAGCATCATAAAAACCCGCTTTAAGTTCAATAAATTTGGCTACTTCAAAAATACATTCGCCCAATATTTGCTCTGATGCACGGTATGGCATTAGCTTTTGGCTGAATAAACTTAGTAAGAAATACCAAACACCTCCAAACATAACCAATAAAGCATAATTCAATGCTTGTATAAAAGTAAGTTGTTGATCTATTCCTAAAATCATTACAGCCAACGCAGAAATACCCATTGCTGCAGCACGCGCACCAAAAACATGCATCATACTTAACAAAAAGCAACTTACACCAATAAATAAAGTGAGTAATACGGTAAACTTTGCAAATAAGGCAGTAAGTAAAGCCATCCCAAAAATTAGGGCAATGGTAATAAGCATTGCGTTTCTGCGGTGCTCGTATGGGCCAGGATTATCGGGTATACTAACGCACAACGCACCCAATGAAATTGCTATTCCTAAGTTAATGTCTCCCAAGTTGTAAAACAAAACCGATGGCAGAAGTAGTCCGAAAGTAATACGAATACCATCACTAAAATATTGGCTAAATAAAAAGCGCTTTAGTGTTTTACCGCTGGTGGTTATGTTATATTGGATGGATTCGGCTAAAGGATTCATTAATGGTTCAAAAATAACGGAAAGTTAATGGCAAAAAAAAACATGCCCTGAGGCATGTTTTTTAAACGATAACAATGTTGTAATTATATAACTTTTACGTTAATCGCGCTTAAGCCTCTAGGGCCGTTTTGCGTTTCAAATGTAACCTTGTCGTTTTCGCGAATTTCGCTTTGTAAACCTGATACGTGAACAAAAATGTCTTGTCCGTTTCCGTTACTTGGAGAAATAAATCCAAAGCCTTTCGTTTCGTTGAAAAACTTTACTGTGCCTTCTTGCATTGTAATTTTATTTAATAAATGAGGTTGCAAGATAGGTGTAAATTATTGATATGCAATCTTTTTATTTCAACTTTAAAACAAAGTGAGGCTTTATAGGCTTTAACAAGGTAAAATAAATTCACCATGAATAGAAATAACGATATTTTAAAATTACGTCCACCTATTTTAGTTGACCAAGAACTTAATCCTTTGTTGATAGAAGATTTTCAAAACACGGTGTTAAGGCCAATTCTTAAATTTCAACACGATTTGTTATTATCCTATTTTAAACAACATTTATCATACAAAAATTTGCCAATAAACGAGCAGGAGCGAAGTGCATACCTACATAATTGCTTTAGCAAAGATATTAAACTACGTTATTTTTATATTGGTTTAATGGTTGCTCTTTTTACAACAGATGAAATTCTTTTTTACAATGAAAATTCTTCAGAAATAAACAAAAGAATTCTGCAAATGCTAATTCAACGCATAATTAGTGCACTGTAAATTACAAATTATTGATGTGCGTTATTCGCTTAAATACATACATGCTAAAAAATTAACAAGATGAGTAAATCTATAATACCATAACTAATTTAGAAATATGCCTTAAGCTATTAATGCTTAATGTGTTGAAATTTAAATTGTGGTATTTAATTCAATAAAAACAGTTGTTCCTTTATCTTCTTCGCTTTCTAACCAGACAGAACCATCGTGTAACTTTACAATCTGCCTTACTATACTCAAGCCTAAACCAAACGATTTTTCTCCAGCTGTTCCAAATCTACCCGCTTTGGTAAACTTGTCGAAGATTATTTCCTGCAACTTGGGTGGAATACCTATACCATGATCTTTAAATTTTATTAATACGCGCTTATTTAAATATTGCGTGGTAATATTAATTTTAGTTCCGTTATCACTAAATTTAACTGCATTGCTAATAAGATTTGAAATTACGCGTTTAAATTTATCATGGTGGATACGAACAAAAATCTCTTCTTTATTGGTATCTAAATGTATCGTAATGTTTTTGTTGGCGGCATTGTGGTTCTCATCTATTATAACATCACTTATAAATGAATTTAGTTCTGTGTTTGCTAAATTTAACTTAAAGTTATCATTATCCAATTCGGTAGCATCTAGTATATCATTAATAATGCTTAATACATTGTTACACGATCGGGTAATTAAGTCAATATATTGATCATTTTCGTGCGATGATGATATTAACAAATTGCTTAGTCCTAATATAGCTGTAATCGGATTACGTATATCGTGCGCCACATTAACTAAAATATTATCCTTTGTGATATTTAGTTGCTGTAACGCTATATTTTTACGTTTTAGTTCCGTTATGTTTCGTGTTATTATAATGATGTTTTTTACTTTGTTATTATCAAATATCGGGTAGGTTTCTAACCAATAATATTCCTTATTGTATTCATATTCTATACTTTCAGAGTTGCCATTTCTTGTGCTTTTGTATATAGGAACAAGCATCTCTAAATTCAGTTGATTGCTAATGTCAATTAGGTTTTTTCCCATCAAATAATTGGCATCAATTCCTTGTTTTTTCATCTCACCGCATACGGCTATGGCAATAGTAAAGTCGGTATCACAAACCAACACATCAATATTGGGAATATTAGCAGCCAACAACTTAAAAGCTTGTAAATTAATTTCGTTGTTCTTTTCTTGTGTAACATCAATTACTTTAATCATGATACCCTCTACTAATTTATCTTTAAGCAGTGGATTAACAGTAATTTTATAATGTAACGTTTGTTCTTGATTATCTTTAATACTTATTACTTCTTCAAAGTATTTACCTAAAAGTGCATTGTTTAGCCTAGGGAGCCATTCTTTACTATATACTTCAGCAGTTTTATCGTATATTGTTTCGTTAAGTTGTGGAATAAAACCGTGCACCAACTTTATCATTTCACCAAAATTCTGGTTAAAGTAAACAGCTTTTAACGATGTGTCTAGAACACACACCATTTCATCCATTGCATCTATTATAGATTTAAGTAAATTATCCTTATTTAAGTTTAAGGGCATTATGCTTAATTTTTATTAGATTGGTTATGTGATAGCGATTTACCATAAAATGATTAGTATGGGTCAACATCGGCAAAAATTATAATCGACTTAAATTCTTTATCATTTATAACCTGCAACATACATGTAAAAATAAATTGTTTTACCTGCCCTAAGTTTGGCGAGGCTTTATCTATTTTTACTAAAATCTCCTTAATAAATAAGTTTCTTGCTCTACCAATATAAGGACTTTCAGGGCCAATTACATTGGTGCCTAAACGTTTAAAGAGCATTTTTTGCAAACTAAAAGCGGCTTTTTCGCAGGTGTTGTAATCTCGGTGTTTTATGATTAGTTTAATTAATCGGGTGTGGGGCGGATAACCAAACTTTTCGCGGTCTAATATTTCGTTAGCATATAAGTTTTGGTAACGTTGTGCTAAAACTTCTTGCAAAACATGGTGGTTTGGGGTGTTTGATTGTATGATAACTTTACCCTGTTGTGCTTTGCGCCCTGCACGTCCACCCACCTGAGTTAACAATTGATATGCTCTTTCGTGTGCCCTAAAATCTGGAAAATAAAGTAATTGATCAGCGTTTATAACACCCACCAAACTCACATTTCCAAAATCAAGACCTTTACTAATCATTTGCGTACCAATTAAAATATCAGCTTCATGTTGTTCAAAGCTTCTAATAATTTGTTCGTGGCCGTTTTTAGATTTACTGGCTTCTAAATCAAGTCTCAATACCCTAGCTTTAGGGAATTGTATTTTAATTTCGTCTTCTATTTTTTCGGTTCCAAAACCTTTAAGGGTTACATGATGCGAACCACACGCAATGCAATTGCTTGGGGGTTTAGTTGTATGCCCACAGTAATGGCACTTCATGCTATCATTGTATTTATGATAGGTTAAGTTGATATCGCAGTTTATACAACGTGGTATCCAATTACAGGTGTTACATTCCATAATTGGGGCATAACCTCTTCTGTTTTGAAATAAAATTATTTGTTCGTTGGCATTTAAAGCATGCTCAATTGCTTGGTAAAGTATATTGGTTAAATAACCATGCATGCTTTTGGTGCGTGTATCTTCACTTATGTTACCAATAATCATATCGGGTAAAAGCACCGAACCAAAACGATTTTTTAATTCAACTAAACCATATTTACCCAAGCGGGCATTGTGGTAACTTTCAAAGCTTGGTGTAGCAGAACCTAAAAGTGTTTTTGCTTGCCATGTGTAAGCTAAAAAAATAGCGGCATCGCGCGCATGGTATCTTGGGGCAGGGTCTTGTTGTTTGTATGATGTTTCGTGTTCTTCATCAACAATAATTAACCCCAGCTCTTTAAATGGCAGGAAAATAGACGAACGCGCACCAATAATTACAAGTGGTGTTCCCGAATTAACTTTTTGCCAAATTTCTACACGTTCATTTTGACTAAATTTAGAGTGAAATGAAATTGCTTTATCGCCAAAGTATTTTCTTATACGTTGCACAATTTGTGAGGTGAGGGCAATTTCTGGTAAAAGAAACAATACTTGTTTGCCTTTATCCAATTGCTCTTCAATTAACTTAACATATACGTGGGTTTTACCGCTAGAAGTTATGCCATGCAGCAGTACCACATCTTTTTCAGTAAAATATTGGGTTGTTAATTCGTATGCTTGATTTTGCTCAGCATTTAAGGTAAAAGTATCTACAATTTCGTTTGGAATGATAAGCCTATCAATAGCATGTTTATACTCCTGTAAAATTTCCTTTTTAACTAATGTTTTAAGTGCACTTTCACTAAAATCGCCAAATTCAATTAACTGTTTTTTGCTTACGTGTTCGGTTTGATTTTTTAAATGCACAAGCGCCATTAAGACATCAAGCTGCTTGGGTGTTTTTTCTAATTTTGCAAATAGTTCACTTAGCGCCTTTTCATTATCTAAACCATCGGCAAGTTTAATACAAGTGATGGTTTTGGGTTTGTATTTTTCTTTAATGTCTTCTGTATATACGATAACGCCTTTTGTGTATAATCCTTTTAGCACACCAAATACATTCTTAACATCCAGTATTGCACTTATTTCGCTAATACTTAAGTGTGGTGCTACTGTTAATGCTTCGGTAATTAAAAATTCTTTATCGGTAAGCGCAATACTACCTAATTCTGCATCTGGATTAAGCATTACCAGTGTTTCACTTTCTAACTTAAAAGGAGCGGGTAGGGCTGCATTCATCACATCACCAAGCGTGCACAAGTAATAACTACTTATCCAATTCCAAAACCTAAATTGTTGTTCACTAACTATTGGGGAATCGTCTAAAATGGCATGTATGTATTTAGCCTCGTATTCTTGTGGTGGTGTATGTGTAATTTGATATACAATTGCACTGTAAAATTTCTTTTTGCCAAATTGTACTATTACCCTTTTACCAGGTGCTATATCATCAACCATTTCGCTTGGAACCCTATAAGTGTATAACTTATGCAGCGGCAATGGAAGTATAATTAAGGTAAATGTGGCTAGCTGATCTGTCAATGCAGGTGATATTGAATAATAATGATTATTTAATTTTATATAGTTCTAATAACTTATTGGCTTTAATGTAATAAGGCTTTTCACCAGAAGATGTTACTTTTTTAAGTTTAAAAAGTGTCAATGTTTTTCCGTGCCATTCCCATGTACAATATTCAATGCCCTTATCACCGCTCATAAGCACTATATCTCCATCGTAAAAGCTTCTGCAATCACCACCAATACAAGTTTCATAATACGTATAATGATTTAAACCAGTTATGTTTCCATTGGTATAAAATTGTACAGGAATATTATTATTAGCTAGTTTATAAATACCTCCAAATATGATTGAATTTACCACGCGTTGGGATGATACAGGCGGAAAATTAACATTTGAACTTTCAATTAAACGGTCATCAGGTTTAACATACACATATTGTTCACTATCTATTTTGTAGCTAAGGTAATAAGCTTGTTCGTTTATATAAATACTTAAAGGTTTGTTGTTAATGTAATTATCAATAACAATTTGATTTGATGTTTTATGGTAAAAAGGAAATGTTTGACTTTCGGTGTTGTTATATAGAAAGGTGATAGAATCGATGTGCCGTTTTAAAATAATTTCCTGCATCTGTTTAGGGCCTGCCTTTTGTATAGAACGGTATTTTTGCACAGTGTCTAGGTAGTTAATTAACACCCAATTTCCTTCAAAAAAACTATAACGGTATTTATCGTACGAGCAAGCGCACAACATCAACAACAATAAAACTAAGATGGGCATTTTATTCACGGTGCTAAAATAGTTAAATTTAACATGATTGCCTATTAATTGGCATAAATCAAAACAGATGATTGGTGTTATAATTTAAATAAAATGTACTTTGCATTATGATTAAAGTATTATTTGTTTGTTTGGGAAACATCTGCAGATCACCGCTTGCCGAAGGCGTTTTTCGTCAAAAAACAATTGAGCAAGATGTTAGTCATTTATTCCATGTAGACTCTGCCGGAACGGCTTCATACCACATTGGCGCTTTACCTGATGAAAGAAGCAGAGCGGTTGTATTAAAACGAGGATTTGAATTAACACATAAAGCAAGAGCTTTTAACGCTAATGATTTTAGCGAGTTTAATTACATTATAGCCATGGATAAAAACAACCTGAATAATATCAAGCGTTTAATGCCCGATGATACCGATAGCAAGGTGTTATTGATGCGTCATTTTGATTTGTTGGAAAAAGATGGAGAAGTACCTGATCCTTATTATGGTGACATGAAAGATTTTGAACATGTGTATGATATTTTAAATAGAAGTTGTGATGTGATGCTTGGTTATTTAATGGATGAACTAAGCGCTGCTGGAAAATAAATGGAGTACACTTTACTTTTACACATTAGGTAAATGCTGGTTTGTAGTTTCTTTACTAGGTTTTCTGTATTGAATAAAAATTACCTTGTAACATATTTCTGAGCAATTAAAGTTGTTTGATAACCCTTAATTTCAGTTAACCATTCGCACCACATCCGTTAATGATTTGTTTCATAACTAATATCTTTTTTCCGACAATTAACAATTACAAGTGTAAAACAATACAATTACACATACATTGGCTTAATACGAATCATGTTACTTCGTGAGTTGTAAAAATATTCATTAACATGAGTTCATTTAAAGTAAACGGTGGTAATAAATTAAAAGGCGAAATCATTCCGCAAGGAGCTAAAAATGAGGCCTTACAAATTGTATCAGCAGTGCTATTAACAGCCGAAAAGGTTACCATACAAAATATACCTCAAATACGTGATGTATTAAAACTGATAGAGCTTTTGGGCGAATTAGGGGTTAAGATAGAAAAACTATCAGACGATACATACACCTTTGAAGCTAAAGATGTAAACCTTGAATATTTACGTAGTGAGGATTTTAAACAGAAAGGTGCCGCATTAAGAGGTTCAATTATGATTATTGGCCCTATGCTAGCGCGTTTCGGCATGGCATACATACCAGAACCGGGTGGAGATAAAATTGGCCGTAGGCCAGTTGATACCCATTTACGTGGTTTTGAAAGTTTAGGCGCAACATTTGAACATTTGCGTGAAGAGCGTTTTTATAAAATAAACGGCAAAAACCTTAAAGGTACTTATATCATGCTTGATGAAGCATCGGTTACTGGTACGGCTAATATAGCTATGGCCGCTGCGTTGGCAAAAGGTACTACCCAAATATACAATGCAGCCTGCGAACCTTATTTGCAGCAATTGTGCAAAATGATTAACAGCATGGGTGGTAAAATTAGTGGCATTGGTTCTAATTTATTAACCATTGAGGGTGTTGATTCTTTAGGTGGTTGCACACATCGTATGCTACCTGATATGATTGAAATAGGTTCATTTATTGGTTTAGCAGCAGCAACACATTCAGAAATATTAATAAAGGATTGCTCAATAGCTAACTTGGGTATAATTCCAAATGTGTTTCGTAAAATGGGTATAGAGTTGGAGTTTAGAGGCGATGATATTTTTGTGCCATCGCAAGAAAGTTATAAAATACAATCGCTAATTGATGGTAGTATTTTAACCATTAAAGATGGCATATGGCCAGCATTTACACCCGATTTAATTTCTATTGCATTGGTTACAGCAACACAGGCAAAAGGCAGTGTGCTTATACATCAATGGATGTTTGAAAGCCGCTTGTTCTTTGTAGATAACCTAATTGATATGGGAGCAAAAATCATTTTATGCGATCCGCATAGGGCAGTGGTTATTGGTAGCAACCGCGAAACAAAATTGCGTGGCATTACCATGAGCTCACCAGATATCAGGGCAGGTGTATCTATGTTAATAGCTGCGATGGCTGCTAATGGCACAAGTACCATCAACAATATTGAGCAAATAGATCGCGGATATCAGTTTATTGATAAACGTTTAAATGCAATTGGTGCCGATATAACACGAATTGATTAATGCCTTTAAATTCTTAAATCAACACCCTTGGTATGATACTAATTTGTTACAGCGGCATGTACAATTATCATTAATCAAACTTCTTATTATAAAAAATAACCACATTTGGTATAACTTAGCTGCCATGTTTAAATGGCTTCTAATTTCTATAGCCTTCTTGGTGTCTAATCAAATCAGTGCACAGCGTGTTTTGCATTTGTCTGATACGTTTCCAGTTTTTCAATTGCCAACCACAACGGGTGAAACATACACCAACGATAGCACATTGCAATACCCAACCATTTACGTTTTTTGGGCATCTTGGAATTTAGCCTCATTAGAATTATTGGATGAAATTAAACAACATTACCATGTTATTAACCCTACACGTAGGGGAATTAAACAAATTTTTATTGATGTAGTTGATATTAGCATTGATACCAAGCC
>CANHBJ010000010.1 GCA_947459075.1 Bacteroidota bacterium
CATCAGTATTAATTACTGTTACTCCTGCTTCTGCAGGTGGTTCGGTAAGCAGTAACCAAACAATTTGTTCTGGTGGTACAGTAGCAGCACTAACCTTAACAGGTAATGTAGGTTTGGTAACTAAATGGCAAAGTGCAAGCGATGCCTTGTTTACAACCCCAACAGATATTGCAAACACAACAACTACATTAACCCCAACAGGTGTAACTACAACAACTTATTATAGAGCTGTTGTTAGTAGCGGTGGTTGTACACCTGCAAACTCTTCATCAGTACTAATTACTGTTACTCCTGCTTCTGTAGGTGGTTCGGTAAGCAGTAACCAAACAATTTGTTCTGGTGGAACAGTGGCAGCATTAACCTTAACTGGTAATGTCGGTTTAGTAACTAAATGGCAAAGTGCAAGTGATGCCTTGTTTACAACACCTATTGATATTGCAAACACAACAACTACATTAACCCCAACAGGTGTAACTACATCAACTTATTATAGAGCTGTAGTTACAAGTGGAACTTGTGCCCTTGCAAACTCTTCATCAATATTAATTACTGTAAATTCAGCACCAGTTGGCGGATTAGTAAGTGGAACTGCATCTGTATGTTCAGGTACATCTCCAGGTACATTAACCTTAAGTGGTCATACAGGTACAATTGCAAATTGGCAAAGTAACAGTGGATCTGGTTGGATAAACGTAGCCAACACAACTATCACATACAATCCGGGTAACTTAACAACTACAACTAGTTTCAGAGCAATATTAACATCAGGTATATGTACACCTGATACTTCGGTTGCTCATACAGTAACAGTAAGTCCTGTTAGTGTTGGTGGTACAGTATCAAGCAACCAAACAATATGTTCTGGTAGCACAGTAGCTGCATTAAACTTAACAGGTAATATTGGTTCGGTAACCAAATGGCAAAGTGCAAACAATGTTGCATTTATAGGTGCTGTTGATATTGCAAATACAACAACTACATTAACACCAACAGCGGTAACTTTAAATACATATTATAGAGCCGTTGTAACCAATGGTGGTTGTACACCTGCAAACTCATCATCAGTATTGATTACTGTAAATCCAGCACCAGTTGGCGGAACAGTAAGTGGAACTGCATCTGTTTGTTCAGGTACATCTCCAGGTACATTAACCTTAAGTGGTCAAACTGGTACAATTGCCAATTGGCAAAGTAACAGTGGATCTGGTTGGATAAACGTAGCCAACACAACTATCACATACAATCCGGGTAACTTAACAACTACAACTAGCTTCAGAGCAATATTAACATCAGGTATATGTACACCTGACACATCGGTGGCTCATACAGTAACAGTAAGTCCTGTTAGTGTTGGTGGTTCAGTATCAAGCAACCAAACAATTTGTTCTGGTGGCACAGTAGCTGCATTAAACTTAACAGGTAATATTGGTTCTGTAACAAAATGGCAAAGTGCTAACAATGCTTCATTTACAAGCGCAGTTGATATTGCAAACATAACAACCACATTAACGCCAACTGGTGTAACTTCAACTACTTATTACAGAGCTGTTGTTACTAATGGAACATGTACCCCTGTTAACTCATCATCAGCATTGATAACTGTTACTCCTGCTTCTGCAGGTGGAGTGGTTAGCAGTAACCAAACTATATGTGCAGGTGGTATTGTAACACAGTTAACATTAAGTGGTGATACAGGTAGTGTTGTAAAATGGCAAAGTGCAAGCGATGTATTATTTACAACCCCAACAGATATTGCAAACACATTAACAACTTTCACTCCAACAGGTGTAACTACAACAACTTATTATCGTGCAGTAGTTCAAAATGGAACTTGTGTTTCAGCAAACTCATCACCAGCATTAATTACAGTTAATCCAGCAACAGTAGCTGGTGTTGTTTCAGGCACATCAGGTATTTGTTCTTCAGGTTCTGCTAGTTTATCATTAACAGGCAATCAAGGTAATGTTGTAAAATGGCAAAGTGCAGTATCACCATTTATTGTATATAATGATATTACAAACACAACTACTTCATTAGTATCAAGTGGTTTAACACAAACAACACGTTTCCGTGCAGTTGTTCAAAATGGTACATGTACTACCGAAAACAGTAACGAATTTGAAGTAACAGTTACGAATAGCGGAATTTGGCTAGGTGCTGTAAGTACAAGTTGGAATACTGCTGGTAACTGGTGCGGTGGTGTGCCTACAGCTACAACTAATGTAGTTATTCCTGCTGGAACACTAAACAACCCTGTAATTGATGTTTTAACAGCTTCTGCAAATAATATTACAGTGGATGTTGGTGCTACATTATCATTTACAGGATCAACTAATACATTAGATTTAAAAGGTAATTTGACAGTAAATGGAACATTTAATACATTAGGTGGTTTGATAGTATTTAGCGGTACTACGCCACAAAATGTAGCGGGTATAACTTATGATGCATTGCGCATGAATGGAACAGGTTTAAAATCATTAACTGGTAATGTACTTATTACTGGTGTTATGGATTTAGTTTCTGGAAACTTGCAATTAGGAAACTTTAACTTAGTTATAGGTAGTATAGCAACTGCAAATGGAAATACATCATCATACATAATTACCAATGGAAGTGGCTCTTATACCAGAAATGCATTAGGAACATCTGCACACATATTTGGTGTTGGTACAGCTACTTCATATACCCCATTATTAATTACCAATTCGGGTACTGTAGATGATATTTCGGTTAAAGTAATAGACGGTATTTACAATTCATACATCGGTGATGTAGGATCTGGAGCACCAATTTCTGCTAATGTGGTTAATAAATCCTATATTGTTAAAGAAGCTATCGCAGGAGGTTCATTATTATCAATAATATTTAATTGGAATAGTAGTGACGAACTTGGGATTAATAGGGTACAAACAGTTGCTGCTAGAAACAATGGTGGTGTTTGGAGTAATATATCCGGAGCGCCAGCAGCGGCAGTAGGTACAAATCCTTTTAGTTTTAATGTTAGTGGTGTAACTAACCTAGGTATTTTAGGATTAGGCGATATTAGTAGTCCATTACCTGTTAAGCTTATAGGATTTACCGCTAAATTAGTAAAAGGAACAACTAATTTAAATTGGATAACTGCATCAGAAATAAACAACAACTACTTTGATATAGAACGCTCTCTTGATGGACATCTATTTACAAAAATAGGTACTTTAAAAGCAAAAGGTAATAGCACCAGCAGAGCAGATTATAATTTTGTAGATGCAAGTTCGGTAGAGGTTCTAAAAAATGCGAATGTGTTATACTACCGATTAAAACAAGTTGATATAAGTGGCAAGTCTGATTACAGTAATGTATTATCGGTAAGTCAGTTTGAAAACACCATTTTCGAAGTTATCGCAACTGTGCCAAATCCGTTTAATGACGAAACTGAGATTACCTATAAAACAAGTAATATCAGCAAAGTGGATATTCAAATTACAGATGCATTTGGAAAGTTGGTTAAGAATGAAACGGTTACACCAGTTCTTGGTGCAAACAATCTTAAGATTCAACTTGACGATTTAAATGCTTCAGGTTTGTATTTTATAAAAATTAGTCAAGATGGTAGATCAAGAGTGGTAAAAGCCATCAAGAAATAATACAATTAATCAATATGAAAAAAGCAGGCCATGTGCCTGCTTTTTTTATTCATATCAAAGAAAAAAGAATCCCCATTTTTTTTCTTCATACGTTTTGCTTTTTTGCTTGCATTAATATTTTGTGCATATTGCTGTAAAACAATATAATACAGCATAAAAATGTGCTATAAATTTGCCGTATTAACCGATACCAAACCTTATCCACAAAAGAGGTAATTAATGTGGGTATTTTACAACATAAATCAATCAATAAAACAGTATTTTGCCAAGTATTAAAAAACTTATTTAAGTTAAGATCACGCAAAGGTTTAAACAAAAAACAAAAGCATAAAATTTACAACATATACGCATGGCTGAAGACAGAATTATTAATATTAACATTGAAGATGAAATGAAAACTGCTTACATCGATTATTCGATGTCGGTTATTGTTTCCCGCGCTTTACCCGATGTACGTGATGGTTTAAAACCAGTTCATCGCAGGGTACTTTATGGTATGACTGAGTTAGGTTTAGCATCTAACAGGCCATATAAAAAATCTGCACGTATTGTAGGAGAGGTTTTAGGTAAATTTCACCCACATGGTGATAGCTCTGTTTATGATGCTATGGTTCGTATGGCGCAAGAATGGAGTATGCGCTATATGTTAGTTGATGGTCAAGGTAATTTTGGCTCAGTAGATGGTGATATGCCAGCTGCTATGCGTTATACTGAAGCGCGTTTTCGCAAAATGGCTGAAGAGCTTTTGGTTGATATTGATAAAAACACTGTTGATTTTAAACCAAATTTTGACGATAGCTTGCAAGAGCCTACCGTTTTACCTGCTAAAGTTCCAAACTTATTAATTAATGGTGCAAGTGGAATTGCTGTTGGTATGGCAACCAATATGCCTCCTCATAATATTACCGAAGTAATTGATGGTATAGTTGCATATATTGATAACAACGATATTGACATTCCAGAGTTGATGAAGCATGTTAAAGCTCCTGATTTCCCAACAGGTGGAACCATTTACGGGTATGCAGGCGTAAAAGAAGCTTTTGAAACAGGAAGAGGACGTATTATGATGCGTGCTAAAGCCATTTTTGAAACCAGTAAAACAGGAAAAGAGCAAATTGTAGTAAACGAAATTCCATACCAAGTAAATAAAGCATCGTTAATTGAACGTGCTGCTGAGTTGGTAAACGAAAAAGTAATTGAAGGCATTAGTGATATTCGTGATGAATCTGATAGAGAAGGAATGCGTATTGTTTTTGACTTAAAACGTGATGCAGTACCAAACGTTATTTTAAACCAGTTATATAAACACACTTCTTTACAAACTTCTTTTAATGTAAACAATGTTGCCTTGGTAAAAGGCAGACCTGAAATGCTTAATTTAAAAGATTTAATTAAGTATTACGTAGAGCATCGCCATGAAGTTGTTGTTCGCAGAACCAAATACGAATTAGATGAAGCACAAAAACGTGCGCATATTTTAGAAGGATTATTAATTGCAATTGATAACCTTGATGCTGTAATCAAAATTATTCGCGAAGCAATTAATCCAGATGAAGCACGTACTCAGTTAATGGCCAACTTCAAGCTCTCGGAAATTCAATCGAAAGCTATTTTGGATATGCGTTTACGCGCCCTTACTGGACTAGAACGCGACAAGTTAAAAGCAGAATTTGCAGAATTAATGAAATTGATTACTTACTTACAATCAATTTTAGATGACGAAAGTTTACGTATGAAAATCATTAAAGATGAACTTCTTGAAATGAAGGAGAAATACGGTGATGAACGAAGAACAAATATAATTTATGCAGGTAATGAGATGAGTATGGAAGACTTAATACCTAATGATGATGTGGTAATTACCATCTCGCATTTGGGTTATGTAAAACGTACTTTATTAAGTGAATACCGCACCCAAAATCGCGGTGGACGTGGTTCACGTGGTGTATCAAAACGTGATGAGGATTTTGTTGAACATGTATTGATGGCTACTAACCACAATTACTTATTGTTCTTTACCAACCAAGGTAAATGTTATTGGTTAAAAGTGTGGGAAATACCTGAAGGTGATAAAGTATCAAAAGGGCGCGCTATACAAAACTTAATTAATATTAGCAGCGAAGAAAAAGTAATGGCATACTTAAATGTGAAAACGTTAAGTGATGAGGAGTACATAAAAAATACCAATGTAGTTATGTGTACCGAACAAGGTACCATCAAAAAAACTACATTAGAAGCATACTCTCGTCCGCGTGCAAATGGTGTTAATGCCATTAACGTGCGTGAAGGAGACATGTTGGTTGAAGCTCGTTTAACAAATGGTACATGCGAAATGATTATTGCTAGCCGTGAAGGTAAAGCCATACGCTTTAATGAAAGCAGTGTGCGCCCAATGGGACGAACAGCAACTGGTGTGCGTGCAATTCGTTTGGCCGAGGGCGATACTGTAATTGGTATGATTGCCATTGAAGATCCTAAACTAACTAATGCATTAGTTGTTTCAGAAAATGGTTTGGGTAAACGAAGTGAGGTTGAAGATTACCGAATTACTAACCGTGGTGGTAAAGGTGTAATGGCTATGAATGTTACAGATAAAACTGGTAAATTAGTAGCTATTAAAGAAGTAGATGATACCAACGATATTATGATTATGACTAAAAAAGGCATAACCATACGTTTAAGTGTAAAAGATTTACGCGTGTTGGGTCGTGTTACACAAGGTGTGCGTTTAATTAATATTGATGATAAAGATGCCATTGCATCAGTTGCTAAAATTAATTACGTGGAAGAACCTGAAGAGTTAACCGAAGGTGAAATAGGAGAGGATGGCTTACCTATCACTCCAATTGATGCTGTGCCAAACAACATTGATAATATTGTTGATCGTGCTATGCAAGATACCGAAGACCAAGCTAACGAAGAAAAAGGTGAAGACACCCCAACAGATATTGACGACACAAAAGAATAATCAGTCGTTAACGTAACTTACAAAAAGGCCCCAACTTATAATAAGTTGGGGCCTTTTTATTTATGGGTAAATTTAGGTTTGTTCAAGCAAATTAACACTATCCGATAAGTTCTTTAGCTGCTTCCAATACTTTATCTGAAGGGTTTTCGCCATGTAACATGCGTGCAATTTCACCAATACGTTCTTCCTTACTTAAGGTTTTTATGTAGGTTTGGGTAGTGTCTTGATCGTTGTTTTTGTATACCAATAAATGGGTATCGGCTTTGCCTGCAATTTGCGGCAAATGCGTAATGGCTATTACCTGATGTTTGGCAGCATGTTGTTTCATCACATTACTCACCTTCATGGCTGCTTCACCACTTATTCCTGTATCTATTTCATCAAAAACAATTGTAGGCAATGCAACTTTATCGCTAATTAACGATTTTATGCAGAGCATCAATCTACTTAATTCGCCACCGCTCGCTACTTTATTTATGGGTTGAAAACTAGATCCTTTATTAGCTGCAAACAATAAATCAATTTGATCAATACCATCAGGGTTAAAAGCATCGCTTAAAATTTGTTGGCTAATTTTAATTTTCGCATCGGGCATTTGTACTTGCACCAATAATTCGTTTACTCGCTGTTCTATTTGTGGTATAGCCTTGGTGCGTCTATCACTAAGTTGTGCCGCTTGCTTACTTATTTTTAATTTAAGGTCGCTTAATAACTTTTGGGTATTTATAATTTCGTCACTCAAAGAGCTAATATTATTTAACTTTTCTTCTACTTCTAATTTAAAGGAAATTAACTCGTTATTATTGGCTACACGATGTTTCTTTTGTAAGTTAAATATCAATTGCAAACGTGTATCAATTCGTTCCAAATCGCTAGGGTTAGCCTGGATTTGTTCTGATATGTTTTCTAATTCGGCAGCAATATCTTTTAATTCAATCATGGCCGAGTCAATTCGTTTTACCAAATCTTGCAAACCAGCATGGTGTTTTGAACCATTGCCTAAGTTTACTTTTATTTCGCGTAAAACCTCAATTAAACCTTGATCATCGGCATTTAAAGCACCAAAAGCTATACCAGCACATTGCTGTATGGTATCGGCATTGCTTAAAACTTCCAATTGTTTTTCCAACTCTTCTTGTTCAGTTGGTAAAGGATTAACTTCGTTTAATTCGTTTAAAATAAATTGCAAATAATCCTCATCGGTTTTTGCTTTGGCTTCACGATCTATAAGAACTGATAACAGCTTTTCAGTTTGTTTGTATTGCTTGTAACTAAATTTATATTGTTCTAAATCCAAATTGTTATCTGCAATGGCATCAACAATACTTAACTGAAAATCGCTGTTGTTTAAATCTAAAGTTTGGTGCTGACTAACAATATCAACCAATTGTGATCCTAAATCTTTAAGCTGATTTAAGTTTACTGGTGTATCGTTTATAAACGCACGACTTTTGCCATTGGGTGCAATTTCTCTGCGCAAAATACAGGTAGTGTCATAGTCTAACTCATGTTGGTCGAAATATGATTTTATACTGTATGTATTTATATCAAACACGCCTTCAATTACACACTTATCATTGGCATTCATCAACGATTTGGTATCAGCACGTTCGCCTAATATCAAACCTAATGCACCCATAAGTATAGATTTACCCGCACCAGTTTCCCCAGTAATAATATTTAGTTTATTATTAAATGTAATATCAACTTCTTTGATAATAGCGTAGTTGCGTATGTGTAATTCCTTAAGCATATAATGGCCAAAAATAGGAGAGTGTAGGCAAAGTTTTGCTAGTTAATTTTCAACAATAAATAAGTTAATGAATCCTAATCGACTTTTGTTTAATGTGAAACAATACCACTAACAACAATAAAAAACATCATGAAAATAGTTATCGTTTCTAGTTTCGTATTTTTTCGTACTTATTAATATTTGCTACATTTATCTCATTCAATAATTCTATTGCTTTAGATTTTTCGGTAGGAGATGATCCTTTGTAAATATTTACTAATTCATCACTTTTGGCTTCGAAAAAAACAATCAACATAGCAGTATTGGGTGCAATTTTAAACACCTTTTGAACCATTTCTAAACAACTGAAAATTGCTTTACGTGCACTTTCGGGGTCTTTGTACATTATATCTAAACCTTGGCGGTGGTATTTGTAATATGCTTGTCTGATGGGTTCAAAACGAGGGTTTAATGCATTATCAATTAAATTATAACGTGCACGAATGTTACGTTGAAATGGTTTCCAACCACTGCTACCATCGCTACTTTGTGCTTGATTGGCTATGCCTAAAGCTTTATTAAAATATAGCGTTCCACCTAATGGTGCATACGAATCGTAATCTAACCCAATGGCATAGTTTACATAAAATGCAACCAATGCGATTAGGTTATTTGTAAAGCTATTTTCGTTGTAGTCCATACGCTGAAACTCTACGTAATTAAACTTCCAATCTTCATCTAATATGTTTAGTGTATTTGTGGTATAGGTACTTCCATAAACTGGGCGCTGACATATAATTTGTGCATTGCCTTCGATGTAATTGCCTTGTTGGTCGTATTTACTTGGAATAATCTGAATGGTTAATTCAATTTTTTCGTTGGTTTGAATTTTATCTCCAGTCCATTTCGTATTGTTTACAAACTCGCTAATGGCTTGCTCTAAAGAACGAAATATACGCTTATCTGTTAGTTGAATTTGGTTATCAAGAATAATGGTTTTACAATTTACGTCTTGTGCATGAATTGATGTAATGCTTAACAACAAAGCAATTAAAGCTACAAATTTACGCATGTTTCAAGTCTATTATTTTTTGTACAATATCGTGTGCCACTTCTGTTTTCGATTTTAGTTTATATTCTGTTTGCACACCCAATTTATCTATAATCGTAATTTTATTTGTATCAAACCCAAAACCCGCACCTTTGCTGCGCAGCGAGTTAAGAACAATAAAGTCTAAATTCTTTTTTTGTAGCTTTTGTTTTGCATTGGCCACTTCGTTGTTTGTTTCTAAAGCAAACCCCACAAGTGTTTGTTTTTTAGTTTTATGCTTACCCAATTCGGCCAAAATATCTTTTGTCTTTTTAAGTTTAAGGTGTAGTTCATCACCACTCTTTTTTATTTTGGTGATGCTTACTTTCTCGGGTGTATAATCAGCTACTGCAGCACTCATTACTGCAATTTCCGACTTGGTAAACGCATTTAATGTTTTTTCAAACATATCATCGGCACTGGTTACATCTATGCGTTTTATTTTTGAGTTGTTTGTTTTCAAATCAGTAGGGCCAGATATTAAAGTAACATCAGCACCATGTCTTGCAAATTCTTCGGCAATGGCAAACCCCATTTTACCGCTGCTATGGTTGCCAATAAAACGTACTGGATCTATGCTTTCGTATGTTGGCCCTGCTGTTACCAATACCTTTTTGTTTTTTAAGGCTTGAGTAGTAACTAAATGTGTTTGTAAGAAACTAATTATTTCTTCGGGTTCAATCATTCTTCCAGCTCCAATCAAACCACTGGCAAGTTCGCCACTAGCAACCGGCAACACAATATTGCCATAACTTTTTAAGGTAGTTAAATTGTTTTGTGTGCTACCGTGTGCGTACATATCCAAATCCATCGCGGGAGCAACAAACGTTACACATTTTGCACTAAGGTAAGTTGCCAATAACAAGTTATCGCAAATACCATGAGCCATTTTAGCAATGGTATTAGCCGTTGCAGGTGCTATTAAAAGACAATCTGCCCACATGGCTAACTCTACATGGTTAGTCCATTCGCCTTGGTTGTTTAATACAAACTGGTGGTAAACTGGATTTTTGCTAAGGGTTGATAGGGTAAGTGGGGTAATGAAATCTTGGGCACCATCGCTCATTAATACCTTAACTTCGGCACCTTGTTTAACCAACAAACGAACTAATGTTGCAGCCTTATAAGCAGCTATGCTGCCCGTAACACCCAATAATATTTTCTTGCCTTTTAGCATACATCAAATAAAACACAAAATGGTTACACTACCAAAGTAATGTAACCATTTTAGGTATCGAATAATGGATTAAACTATTTGTTTTCTTTTGCCGGATTACGGAAATAGATTTTATCGTTTAAAAATTCTTCCATAGCAATGTTAACTGCTTTTGGTAAGCGCTCGTAATAGCTAGATATTTCGATTTGCTCACGATTTTCAAACACTTCTTCCAAAGTATCACTGTCGTTACTAAATTCTTGCAATTTGCTATGTAATTCCTCTTTCATTTGAGCTGAAATTTGGTTCGCACGTTTACTGATAATTGCCAACGACTCGTAAATGTTGTGCGTTGGAGAATCAACCCTGCGTAAATCTCTAACTACGGTAGTAGTTGCTGCATTGCTGTAATTAATGTTTGCCATTTTATTGTATATTACTTTGTTGTTTTGTTAATTTCTTTATGCTGTTTTCGGCTTTAACCGAAATATTCTTGGCTTCACTTAGGTATTTACTTGTTGGGTATTCACCTTTAAAGTAACCGCAAAAATCAATTGTTTCTTGATAACGCGCTAACTTTTTTGTTTCAATACTATTGTCGGCTAAAAGATAATATGATTTAAGTGTTAAAAAATCTAATTCTTCTTTTTGCGGTACTTCTGGGAAATCCTTAATCACATTCTGAAGGGCCACAATTGAGCTTTTATACTCACCAATATTGTAATACAACTTGGCGCTTTTATATGCCTTCATTGATAATTTAGCCCTTAATTTGTCAAGTAACACGTTACACTCACTTACATATTTACTCTCTGGATAAACACTTACAAATAGCTTAATGGCTTCTGTTGCTTTATAGGTATCAGTTTGATCTAAATAATAATTTTGCGATTCTAAAAATTGGCAATATGCATTCATATACAAACACTCTTCGGGCCACTGACCAGTAGGAAAGTTTTCGAAATATGTTTTAAACTGATAACCTGCTAATGCATAGGCACGCAAACCAAAGTTACAATATGCACTGTAATACATTACTTTCTCTGCCATGGCCGTACCATTAAAATTATCCTGCAATTGTTCAAATAAAGTTGATGCACGGTAATAATCTTTTTTGTTGTAATAGTACTGCGCCATCTCTAACTTTTTATTAGGATCAGGCGTTTTTAAAACCTTCTGGTATTTGCTACAACCAGTTAGAAATAAAGCAGAAAAAATACAGATGCCGATTAAGCGTATGTTCATGTTTTTACGTTACTGAACGCGAATGTAGGGCTTTTATTTCTACTTGTAAAGTGGCAAAACAGCAAAAAAGCAAATTTTTGTCTCTAATATACAGCATGTTAAGTACTATTTTAGGCCTATTTTTTTTGTTTAAATTAGGTCAACCTATCTTGCTTACTTAGCATGTTAAAAAAGGCGGTTTTTATTCTGTTTATTCTTATCTTTTGTAATACCATCAAGGGTTTTGCTCAGGTACCGCTTTATATTGAGGCAGAAGATACTACATCCATCACTATGGATACTACCAAATTAAACCAAACCAAAACCAAATTAAACAATAAATCAACCCAACCCATTACCGCTAATTATAAAGGAAATAGCCGTAACAATTCAAGAATAGATAGCTTGGTAATCATTGCCCATCAATATATGGGTAATAAATACAGAAGGGGTGGTGCATCTACAGCTGGATTTGATTGCAGCGGATATACCATGACAGTTTTTAAGCAACTTAACATAAAACTACCCCATACCAGTGCCGGACAAGGTTTAATAGGTGTTACCATTAACCAAAAAAACATACAAAAAGGCGATTTAATTTTGTTTAGGGGAGGCAACCGCAGAAGCCGAAGAATTGGTCATGTTGGAATTGTAATTACTGAAAAAGGAGAACCTGTGCGTTTTATACATAGCAGTACCAGCGAAGGTGTTCGGATTGATAACCTAAATGCATCGTATTATCGTAACCGTTATGTTAAAGCGGTACGAATTCCAGAGTTATACCGTTAATAGTATTCCAATTGATTTATTTCGTAAAGTTTGGATGATTAAAAACCTGCCTAAATGCTAAATTTTAAATAGATATGAAAATAATTCTTACATTTTTAACAGCCTTTATTTTAGGCCCATTATCAGTTTTTGCTCAACAACAAGTTTATGCTAGTAAACCAATTATAGAAGTTAGCGGTAGTGCCGAAATGGATGTTACTCCAGATGAAATATATGTGAGTGTGACCCTTCGCGAATTCATGTTTGAGGATAAAAAACAGCCTATTATAAAGATAGAAAATGACTTTAAGGAGGTAATAAACAGTTTGAAAATAGACAATAAACTACTTTCACTAGAGGGTGCTTATGGCACTTTCGACTATGATTATAAAACACAAAAGCGTGGTGAATTTTTAAATGCTAAAACCTACATCATTAAATTTTCTGATATGGATAAGTACAACCAAATGGTGATGATGTTAGACAAAAAAGGCATTGAGAACATACATATACAACGCACTAGCCATAGTAAAATGGAAGAGTACAGACGAAAAGTAAAGGTGGAAGCATTGAAAGCAGCCAAAGAAAAAGCTGATTTATTGCTTGCTGCAATAGGTAAACAAACTGGTGAAATTCAATTAATTCGTGAAAGGGATAATAATATGGGGTACATGCAACCCATGTATTTAAAGTCTAATGTAGCCATGGATATAAATAGCGAATCGGGTGGACAACCGATTGAAATGCAGAAATTAAAACTGCGTTACGAAATAGAAGCTCACTTTTTAATAACTAACTAGATATGCAATTTGGGTTTGAACGTTGCCCATACTGTGGCAATACCAATGGTTTTATATATATACACGGACATTACCAATGTAAAGTGTGTAACCAAAACGTAATGCCATGCTGCGGTGGCGAGCAAGAATGCGAAACTGACGATGCTAAAACTGAATCGTAACTTTTATTATGATACTTTCTGCTGTTGCATCGAGGTGTAATTGTTCACCATCCAATAACACAAAATCATTCTCGTATACGTTGTATGCTTGTTGGTTCTCCCATATGGTTATTTGTCCTTTTGCTAAATAAAGGCAAATAAAATCTTTACTTGTTTGTATTTGGTTTGATTGGTTTGCTGACATTAAAACAACATCAATATGGGCTTTAATCTCTGGCTTAAAAATCACATTAAAATCGGTTACCTTACCAATTGCTGTTGTTTTCCAAGCACCATCAAAAAAATGGGGGATAAGTGGCTTTAAATGATGCGTAACCTCGTTGTTGTGTGTAATGCTTAAATTACCCTGCAACAACATAATAATGCGTTGATAGCCCGTTAAATCAGTAAATATTGAGGTTGCTGTTTGGACAGTTGCTGTACTAATTCTAAATAAAAAATCTCGTGATGCATAATCTGAATCAACAGGAAAAATAAATAATGGTGTGGTTGTGCCTCCACTCCAATTAGTAGTTTGTTGTTGGTTTTGTTTAATTATTTGCATCGTTCAGCAAGGCTAATATTTCTTTTACTTGGTTAGGTGCAAACCAATTTTGTGGTGCTTCTTTTTTAAACCAAGTAATTTGTCGTTTGGCATAATTACGACTGTGTTGTTTTATTAAATCAATGGCTTTTTCTATACTGTGTTCGCCTTTAAAATAATCAAACAGCTCTTTGTATCCTACTGTTTGCAAAGCGTAATAATCTTGGTAAGGCAGCATTTTTTCAACTTCTTTTAGCAAACCCTCTTGCATCATTACCTCAACACGCTTATTAATTCTATCATATAAAATATCTCTTGGCAAATCAACCACCACCTTAATTATTTTGAAGTTGCGCGCATGTTTTTTTCTATTGGCTACAAAACCTTGCTGCATGGCTATTGCCACTTCAATAGCGCGCATAACACGTTGTGGGTTTTGTATTTCTGTTTGATGGTATAACGTATCGTTTAAATCCAATAATTTTTGCTGTAGAGGTGTAATGCCATCCATAGCATAAAGTGCGTTTAATTCATTACGTAAAGTTTCATCAGCTTTTGGCATATCATCCAAACCATCAATTAATGCTTTAACATATAAACCACTACCGCCAACGGCTAATACCACATCATACTGCTTAAATAACTCATCTAATTTAGCCAAAGCATCACGCTCAAAATCTCCCGCTGAGTATGGTTCATGAATACTTAAATGACCTATAAAATGGTGGTTTGCAAGAGCTAATTCATCGTTAGTAGGTTTAGCTGTTCCGATGCTTATTTCTTCAAAAAACTGCCTGCTATCGGCCGATATAATCTCGGTATTTAACTGTTGGGCCAATTGAATTGCAGTTGCAGTTTTGCCAACAGCAGTTGGGCCAAGTATACATAGCAGTGTTTTGGTCATTTATTTATTTGATAATTTTAATAGCATCTGAAATGGGTAGGTAGACAGGAGCAAAATTAGATGTAATAGAAGTTACTCCACATGTTTTTTAAGTTTTAACACAACATATTTACTGGTAGGTGTATTACTTTTATCAGCCACCGAATTAATAGGAACCAATACATTTGTTTCAGGGAAATAAGTGGCACAACATTGTTCAGGAATATTGTAAGCAACGATCATAAACTTATGTGCTACACGCTCTACACCATCGTGGTAATTGTATAAATCTACCACATCTCCAGCCTTGTAACCTAGTTTAGTAATGTTCGTTTCGTTCATTAAAATTACCCTGCGCTCATTGTATATTCCACGGTAACGGTCATCTAATCCATAAATGGTGGTATTAAATTGATCGTGGGTTCGTATGGTCATCATTAGCAATTCATCATCAGCCAATTTATTAAAAGTTAATTGCCCCACATTAAAGTTAGCCTTTCCTGTAAAGGTGTTAAACTTACCCTCGCGAGACCCATTAGGCAAATAAAAACCACCAGGTTCGCGCACACGCATGTTATAATTTTCAAAACCTGCAATGGTTTTTTCTATTGCATCGCGCACATGGTTATAGTGCTGTTGATATAAATGCCAAGGTGTTTGGGTTTTATTGCCAAATGTAGCCTGAGCCAATTTGCTTACAATAACTGTTTCGCTTAATAACAGATTGCTTACTGGTTTTAAACTTCCTTTACTTAACTGCACCACACCCATAGAATTTTCGCAACTTACTATTTGCACTTCTCCATCCGCATTTACATCTTTATCGCTTCTACCAAAGGTTGGAAGTATCAATGCTTCTTGTCCTGTTATTAAATGGCTGCGGTTTAATTTGGTACTAATTTGTACGGTAAGGCTACAATTAGTTAGTGCTTCGGCAGTGTATTTGGTATCTGGTGTGGCTGATAAAAAGTTGCCACCCATAGCAATAAATACTTTACCTGGCTCATTGTGCATTGCTTTAATGGCATCTACTACATCATAACCATGTTCATATGGTGCATTAATATTAAATACACTGTTTAGTTTATCAATAAATGCTTTAGAAGGCTTCTCATAAATACCCATGGTTCTGTCGCCTTGTACATTGCTGTGCCCACGAACAGGGCAGGTTCCAGCACCAGGCTTACCAATACTGCCTTTTAAAAGTAATAAGTTTACTACTTCTTTAATGGTATCAACGGCATTCTTGTGTTGGGTTAAACCCATAGCCCAACAAGCAATTATTTTCTTTTTATGCTTAATTACATCCGTAGTTTTAATGATGTCATCAATAGAAATACCGCAGGCCTCACTTAATTCGTTTAGATTATGTTGATGGAAAGCGTTTTTCAACTGCTCGAAACCATGGGTGTGATTTTGTATAAAATCTAAATCAAATACCGAACCTGGATTTTTTTGCTCTTCATACCAAAGCAATTGTTCTATAGCTTTTAAAAGAGCTAAATCACCATTAATTTTTACCTGTAAATAAATATCTGTTAACTGCGATTTTATACCCAATACCCCATTTAGTTTTTGCGGATTATTAAATCCCATTAAACCCGTTTCTTTAAGTGGGTTGATGGAAATAATGGTGCAACCGTTTGCTTTTGCTTTTTGTAAAGCGCTTAACATACGGGGGTGATTAGTGCCTGGATTTTGCCCCAAAATAATAATGACTTCAGCCTCGTAAAAATCTTCTAATTTTACCGATCCTTTACCAATACCAACACTTTCGTTTAATGCGACACCGCTACTTTCGTGACACATATTGCTGCAATCTGGTAAGTTATTGGTGCCAAATTCGCGCACAAAAAGTTGGTATAAAAATGCTGCTTCGTTACTTGTTCTTCCTGATGTATAAAAAATAGCATCGTTAGCCGAAGGTAAATTATTAAGTTTTTTTGCAATTAGTGCAAATGCATTTTCCCACGAAATAGGTTTGTAATTTGTGGCATCTTTAGCTAAATACATAGGTTGTGCTACGCGACCTTTTTTGCCAATTTCATAATCGTTTAAATTGGCAAGTTGAGCTACACTGTTTTCTTCAAAAAAATTAGCCCATAATGCTTTAGTTGTTGCTTCCTCTGCAATAGCTTTTGCTCCATTCTCACAATACTCGGCAATGGGCGAGCGCTCATCATCTGGGTCGGGCCAAGCACAACCAGGACAATCAAATCCATCTTTTTGGTTTACCTTAAGCAAAGCGTTTGTGCCTCTTATAGGGCCCATTTCGCTAAACACATGCTTAACCGCAGATATTACCGCAGGAATGCCAGCAGCAGTTTCTTTGGGTTCGGTAAGTTTTATATCCAAAAATACTTCTGGGTTTTCAGGATTTGGATTGTTATGCGCCATGATTCAAAAGTAATGAAAAGGGTAAACAAAAAATAGGAGGGTTGTATCTTTAAAAAGTACTAACTAATTAATTGTCTCCCCAAATGTAAGCAAGTTGTTATCTGGGTCTAATAAAGAAAACTCTCTTTGTCCCCATGGTTTTGTGGCCAAATGTCCATTGGGATGAATTACAACTTTTTTATCAAATAACGATTGGTAAAAGGCATCAATATCCTTTACGCGGATGTATACTTGTCCGTAGTTTTCAATAGGATTTAAAGTGTTATGCGCAAAAAAGTGAATTTGGATGTTATCCTTTTGTACCATTAAATAGTCTGTTAATTGATAATTGCCAAATACCTCAAAACCCAATTTATTGATATAATATTCGCGGGTGGTATTGATATTGCGCATGGGTAATTTGGGGTTGATATCGGTGAGCATGGTTTAGGTTTGATGTTGATATGATTTGTTTCCGTAAAATTATAGATTTTAATATTGAATATTTTTTATGTAAAAATAAATACCCCCTTTCAAATTAGTTTGGTGTCAGGATATGTTCAGCACAACAATGTCAATCCATTGAAGTTAAATAGGCCTTGATTCAATTTCATATATTTACCTAGTAGAGTTGGCACTATATACAGAAATTTCTAGTATCTAATTACCAATCCCTAGCCAAAGCTATATCACATTGTTCTTAGATATGAGTCATCCATAAAAAAAACGGAGGTTTAAGATTTTTCTTATTTCGTTTTATACTGCAAAACTTGGCACTTAACAGTGGGCGTTGGGATTGGGGTAATTATCACTTTGGTCTTCGAAGGTATTATCTAAACACACAAAATCTTTTTCAACCAATAAAAACAACTCCTTACCATTATTAAGTGAAAGTTTGTGCTGAAATCCAACTTCATTCGTGCTTGTCCAATTTTTAGCCAAAGCAGGAGGGACTTGCATGGTAATTTTAGCTCCTTCCATTTTTGCACTTAAATTCAGTACTTCTGCATCATTGGCCAATGCATACGTAAATGTGGCGTTTCCAAACTCAGTATGTTCTTCCAAATAACCATTATTAGCAAAGTTGGCCACCTCCGTTTGAGTTAAACGCAACCTAATACTGTTTCCTTTTATACGTATTTTCATGTGGGTTTTTGTTGTAAAATTTATTTCAAATTTAAATCTAAAATAATTGAAGTAGTTCGATTTTACAAAGCATCTACAGATTTAACTTTTGCTAAATAACTAAGTCCCATTTTTACTTGCGAGTAACTTAATGCCTCGCCCAACTTTACTTTAATAGGTTTTAAATCGGTGGTATCAAGTTCAACAACTGCCTTTTGTATCTCATCAATATCTCGCTGCGATAAAAAATCAAACACATTAACTTGCCCAGTACTTATAAAATCGGCCAAATGGCTTTCTACTGTTCCGGTGGTGATGCCTCGCTGTTTGGCAATGGCAATTATATCCATGCCTTTTTGGTAAAACTCAAGTGTAATCAATTTGGTATTGCCTTTTTCTGTTTTGTTTGATACCGCTTTATTGGCTTTTACCTTTCGCTCTATAAGTGGAATATCAAAAGTAAAATCGCCAAAAGTAATGCGCTGCACCTCATTTAGTTTTTTCCAAAACATCATATCCAATTCCTCTGTATCGCGAGAAAATTGTTTAACCTTTACTTTGCCATTTAAAAACGATTTTATTTTTTCAATTGGCAATATCAATTCATCATGTATAACTTTTGCAAAATATAGCTTGGCTTTGGTAACACGCTCGTTTAACAAAGTACCATTTATGGGTTGATGTTGAAGGATTTCCTCTAGCTGTTTTACAAACTTATCGGCAGTTTGTTGTTGTTCTTTTGCCCTATCTAACAAAACAGAAGCAACACTTTTAATCATCTCCTGTTCGGGCAATTTTTTGCTGTTTATTTGTTCGTAATAATAATGAATACCAACCATTAGTTTACTCCAATCAAATGTTTTTAAAAGCAATAGTGCAGCAAATTTCGGTTTCTCTTCTTGCAACTTTTGTTCAATAAAACTTGTACTGTTTTCTTGTTGTGCAAAATTTAAAATACGTGAATCAGATTGCACACTACTTGGTGTAATGTGCGATAATAAACTAATGCCGTTAAGTGAACGGCATCGACTTAAAGCCACATAAACCTGGCCTGCAGCAAAAGAACTTCCTGCATCAATCACCACATCATCAAAGGTTAACCCCTGACTTTTATGAATGGTAATAGCCCAAGCCAAACGAATAGGGTATTGCGTAAAACTACCCAATTCTTCTTCCTCTAGTTTGTTAGTTTCTTTGTTTAATGTGTACCTAATATTGGTCCACTTTTCTTTCTCTATTTCAAATATTTCTTGCGTATCATTAAACTCAACCCTAACGGTTTCGGCACTAACGTATTTAACAGTAGCCAATTTGCCGTTATAAAAACGTTTTTCAATTCCCGAATCGTTTTTAATAAACATGATTTGTGCACCTGGCTTTAGCTGCAATTCCATTTCGGTAGGTAAAGCTTTTTCTGAAAAATCGCCATTTATTGACCCGCTAAATTTGGTGGTTTTACCAGGCAGTTTGGCCAACTCGCGCTGGTTAATTGCATCGGCCATACGATTGTGTGTACTAAGGGTAATACCTTTGGGTGTTTCGTTTATTAGGTTTGAAGCGTGCCTGCTACTTAATATATCCAGGTCGGTGGTGGTTAGTGTATTGTTTCTAATGTTGTTTAACAAGTTAATAAACGAAGCTTCTTTTTGGCGATACACTTCCTTTAACTCAATAAACAAAGGAGGATTTTCGCGTATAACAGGCGCACTAAAAAAAAATGGACTTTCATATTCCTTTCGCATCAATTCCAATTCATCTTCAGATACAACAGGAGGGAGTTGAAATAAATCGCCAATAAGCAACAATTGAACTCCACCAAAAGGCTTATTGTTTTGCCTCACATACTGCAAAATATCATTTACGGCCTGCAATAAATCGGCCCTCACCATACTTACCTCATCAATAATAAGCAACTCCAATTCGTTTAACAACTCTGTTTTTTCTTTGTTAAATCTTAAGTTTTTTAGCAGTTGGTGCTTATCAACCATAGCGTTATTGCCAAAAATATTGATTGCAGCTGGCAGGTATAAATTAAAGGGCAATTGAAAAAAAGAATGCATGGTAACACCACCCGCATTAATAGCTGCAACACCAGTTGGTGCCACAATGGCTATATTTTTTTGCGACTGATCTTTAATTTGTTTTAAAAAAGTAGTTTTACCTGTTCCGGCTTTTCCAGTTAAAAATAAGTTACACGAAGTAAAATTAATCACTTCGGTAGCCAGGTTAAAAATTTTGTTTTCTTGTTGTTTAATGGCAGTCATAAATTATAGGGTTATACGTTGTGGGGTTGAGTAAATATTAAAACGCTGATTACGTAAAAAACCAACCAAAGTAATGTTAAACGATTGTGCTGTTTGTACCGCCAAACTGCTTGGTGCACCTACAGCACAAACAACAGGTATGCTAGCCATGGCTGCTTTTTGCAACAACTCAAAACTGGCACGTCCACTTAATAACAAAACAGTTTTATTGGGTTGAATTGTAGGTGAATTTATCGCTGCACCAATTAACTTATCTAATGCATTATGCCTGCCCACATCTTCGCGCAACAACAATAAATTACCCAAAGCATCAAACAAAGCACAAGCATGTATACCACCTGTATGTTCAAAAACACTTTGTTGTGCCCGCAACTTATCGGGCAATTGGGTTATGGTTTGTGGGTTAATTTTAAAGTTTAAATCCAGTTGCTGCACCATGCAATTTGTTTTAATGGCTTCTATACTTTCTTTACCGCAAACCCCGCAACTGCTGGTGGTGTAGAAGTTACGTTGCAGTTTACTCAGGTCAATATCCAAATTAGGATTTAACTCTACACGTACTATATTTTCTAAGTTTTCTTGGGTGTTTAGCTCATTGCAGTATTGTATTTTATAAACATCAGTTGGGTTTTGTATGATACCTTCGGTAAACAAAAAGCCAAGCGCCAATTCAAAATCGTTTCCAGGGGTACGCATGGTAACCGAAACACTTTTTTGTTGTCGTGCATCTATTGGCCCAAAACCCAAACGTATTTCCATAGGTTCTTCCACGGCTAATAAATCAAGGGTTTGTTCGGGTTGATTGTTAGTAATGCGTGTTATGTTTACGCTGTTTACACTTGGTTTTGTCATCACCACGAAAGTAAAAACTTAATTGTGATTTATGGTTGTTGTTCCGAGTAAAAACGTTTATAAAGGAAATATTTGGGTTTAATGGGATAGTAGGGTTGAACAAATAAGTGCTGTGCTCGAAGAATGCAGCTTGGAAGGGATGTATACAATACCAATTACTAAATATGAAATTAATTTTAATTATATTAGCTTTCAATCATTAACTACCCAATTTTAAACATGAAGGTGCCTTTAATTTTATTTCTAACAACTTTACTATGCTGCGCTTGTAACCTATCAACTAACAAATCAATTAATGATAATCAGTACAATGTAGATACTAACTATGCTATTTCTAATGCTAATAGGACCTTATTAAACGTAAGTGATGACTCTATTGTGCCAACAAAGATTGGTGGATGGAATACATTCAGTTTCAAATTTAATATGGATAGTGCAGGTGATCTGCTCAAAACCATAGGTGTTTATTCCAGTAATAAACTGGTACAAAAAATCATTGCTAATAAAGATATCGAGCAGAATAAATTTGAGCTTATTGATTGGAATTTTGATGGATACAAAGATATTTCTGTACTTTATGGTTGTGGTTCAGGAGGCTGTAATTACTGGATTTGGAATTATTCTCCCAAATTGAATAAATACATTTATAACAAGGAATTGTCGGAAATAATAGGATTAGAATTAGATACTTTCAATCAATACATTGTATTTCATTATAGAGCAGGTTTTTCGGAAGAAAATTGGGATTCTTTAAAATATAAAGACAATAAACTATCTTTTGTAAAAGGGCTTTATAGAGAAAGATGGAAAGATAGCCAGGGTAACTTATGGGTAAAACATACCTTCTCAAAATTAATAAACAACGTTATGGAAATTAAAACAGATAGCTTTATTAATTAAAAAATCACATAGCAATTATAACCTACCTTTAAAAGCTAAATCCTACATTAACTATCTACACTCTTCAACCTATCATTATCTTCAACCGTAATGGTTTTACTACGCACGGTTTTTATAAACTCACTTAGCGATTGTCCTCCGTTTTGGTAAAATTTTAATAGGAGTGGGGCACATTGTTTTTCGTAAATAGCCAATAAAGGTTCTTCAAAGTTGGTGTCGGTATTTTTAAAACACACCACATCAATATCAGATTCTCGTGCGTCAAGCAAAACCCTTAATTCGGTGTAGGTTAGGTTGGGGTAATCGCAACCAACTACCATTATACTTTGTTGAGGCAATAGTCTATATGCACTTAATACACCGGTTAAAGGTCCAACATTTTCAAGAGTCGCATTATCCTCAATACACTTATAATACTGAGAAATCTCCTCCTTTTGTTGCTCATTACATGATATATAAACATCATCGCAAAATGGTTGCATCAAATCTGCAACATGCGCATATTGTGGTTTGCTGTGGTAAGTAATAAATGCTTTATCGCGCCCCATTCTTTTGCTTTTGCCACCACATAATACCAATCCAATTAGGTTTTGTTGTGTTGTTTTATGCTTAAAGGAATCGGTTTTAAAAAAACTTTCATCCAATAACTCAGCTTGATGTATTTGATAATAATCAATGGCATCTTGCAATAAATAATCTCTTATAACCAATAACAAATTACCTTCTACTTGGTGATTTTTATACGCATGAATTAATTGAGTTAGGCGTGGTTCTAAACCCAATTTTTCAATGATTTCCAGAGGACCAACTTCGTCCACTATCATCCAACTGTGTTGTTTATTTAAACCATGCAACAAAATATCTTGGGCGGTATTAAAAGCATCATTCTCAAACAAAAACCGTCCAATACCAATACTGTTTTCGTTATTATAGGTTTGAAAAGTGTAATATGTTTTTTCTGCTATATCATATAACATCCTTTTGTTGTTTACATCTGGAGTAAGTATACCGCCTATATTATCTTGTGCATCAACCCAACTTTTTAGTAAAGTTGTTTTTCCTGATTTAACGGGTTTACTTAAAATAAAAATTTGATTAACCATTTTAGTTGTTTTTATATAAGCTTAACACGATTAAATTAACTACAAATGCAGAAAATACTTTTAGCCCTTTGTTTTGCAATTGCGCAATTTTAAATGCAGGAGCAAGGTTGTTTTTAAAATTAGGCATTAAATCAACCAACTGTGCAAGGGTTTGTTTGTGCTGGTGTTGTTGTTTATTGGCCCACTTTTTTATGGCCCATTTTAAGAATGGGTTTAGAACATAAAATATCAGTAGCATGGCAGCCAAAGAACGTAAAATAGCATAGATTGCTTTACCGCCAAAACCTTGCATGGCAAAAACAGAAACAACAAAAAGCAGCAGAAAAAATGCGCCAATTAATTTGAATTTATGTTTGTTTTTTTTGTAAGCCAATAGATCGTTTTGTGTGTAGTTAAGGTTTTGCAATTGAAACAAAACCTCATCCGATTTATGGTATAGTTGCTTAGGTAAACCACCTGCCCAAATGCCTATTACCAAACCCCAAACGCTATAAATACCTGTATACAAAACAATTAACCAAAAACTAAATGAAAAATTGGCAATAAAAGACATATCTTTTAATATGGCATTTACAAATAAATCCAACGCTTCCCAAAGCGATTGACCAAAGATTAATGTCATAACCAAAAACTTTTGAAAAGCACTTTCCATTAAAGCAATCAACCCAAATAATGCCGCAGCTAAGCGTGTATTTGGTATTAATTTAAACATTGCCATACCCGATAAACCCTGAAAAGCTACAGCAATGTATGCCATTGGTGGCGAGTGCGGACTAACCAAGACCTTAATCAAGATAACCAAGATAGTAGCTTGCAAAATTGATTTACTTTTATGCTGCGTATGGTGTGCAATAAGTGAAATAATAACAATGGCAAAACCACCAAGGAAAAATCCGGTAAAGGGGATTTTAAGTGCGTGCATAAACCCGCCAAGTCCACTTTCGCTAAGTGCCCAAAGAGCAGTTAGTTTAGTATGTGTTGATGTTTGGTTATCTTGAACGGACATTTATGATCTAAATTTTATTGGTAAAACCACTTTAATATTTTTTTTAATTTATTAAAGCAATAGCCAAATTTAATATGAATATTCAAATTTTCATAAGGAGTATCCTGATTTTAAAATGAATAAACAAAATTAATTATAATTAATGACAAATTTGAACTAGGTTGTTGCAAAATGGTAATCTTTACAAACAACATAAAAGTAACAAACAACTCCCATCAATTGCATAAATTATGTTATATTGGCGAACTAATTTAGTATACAACTTTTGACATTTCACGACTTTAAATTCAATCAAACCATACTAGATGGCCTTGATGCCATGGGTTTTGATACACCAACTCCAATACAAGAACAAGCAATTCCCGTGGTGCTAGATAATAAAGACCTTATTGCTTGTGCACAAACCGGTACTGGTAAAACGGCTGCATACTTATTACCCGTTATGAGCAATATTGTAAATGATGGCATAGGTAAATTAAGCACATTAATTATTGCTCCAACCCGCGAGTTAGCTCAACAAATAGACCAACAAGTAGAAGGATTAGCTTACTTTACAGGAATTAGCTCGGCAGCTGTTTATGGTGGTGGCGATGGTCAAATATTTTCGCAACAACAAAAAGCCATGCGCGAAGGGGCTGATATAGTAATTGCCACGCCAGGTAGGTTAATTGCCATGTTAACTTCAAGCGGTTCGGTTAATATGAGCAGCATTAAGTACCTTATTTTAGATGAGGCTGATAGAATGTTGGATATGGGATTTTATGACGACATTGTAAGAATTATTAATTACTTACCTAAGGAGCGTCAAACCCTACTGTTTTCTGCTACAATGCCACCTAAAATAAGGGCACTGGCCAACAAAATACTCAATCAGCCAGAAGAAATAAGCATAGCCATTAGCAAGCCAGCCGCTGGCATTTTGCAACAAGCCTACATGGTTTACGATACGCAAAAAACACCATTGGTTAAACATTTATTGCAAGACAAAGAGCACGGAAGTGTAATTGTTTTTTGCAGTACTAAAGATAAAGTAAAAGATTTAGAGCGTGAATTAAAACGCAACAAGCTTACCATTAAAGCCTTTCATAGCGATTTGGAGCAAGCAGAACGAGAAGAAATTATGCGTGCTTTCCGTAACCGCGATTTACAAGTATTAATTGGCACTGATATTCTATCAAGAGGTATTGATGTTGATGGAGTAAGTTTGGTAATTAATTATGATGTTCCTCCAGATCCTGAAGATTATGTGCACCGCATTGGACGAACCGCACGTGCCGAAACCACTGGCACAGCCATTACTTTTATTACACCAAAAGATCAACGTAAATTTTCGGGCATTGAAAGTTTAATTGGGTATGAAGTAATTAAGTTGGTTTTACCAGCAGAACTAGGTGAACAACCTACCTATAATCCTGATGCGAAAATAAAAAGCAATCATACAGGGTTTAAAAAACCGTTTAAAAAGAAACCGTTTAACCGCAATCATAAACCAGGTGGTAACACCCTCAATAATTCAGCTGCAAAATAGATTGACATATTTTTCTTTATAAATAGGCAAGGTTCACGAGCTTATTATCTCTAATGCATAAACACGACATCGATCATTTACCTCTAGATGTTGATGATAAATACGATCCAATTTAATCCATAAAGTGTACAAGCAATTAATTAAGGTAATTGTATTTTATTTCTATTAATTCATCTATTAAATGTAATATTTTATTATTTATAAAATAAATGTCATACTTAATTAATTTTAAGTTATATTAATTTGTAGACACTTTAACTCATAAATCATGAATAAACATTTACTAACAGCTTTTGCAGTTATAGGAATTGCTGCAGCAGCAAATGCACAATTTTTTCCTAATGGCGCCATGGAAAATTGGGAAACAATAAACATAGAGGAGCCCAACAATTGGACCACATCAAATAACGCGTGGAGGTTGGTTAACGGGAAATTTACCGCAACAAAATCAAGCGATAGCCGGTCTGGATTTGCCATTAAATTAGAAACCTTGGTTTCGCAAAATGGCGATACCGCTTTTGCTTATTTTGCAAATACTGAAGGCGACCCTTTGGCAGGCGAGGGAGGGCAAGCATTTAGCCAATCACCTCAAAATATGACAGGCTATTTTAAATCAAATATTGCCGTTGGCGATTCGGCTGTTATGTTGGTTTTATTTAAGAAAAATGGGGTGGTTGTTTCGCAAACTGAATATAAGTTTACAGGAATTAAGAGTGCTTACACTGCCTTTTCGTTCCCTATTCAAAACTTAACAGTAACACCTGATAGTGTTATTATAGCTGCTGCATCAAGTAATGTGATTGCAGAAGTGGGCGTAACACCAGGCAGTTGGATTATGTTTGATGATTTGGCTTTAACAGGCTCTAACATCACCCAAACCATTACCAATGGAAATTTTGATAGTTGGACTACTACTTCATTAAACAGTCTAAACGATTGGTGGAGTGGTGGTGAAGGCATATCAAGAACAACAGGATATAAAGGTTTATATGGTGTAGAGTTAGAAACCATAGATTACCAAGATGGGTATATAGGACAGGCCATGTTACTTAACTTTAATTACAATGATAACGGAGATCCATTTGGCGGATTACCTTATACTCGCCTTAACGATACATTAGTATTCTGGTACAAATACAACGCAGCTTCTGCAGACGACTCGGCTGCTGTGTATGTAGAATTAAGAGGAAATGGAACATCTGTTGGTGGTGGTTTTTTGAAAATTGGTGCAAAATCAATTTACACCAAAGCTTCTATTCCGCTATTTGCTTTTAACCAACCCGATACTTTAAGAGTAAGCTTTATGTCATCTAATACTGAGGGAGGGCCAATTGAAGTTGCAGGAAGTAAATTTACCATTGATGAGGTTCAATTGGCATCAACACCACTAAATACGGGTATTAAACATATATTTAAAAACTCGGCAAGTATTGGTTTGTATCCTAATCCAACTTCAAATATTGCGGTAATTAAAGCAAACAACACGGGTTTAATTAGCTATGAATTAAATGACATTACTGGAAAAGTAATATTAACTGGGGTTGGCAACGATATCAATATAAGCAACTTAAACAATGGGATTTACTTTGTAACCGTTAAGAGCGGAGTAGAAGTAATTGCTGTTAAAAAGTTAATTAAACAATAATCAGTTAAAGCCAAACAAAACTGCCGAATACCTTAAGGTATTCGGCAGTTTTTATTTCCTAACGCCACCTTTGGCAACTGCCTTAGCTTCCCATGGTTCGTCAGGCCATGCGTGTTTTGGGTAACGCCTTTGTAGTTCTTTCTTCACTTCATAATAAGTATTGTTCCAAAAACTGCGTAAATCAGATGTTACTTGCACAGGTTTAAAACCAGGAGAAAGCAAATGCATAACAACTGAAATTTTACCATGATTAACCATTGGTGTATCGGCCAAACCAAATACTTCTTGCAACCTAACTGATAATATTGGCGTTTCTCCGTTAGGCAAATAAATCACCTCAATAGCTGAACCGCTTGGTACATTAATTTTAGTTGGAACCAATTCACTTAATGATTGTTGCATATCCCAATCTAAACTATTTAATAATGCATCATGTAGGTTTATTTTTTTTAAATCTTCTGGCTTTTTAATGTTTATTAGGTAAGGCATCAACCAATCACTATTGTTTAATAATAGGGTTGATGTGCTTACTTCGGGCCAACCTTCATTTGGATTCCATTTACGTAAACTTAAAATACGATTTTGCAGTTGTTGCATCTTTTCATCAAAACTTAACAATTGTTCGCCTTCGGTTTTTATGGCATTTGATATGGCCACTTGCAAATAACTTTCGTCAGGGTTGGGGAGGGGTTTTGATTGTAAAACGATACTGCCTATACGCAAGTCTTTACTAGCTATTAAACCACCTCTGCGCGTATCCCAAGTAATTACCTGCTTTTCTTTTACCATAGGCAGTAAATCTTTGGGGTTTAAAGGCGAGGCCATAAATATCTTACCCAAACCATCTCGGGTATCAATATGAGCAACGGCAAGCCAAGGCTCGTGGGCTAAATCATCTCTGTGTCCGGCAGTAGCGTATTTCCCATTAGCCAATTGAAACTGCGCATTATTTCCAGGCCTTGCAAATGCAATACGTTCCGGATATGCAAAAGCCAGCAGCAATCCTGTTTCAAACACATCAACGGGTCCATTATCAGGTTGTGCATTTAACATCCTGCGGTACGATTCAGCTACCTTTTCTATACGAATAAATTTATTTCCTAAACTATTGTTTTGCCTAGCCCTGCGCAAAGCCTCAATGCGTAAATTAATATCTATACCTGTTTCTTTGGGCAAAGGGTCTCTTTCTTCTAATATAGCTGCAATATCAGAAGCCAATGCTACGGCATTATCCTCTTTGGCTTTTAAAAGCATGTGTGCAATGCGTGGATGACAAGCCAATTGGTGTAAATGTTTACCATGTTCGGTAATACGGCCATTTTCTAACGCATTTAAGTTTGTTAATGTATCTATGGCTTGTGCTACCGCTGTTTTTGGTGGGGGAGATAACCAGGTAAGTTGTTCTATATTGGTAATTCCCCATTGAGCTAAATCAAGCACCAATGCTGCTAAATCGGCTTCCATTATCTCAGGAATGCGGTGCTCTGCCAAACGTTGATGGGTAGCTGCTGTCCACATTCGGTAACAAACACCTGCACTTAATCGTCCAGCACGCCCCGCTCGTTGATCTGCTGAATCTCTAGAAATCGAGAGCGTTTCTAACCTTGATAAACCCGATTTTGGATCAAACTTAGAAAACCGACCAAAGCCCGTATCGACTACAATTTTTATTCCTTCAATGGTTAAACTTGTTTCGGCAATTGAAGTGGCTAAAACCACTTTTCGTTTTCCAAACTTATTAGGAACAATAGCTAAATATTGTTCTTGCTGTGGCAACTGCCCATAAAGAGGGTGTATAGCAAAAGTACTTAAATCACGTTTCAACAACTCGGCACATTTTCTAATTTCACCTTCACCAGGTAAAAAAACCAATACATCGCCTTCGTGCTCATTTACTGCTTTTATAATAACCCTTGATGTAACCTCAGGTAGCAGAAACTCGTCCTGACCACCAACATAAATTACATCAACAGGATATTGCCTTCCTTTGCTTACGGCTACAGGTGCATTTAATAAAGCGGTAAGTTGTGGCATGTTTAACGTGGCCGACATCACCATCATTCGTAAATCGGGCCTTAGTATTTGTTGGGCTTCGCGACATAAAGCCATGGCCACATCAGCGTGTATACTGCGTTCATGAAACTCATCAAATATAACCAAACCCACACCCTCAAGTGCGTTGTCGGAATGTAACATACGTGTTAAAATACCCTCTGTTACCACTTCAATACGTGTTGTTGCACTCACACGATTTTCAAATCTAACCCGATAACCAATGGTTTCGCCCACATTATCGCCCCATAAATCAGCCATGCGCATGGCTATGGTTTTTGCGGCAAGCCTACGTGGTTCTAACATAATTATTTTTTTACCAGCTAACCAAGGCTCATCTAATAAAGTTAAAGGCAATAGGGTGCTTTTACCCGCCCCCGGAGGCGCATTTACAATAAGTGTATTTTGTTTACTTAGGTGTAATTTTACCTCATTAATAATATCGGTAACAGGTAAATCGGTGGTATATGGATTAAACGACAAATGCTTTAATATTATGCTTACAAAGGTAAGTATTATAAGCTACGTTCCCTTTAATTAGCATAAAGTTCAATATCAATCCTTTGTTTTATTTTGAATATGTTTTATGTTGCATACAATCAATTTTATATGCTAATCAGATTTATACTACTTATTACAAGCCTAGGTTTTTTAAACTTATATGGGCAACAAACTGCTCAGTTATCGCCTAATTTAAGATTATGGCTGAGCCAAAATAATAATACTCATACTAAAGAGCTAGTTCAATTCAAGCAAGGAAATACGGTGTATTTATCTGCTATTGTTAAAGTAAATCTCGCTCAAATTAATTTACAACAAATAGTAAGTTTAGGGATAAAAATTGGCACAAAAGCTGGTGATATTTACACCATGCAAATTCCTGAAAAACAAATGGTTAATCTTACTCAATTAAAAGGAATACTTTATGTGCAATTAGACGAGCCTGTTGCCAGCAATATGGATCCTGCAAGACGTAGTAGCAGGGTTGATTCTGTACAAATGGGTATTAACTTACCAATGGCTTATACTGGAAAAAATGTAGTGGTTGGTATTATAGATGCTGGGTTTGATTACAGTCACCCTACATTTTACGACACACTTGGAAATGTATTACGTTTAAAGCGTGTTTGGGAGCAACGCAAGAATGGAACACCCCCAACAGGTTATAATTATGGAAATGAAATAACCGATACGGCAAACATGATATTGGTTGGAAATGATGTAAGTTCATTTTCACATGGTACACATGTAGGCGGAATTGCAGCTGGATCAGGCCTAGGTAGTTTATTTAATACCAGAGGAAGAGGAGTAGCCTACGGAAGCGATTTGGTATTTGTTGGTATAAAACCAAATAAAAGCGAATGGACTGGTGCAGGAATGAGCAGTATTATTGATGCAGTTAACTATATATTTAACTATGCTGCATCTGTTGGAAAACCAGCTGTGGCTAATTTAAGCTGGGGGTGCTCAATTGGCCCTAACGATGGTAGTTCTTTGTTTAGCCAAGCTTTAAATAACTTAGTTGGCCCAGGTAAAATCTTTGTAAATTCGGCAGGAAACAATGGTGACGAAAACATACATTGGGCCAATAATGATACTGTTTTATCAGGTACCGATTATTCTTTTGTGAGTTTTCCAAATGTATTGGGAGAAAAGCGCACTTGGGTTGATGTTTGGGGTGAAAATAATAAAAGTATTTGTGCCAATTTATTGCTTTATCACAACGGTAATGTTGTAGATTCTAGTGGCAACGTATGTGCACTTAACAATGGTAATAAAACAGGCTATTTAATTAGTTATTTAGGCGATACATTATATTATAGTTTAATTGGAGTACAAAGTGATTTTAATAACCAAAAGACCCATTTTTTAATGGATTTATACAGTAAAACAACCGATTCGCTTGCAATTAAATTATATCATGAAGGCAAGTTTGATGCGTGGATGGGATATGTAAATGACTACAATGGATATTATGGTGCTTTTGTAAATGGCGGACGTTCATGGGCAACTAATGGAAACAACAGATACACTTTAGGTGAAATGTCTTGTTCACCTGCTGCATTAACTGTTGCTGCTTATGTTTCAAAAAATAGTTTTAGGAATTTAGCAGGTGCACAACTAAGTTATTCTGGATATGCCACTACAAATGCTATTGCACCTTTTTCAAGTATTGGACCAACTGCCGATGGGCGAATGAAACCAGATATTGCAGCACCAGGTATGACCATTGCTTCAGGCGTAAATTCGTATGATATTTCCTATGCACCAAATGGTAGTAATTACAGCTCAAGTGTGGCACAATACACCTTTGGCCCAAATAGCCGTAAGTATTATTATGCCGAAGCCAGCGGAACTTCTATGTCGGCACCCATGTTTAGCGGTATAGTAGCTTTATTATTACAAGCAAACCCAATTTTAACCCCTCAACAAATCAAACAAATACTAAGCAGAACTGCTTATAAAGATTATTTTAC
>CANHBJ010000011.1 GCA_947459075.1 Bacteroidota bacterium
GTTACTACCGCTGTAAACATTCCAAAAAACCACAATGCACTTGCACCACGCATACCTACTTCAACCAGAATAAAACTTGGCACAAAAGATTGTGCACAAAGTGTTGCAATGATACAAGCCATGCCTTGAGCAAAGGTTAAATCAACATTAAACAACATCAGCAAACAATAATATTGCACCAAAAAAATAATATAGCGCAAAAAAGAAACCATCAATATTTGAACCAACTCACTTCGTTTATACAATTTAAACACATCAAGGTAAGGTTTTATTTTAGCAGTAATCTTTAGCCTAGCTATCCAAGCCATATTTAGGTATGCAATAATGGTTAGCATCACCAATGCCAATAATACCAAGTATGCCGTGTTACTTTGCTGTTCGGTTATAGTTTGATTATAAAATAGAAACCAAATTAAGGAGCATAATCCAAAGGCGGCTGTCATAATAACTTGGGCTGTATGGCCAATAACAGTAATTAAAGTACCTCGAATTTTATCTAACTTTTTAAGGTGAATTATACGACCAACAAAGTCGCCCAATTGATTAGGTGTAACCATATTTAAAGCCACACCCGATAGCACACCTTGAAACGCTTCTAAGAAAGTGATATTCTCGTTTTTTTGAACCAATAAACGCCACTTTAAAGTTTCGAGTATCCAATTAAAAAACATCAAAACCAATGTTAAGCACAACAAAATAATAGCATTCACATCCCAAACCACTGTAGTTTCATGCCATAACCTGTCTAAATCGTAGGCGTAAAACAGCTTATAAAATATAAAGCCAAATGTTATGGGTAATAAGGCAAACTTTACTACTGATATAATTTTTTTTAAGTATGGCTGTTCAGCTATCAAAGTGTTTTGTAACTTGCGTGAATAGAATTATTAATTACTTTTCAAACATAACAACTTTGGGCAACTTAGCGCAGATAAAAAATTACGACAAAATAATTTTAGGTATTGATCCAGGTACAGTTGTTATGGGTTATGGATTGATTGGCATTGAAAAAAAGAAGCCACATTTAATTAGTTTAGGTATTGTAAAACTGGATAAGTTAGAGGACCACAGCCTAAGACTTAAACGTATTTTTGAACGCGTAACTGCATTAATAGACCAATATACACCAGATGAGTTGGCCATTGAAGCACCTTTTTTTGGCAAAAACGTACAAAGTATGTTAAAACTAGGAAGAGCTCAAGGAGTGGCTATTGCTGCAGCCATAACAAGAGATATGACGGTAAATGAATACTCGCCTAAAAAAATAAAACAATCGATTACAGGTAATGGTAATGCCACCAAAGAACAAGTGGCAAGTATGCTACAAAGTTTATTGAGCTTTAAAGAAACTCCAGAATTTTTAGATGCTACCGATGGTTTGGCTGCAGCCTATTGCCATTTCATTCAAAACTCAAGTGTGTTGGCTGCAGTTTCAAAAACCACTAAAACAAAAACCACGCGTAAAAAAACAAGTTCGTGGGAGGCATATGCAGCAGCTAATCCTAGCAAAATTAAAAAGCCTTAACGTTATTACGCCAAAGCTATTTTAGTTAACCTTAAAAAATAATTAAAATTATTGAAGTATTACCTCACGAATATTTGAGGCTATTTGTTCGTATTGATTAGGCGTAAAAACAGCACGTTCTTTTTCAAAATTAAGATCATCAATTTCGTTCATAGGAACCAAATGTATATGCGCATGAGGCACCTCTAAACCAATTACTGCAACCCCAATGCGTTTACAAGGTATAGCAGTTTTAACTGCTTTTGCTACAATTTTAGCAAACAAATGTAAGCCCGCAAATTGCTCATCATCCATATCAAAAATATAATCAGTTTCAACTTTGGGTATTACCAAAGTATGTCCTGCAGTTAAAGGTCTAACATCTAAAAATGCAAGAAAATCATTGGTCTCAGCTACTTTATAGCAGGGGATTTCACCAACAATTATTTTTGAAAAAATGGTAGCCATAACTATAAACTAATTTCTAAAATTTCAAATTTAATAATCCCAGCTGGTGCTGTAACCTCAACAATATTACCAACTATTTTACCCATTAAACCTGATCCAATTGGCGATTTGATAGATATTTTCCCAGATTTAAAATCTGCTTCTGAATCAGAAACCATGGTGTATACCATCTCCTTTTTAGTTGTAAGGTTGAGTACCCTAACTTTACTTAACATCATCACTTTGCTATTGTCTAGCTTAGTTTCATCAATCACACGCGTGCGGGTAATTAAATCTTCCAATTGGGCAATTCGACCTTCTAACAATCCCTGATCTTCTTTAGCCGCATGATATTCTGCATTCTCACTCAAATCACCTTTATCTCTTGCATCAGCAATTTGCTTTGAAATAAAAGGACGCTGAACGTATTTCATTTCATACAAATCCTTTTGCATTTTTTCAAATCCTTCTTTCGAAACATAATTAATTTGTGCCATATCTATTTCAATACGTTAATTGTAACAAGTAATAAAAATAAAGAAACGCCTCCCTTGCAGGAAGCGTTTCTCGTTATAGTAATATGCGAATATATCTTATTTTTTATTATCTATAGATAACGTAATAGATATGTTGTGTATACCATTAAAAACGCGGGTAGGAGCATAAGAATAATCGATAGCTACGCGTGTGCCACTTTTACTTATAGGTAAAATGAAACCAGCACCTCCTGCAAAACCTAAATATTGGGTGTAATAATCATTTGCATCAAGAATATTTTCTTGATAAGCATAACCACCACGCAACATAACAGTTTCTTTAAATGCATATTCTAAACCAACGGCTGTAACATTAGCCGAGAACGCATTATAATTAAAATTACCATGGGTAGTTAATCGGTGAAAATATGTATCACTTTCTTTAGCGTCTAAACGCATATCGTATGAGGCACCAATATTAATTAAAGATGGTAAGTTATAGCTTTCTGATCCCATTAAAGCTCTTCTATCTGCTCCAGTTATTGAGTTTATAGAACGGAATGACAAACCTGAGCCTGTTTGAGTCATATTAGGACCAATATTTTTAATACTGATACCAAAACGGAAATCTTCCTTTTTAATGTCTTTTTTCTTTGCTACTAAGGATGTTTGGTATTGAACACCTGCATCTATACCAACACCTGTAGCGCCAACATTACTAATACCTTCTGATATTAAACGAATGTTTAAACCACCAGTAATACTGTTTGAAAACTTTTTAGCATAAGCCAAAGAAATGTTAAGGATTTGAGGTGAATATGTACCCAAAGTTCCATCAGGTTGAGACTCTGATGTAATTGGAATATTACCAAAATCGAATGAATTAAAAGATAATCCCATTACACTACCTGAACCTAAGTTTTGTACCAATGATAAGTTATTGATAAAAACATCTGCTCCTTGTAAATAGGTTGTACGAGAAAAACCAATATCCGTTTTATTGGTGTAAGCTAAACCTGCTATGTTGTATTGAAATGACTCGACACCACGAATAGAGGCAGTATTAGCTCCCAACATCCCTGCAGATCTACCGTATGGATTGATAAGCAACTGTGTTGCACCAGCACCACCCGCACGATCAGGATTACCTGCTTTTACCTGCATTGAACAAAACAATGCAGTGATTGACATTAATTGTAATATATATTTTTTCATGTCTAATACTTTTTATATTTTATTTCGGAGAGGCTTAAACCTCTCCGCATTTTTAAAGTTTTTATTAGAAGGTATCGTAATCTACAGGTCTCATGACACCAAACCATTTGATTATTCTTTCTTCACCAAGTTCATCCGATTTTATATGTATTAAATATACGCCACTTGAAATAGGTACTTTGGCATTATTCTTCAAATCCCAATCTATATAAGTAGCAGTAGGATCATCTTTTCTTATGGTTCTAACCACTACACCATCAATAGTGTAAATCTGAACTAAACACTTAGGTGGCAGGTTAGTTATTTTTACCCTGTTATCTAACTGGTTACCTGGGTCTTCATATTGAGAGTATGCGTAATATGGATTAGGTACAATACTTACTTTGTCCAATACACGTTTTGCTATTTCTTTGTTTCCAATTATTGTAGCTACACCGTCTGTGTTAAATCTAAATAAAGGCATGCTATCATTTACTACTGAACCATCAACAGAAAAACTTGCATATGGACGTTTAACGTTGATTCTAATTTCCACATCACTTGGAATTAAATTATCCCAAGGCGATTTCATTTGTGAACCAGCATTTAACATAGCCATTGAAGTATACATTGCTTGTGAGAATACTTGGCGCTTTCTTATGATATATGAACTTGGCATACCCGGACCAGGAGAAGTTGATAACCTTGAGCTATAATCTGAACAGCCATCATAACGAGGGCCATTATAAATAATTGCCGATGATCCTGCACCAATTGTAAAACGTTTTGATGTCATTACATAAATATAATGTTTACCACCAAAAGAAGGACGACCAACTTGGTCTAGTAGTCTTGAAGTAGGATTCCAAATCATATCAGAACCATTCTCTCCTGGAAGAGATGAATCTTCTCCGAACATAATATTTAGGCGTTCTCCAGTTTCTACATCAACTGCATAACCAGGAAACCAACCCATTCCAGTTGTTCCACTACCATCTGGCTGACCATTTTGATCAACTGAAGGCGACTTACGGATATCCATTTTTTCAGCATTGCCAATATTCAGGTTTTTGTCTTCACCCAATTCCAATACAACACATCTACTCCATTTTGTTCTGTCGCGCGTTAAAACAACTTTAACACTATGTAAGTCTGATAAAGGATTATCATTTGACGCTAAACCACTACCTATTGTACCTACACCTCCATCCCATGCTGGACCAAATGTTGGCAACTTAGTTGTTGATAAAGTTCTCCAACGCGAAGCTAGTGCATATGGAGCCCAACGACTTTCTATGATATTTGAAAAGTTCTTACGTGGATCAATCGGAACCTTTGAAATTGCAAAATCATGTAACTCTGCGTTCTCAAAGTTAGGTTTTCCATTACTACCAGAGCGTATCCAATTAAAAGATGTTTGGTAAAAAGGAATTGAACCAAATGGCGATTGTTCATCTTGAACGCCACTTAACCACTCATCAGTTGGATTAGAGAATACGATCGATGAAGATAAATAACCATTCGATTCATCTACTTGCGACTCCGAATTTCCAGGAAGTATTGATTGATTCATTTGAACTGACAATCCCCATTCAGTAAAGATTTGTTCATTTGCATAAGCAAGTGTAGTATCTGAAGTCTTTATTTCACCAGTAGTTAAATTTTTCAATACCCAACGTGTATTTTCAGCTGATAATGTATCTGTCTTTTTCAAATTAGAAGATCCATCGCGCATTACTAACTCGAAATTACCTTTAGGTACATTTACAGGGTTAATAACTTTAACTTTTACAGGTCCAAATCCTGAAAGGTAATTGCGCTCTTTAACATAATAAGGAGCAGCAAGCAAAGAATTAATTGAAGCTTCAGATAATTTCACAACCTGTCCACCGTTTCCTATACCTTCAATCATGGTTATTGGCAAGCCAGTTCCGTAATCACTATTTAATGATGCGCCAGAAGGTGTTGGATCGTGAGGTATTGCAGTATAAATTGTCAAGTTTGATTCACCAATAGTTTTTGAACTTGATAAGTACTGCTCTGCATCTGTAGCGCAATTTGCAGCAGTAGCATAAGAAACAATATAATAATTGTAGCTTTTGAAGTTTACTAAACTTTGGTCAGATCCAGTTTCGAATAAGTCTTTAGTAATTTCGAAAGTATGCTGAATACCTTCATTTTTACCTTCAACCATGATACGTTTAACATTCTCCTCTAACTCTGGACTAAATACTGTATTAACCACTCTAGCTACACCATCAACAATATCAAATTGAGCTACTAAACGTGCTTGCGCAGGATCATTAATATCACTTGGTACACTTGCAGTTTTTAACTGCCAAACTTGGTATCCTTGAAATTTGTATGTTGTTTTAGTTGGGCAAGGGCCTGCAAATTCATCAACAAAATTTTCAATAGTTTGAGTATTTAAAATTTTCACTACCAGCTTCCTGTTTAATTCAACAACCTCTAATTTAGGAGCATCAGGTCCAACTTTTAAATCGAAATTATTTTTGTATAATGTTGTTGCTTTATCACTGGCTTCTTTAAGTAAGTTGAAAGAACCTGTAGCTCCTCCGCTTGATGCACGAGCCCATACAACACCAATAGTAACACGGTTTACAGCGCCTGGTAATAATGTGAATGGACCAGCTGTTTGTAAAAAGCGCCTATCTTGAGGTTGATTACCCGCAATACGTTCGTTCCAAGTAGGTCTTCCAGCAGGATCTGTATTTCCTGGGAACATGAAACTAGCAGTATCAGAACCTCCACGACCGTTACCACCGTAAGTAATATTTGCACCATCTTTCCAACGTCCATTTAAGTATCCCCAAAAATGCTCAGGGCGACTAGGATTACCAGTTAAACTAAAATCATTGTTATAATAAACAAACTTCGTTAATCCAATTTCTGAACTATCTGGTCTTCTTGGACCTTCAAAAAAAGTAACACCAACACTCGGTGGATTTAAACCGTAGCCTAAAATACCTTCGTCATTATCGTCACCATTATAACAAATACCTAAATTACGGGCTACGTCACACTCTACATAATCATCAGAGTAATTTCCTAAATCTGCATCAACCCATTGACCAAATACAGTACTATCAACAGTTTCACTGCTTCTATTGTAAATGGTAGTACGGTAAAATGTCATGTTATTAATCTCATCGTTTGTTGAGTATGCAAACGCTTGAGTATGCAATTCTAAACCAATAGGAACACCTTGCGTTTCACTATGAATATTACCCTTATCGTTGTAAATCATGTACAACATCATATCTGGAATATTTTTGATTTCCTCTTTACCGTAATTTAAAGTAGGATAATCTCCATCTAAAGGATCATATTTTGAATCATTATTTTTATCATAGTAAGGAGCTAAACGAGCTGATTCACCAATAGCAACATCTCCATTACCTGGCCAAGAAGTTATATCATCAGGTATTTCATATGAATTAATATCCGTGGTTGCTACTAAATCTTGAACCTCACGTAAAGTAACACGCCAAATTTTATCGTACGCTTTACATTTATCTTCCGAAACTGCAGCGGTACCGTTTACTAATGGTCCAGGATAAAAATCATTACCACCTTGACGGTATGTTTGTGCCGCTAATTTTAAGTTTCCATTAGAAACACCACCAATCCATAAAGCTCCAGAAAATAATGAGTGTTTTGATACCTGTCCAGTTTGGATTTTAGGTATTTCATAACGTGCATTACTTAAGTTCCACCACATGTCACCACCATTCAGAATGGTAGTTCTCACGTTGTTTACATCTAAGTCTCGCTGCTGTGTAGCAGGCAAACAGCCAAACCTTTTACCTTTTATTTCAGGCTCACGAGGCCCTTTGGGGTCTGGAGTACCAACGTTATAGCGAGCTTGTGCAGGGTTTATAGATGCTACTAAAATAGCAGCAACACCCATTACCTTTGCAAACTTCAAAAATTGTTGATTTATACTTTTCATATCTATGTTTTATTTTTTTTAGAAGTATAATGAAACACCTAAACGAGTTAATCTTGGTAGAGCAAATAAACCAGGGTTTACAACTCTTGTATTGTATAGGTCAACAAAAGACTGTGTATTGGTTGCAACACGTTTTTGTTCTATAGATTGTGGCGAAGCTAAGTAACCATCGTCATAAGCTGATCCAGTATACTGATAAACACCTAAAACATTAGCTGCATTAAATATATTTTGCATCCATAAGAATACGCGTACGCGATACATGGTTGTTTTTCCAGATAACGATTCTTTCTTAAAGGTAAAGTTTTTATCAATATTCATATCTATAAAAAACTGAGGAGGTAAATTAGCGCCATTAATAGTACCTTTAACTTGAGAACGAGCTACTACACCACTTTGAACCTCTGGTACTGCAATTAAAGTTTGTGTGAATGGACGACCTGATGTGTAGTTGAAAATAAAGTTAATACCAGCATTTTCTAAAATTTTCTTACCAGCTACAATAGGACCATCGTAATCTTTTCCAGCACGGTAATGGTAATCGAATGTACCTTTTAACGTATGACGGGTGTCGTAATCAAGTGGGAATATATTACGTAATGTAGGTAAACCTACTTGAACTAGCGCATTACTTGATTGAGAGTTTGAACCTGTTCCATCAGCAAACTGTAACATGTAGTTAGCAGAAATATTAATGTTACCAAGGTCTCTTAATTCATATTCTAAACGGAAAGATTTTACAGTAGAAAAATCTAAATTACTGAATGATGTATATGGAAAAGGATACGCCTCAATAAAACGATATAACTGAATCAGATTTCTGTATTCACGATAAGATGCAACGATACCTAAAGCTGAATTATCACCAATTTGTTGACGGAAACCCATTTCGTAATCTGTTACTTGTGTCATACGTAAATCAGGATTGGCAATTACACCCGTTCTACGGTTGTTCAAGTAGAAATAATCATCTATTTGAGCTATGTTACTTTCAGTAGGACGTTGTACTAATACATCATATGTACCGAAAAACTGAGAAGTTGTTGAAATTGGGAATGAGAACCAAATACGTGGTGAAATCTTGATATCTGGTTTGTAATCACGGAAAGAGGCAGAGGTTGGTTTGGCTATACCATTGTTTTCTGCATCAGTAACTAAAAATGGTATATTTCCATTTTCTACATCACTATTTTCACGCTGCGCATCACGCCATAATGCAGATGGATCAGTTACTGGATTTCCATCTTTGTCGTACCAATCGTTACCATTACGGTAGCCAGTAATATTTACTTTATTAGCCGCGTTTGGTGTTTTGGTATCAACATAAACTTTGTAATCATCACCAATATTACTTGGAATTAATGACCCTAAACCTTTTAAATTACCTCCTCTTACTTCACCTACACTATAAATTGGAACAAGTGAATATGGATCTTTAAGAACTACTTGGTTTGCATCAAAACGATCAAAACGCACACCTGCACGAACAATCAAATCTTTAAATGCAAATTTATCTTGCAACCAAGCTGCCATGTATACTGGCTGGTAAGCGCCTAATGCACGGTTAGTTGGATCATTTAGAAAATCGTTAACACTTTTTTTACCATTAACACGGTTACCTAAATAGTCGTATCCATTATAAGAAACCAATGAATTACCATTATTTAATAATTCATCAGCAGAAAACATATCTAATGAAAATTTATTAGGTGCGTATGAGTTCACATCAATGCGAGTTTGAGCACTGATAGGATTACCGTAAACATCTAACTCTCCATCTGCAATTAGCTTATTGCGAAGGTTTCTGTCAAAATTAGTTTGTTGGTTAGGATCAATCTTGTTTGCGAAAGTAACAGTATCTTGGAAGTTACCAAATTGATCAAATTTTAATGAGTAATTATTAGAATCTAAACCTACGAATTGAGCGTTGGCATACTGACGCATCAAAGTCCATAAACCTGTTGCACCTACACCATAGCCACGTCTAAATTGTTGTTCGTATGTGAAACCAAACTGTAAATCGTGTTTCGCTTTAGGGTTCTTTTTAGGTGCGACAGATGCTTCACTCATAATATAAAGTGTGTAAGCCTCATTCATCGATTTGCTGTAACCACCTTGCACAGTGCCGGGGCTAGTCCACATGTTTGAGTATATACCAAGTGGATTATCACCATTTGTTAAACCTCCTAAACCACGTAATTGACTTAAACTAGTTACGTTTTCTCCTTGCGAAGCATAATAATCGTAAATAGAGCGGGTGTAATTTGAACGAATATTGTTACCAACGGGTTCAAATGTGTAGGCAGTATCAAATGTACCAAAATTTCTGCGGTAAGCAGAGGTATATAAAGTTTTTTGCTGACCGTTTTTATCTACATAATTAAATGAATCCGGTGCTTGTTCAAACTCTTTTGTTACTAAGCCATAAAAGTCTTGCGAATATGTTTTGAACTTTCCTACATAACCATAGCTAAATAAATCATCCCCATAATCGGCATTCATAGATTCTATGAATCGTCTCTCATAAGAGAAACGCGCTGTATAATAAAAGCCTGATATTGTTTGTTGTTTTTTAGCTTCATCTCCAGTCCGGTTAAATGTTTGAGTAAACTGGCCATAAACACGGCCAGTAAAATCTTGTCTAAGCTGGTTATTATCGTAATTTAATAAGGAATTGGTATAATTAAAATCTCTACCTCTAAAGAAGTTACCTTGATATCCTACACGAACGGATATATTATTGGTTGGTTGATAAGAGAAATTACCTTGTAAGTTAAAATTGTATGAAGCAACATTCTGACGTTGGTCAACTTTTACTAAATCGCCTTTGGTTAAAAACTCGCCCGATGGAACAAAACCCCCAGTTGCGGTTCTTGTCAGTGGGTTAGCTTCTATTCGAGCTTGGGCAGCATCGTTTGCCCTGTAGATATCAACAGCAGGCAACCTACCATCTAATTGATACACACCGCTACCAGCAAGTGAAAAGCCAAGTAGAACGCGTTCTTTGTCTTGTTTACCTTTGTTAGCTAATAGTAAAGGGCCCGAAATAAAACCCTGAAATTCATTGTAGTGAGAATTGTCTCCTGCCCAGCCATAATAAGGAGTTGCGGTGATATACTCGAATGAACGCATCCAAATTCTTGAAGGAGCTTTTGTATTGATGGCAATTACACCACCTGTAAAATCTCCATACTGAGCAGGTGTACCACTAGTAATCACTTGTATTTGATCAATTGCATTTTGAGGTATTGTAACACTGCTATTACCTTGTACGCGCACTCCATCAATGTAGTAAGCAGTACCATCAGCACGAGCTCCTCTAATTGTTGGTGTTGCACCAGCTCTGGCATCAACTCCAGCAAATGTGTTTGCTACCATGTTAGCATTTCGTTGAGGTAATCGCATAATTTCTTCTGCGGTTTTTGCGCCCCCACCTTTTCCTTCACGATCAACAAGTACTTTTTTACTTTTTATCACAACGGTTTCCAACTCTTTACCTCCAGAAGGAACTAAGGAAACATTTTGATATGTAGCCTGATCACTTATTACACTAATACCACTAATAGATTGACCTTGGTAACCAATTGAAGATACTTCCAAAGTGTAATCACCAGGTTGAAGTGGTTTGATGATAAAATCACCATCGTCATCAGATTTCACTTGAGCCTTGATAATGCCATTCAACTTTAGCTGGATACTAGCATAATCAACAGGCTTTTTTGTTTTGCTGTCGATGATTTTACCACGAAGTTCGCCCAGTTGCGACTGCGCGTTAGCTACCATACAAATAGCCATTAGCGCAACTAAAAAACTGTATACCTTTTTCATTAATTAATAATTATTCGGTTTGTGTGTAATTCTTACAAGTTGGTAAATTAAAGGAATTTGGTTTAATTAATCAAAACATTACATTAACATATCTAGCTAACTTACTGATTCGTTTAAATTTACATCTAATATTTTTTTTAATAACACGGTAGAAATCTTAAAATATGACTCTTTTGTCCAACCTGCAACATGCGGTGAAAGAATTGTTTTTTCACTTTTAGCAATGTAGTTAAACCATATTTTATCTGATTCGCTCAAATGATTTAATCTTTCATTTTCTAAAACATCAAACCCCGCGCCTTTAATTTTTCCATTTTCAATTGCTGTTACTACATCTTGCATTATTACAACTTCTCCTCTACACATGTTAAATAACCAAATTGGTTTTGCAAATCTTTGCAAATATTCAGCATCAATCAATCCCTTAGTGTCATTATTTAATGGCACGTGTAGTGTTAATACATCTGCTTTCAAATAAATCTCTTCCATCTCAGTTTCTGTTGCATATTTATTTGAATAGTTGCTAAGATATTTATCATAGGTTAACACCTTTACATTAAACCCACTTAATTTTTGAGCTACTGCTTTTCCTGTGTTACCAAAACCTATAATTGCAACTGTTTTACCACTTAACTCTTCTCCTCTATTATCTTCTCTATTCCAAATACCTGCCCTAACTTCTTTATCCGATTTATTAATTTTAGCAAACAAACCTAGCATCATTCCCAAAGTATGTTCACCAACTGCATCGGCATTTGCCTCACCTGCATTAAACACTTTAATATTTTTGGCATGGGCAAAATTCTCATCAATATTATCAATACCCGCTCCTGCTCGAGCAATAAATTTTAATTGGGGAGCAGCTTGAATTACTTCTGCATTTATTGGAGTTTTAGTTCTAACAATTAAACCAGTTGCTTTTGAGATATGATGTAAAAGATCGCTGCGGGTGGCCATTGGCATGTAATTAACTTCGTAACCAAATTGGGTTAACCCTTCTATAAGTATTTCATGAACGTCATCAATTATTAAAATCAATTTGTTTTTTGTCATACTTAATAATTTATTAGTTATTATTTTTTAATGAATGGTTGCACGAAGTAAAAACTTACAAAGAAGTATACATTAATCTGCCTATTGTAAAGTAAATGGCTAAGCCTAATAAATCATTAGTTGTTGTAATAAAAGGCCCAGTTGCAATAGCTGGATCTATTTTCATTTTATGCAACATCATTGGTATAAACGTTCCCAGAACTGAAGCAAAAATAATTACACTAAACAAAGCCACACTTACTGTTATGCTTAAATCATAAGAATTTGCAAAAGCCGCATTATATGCAAACAATAGTATTGAACAGATAAGTCCGTTTAACAACGCTACTCGTAGTTCTTTTAAAATTTTAGATACAATATTTTGTGTACCCAAAGTATCATTGGCCAAGCCTTGAACTACTATAGCCGAAGACTGCACCCCTACATTACCTCCCATGGCCGCGATAAGCGGCATAAAGAAGGCCATTTCGGGATGAATTTTCAAAGTGCCTTCATATAATTCTATGAATCGAGATGAACCTATACCACCCAATAAACCTATTAATAGCCAAGGTAAACGCGCTCTTGATAATATCCATACCTTATCTGTTGCATCAACATTTTCGGTAATACCCGACATTAACTGATAATCCTCGTTAGCTTCTTCTTTAATCACTTCCACCACATCATCAACTGTAATTTTACCAACCAATTGGCCTAAAGCATTAACAACAGGAAGCACAACCAAGTCGTACTTTTCAAATAAATTTGCAATCGCTTCACTATCTGTTGATGTTGAAACTGAAATAACTTCTTTGTTTGAAACATCTTGTAACTTGGAATCAGGATGAGAAAGTATGAGGTTTTTAAGAGTGATTAATCCAACCAAACGCTCAAACTTATCAGTTACATATACAACATAAATAGAATCAACATCTTCAGCTTGTCGCCTAATTTCATCAATACATTGTCTTACTGTCCAATTATCATTAGCCTTAACCAACTCCACCGCCATTAAACTTCCAGCAGTGTATTCCTCGTAACTCATTAATGAAAGTAAACTTGATGCAAACTCTATATCTATCAGGAAAGATATTACCTCTTCTTTTTCTTTTACAGCCAAATGATTAAGCACATAGGCAGCATCATCACTATCCATGAACTGTACAAACTTATCGGCAATTTCTTTGGGTTGATAGGTAGCTAAAAAACGTGCTCGAATATCATCTTCCATTTCAACCAAAACTTTTACTGCCTTATCAGAATCAATACACAACATAACTTGTCGCGACTCACTTGTATCAAGCTTGTCTAACAAATCCGCAACGTCCTGAGCATAGATGTGTTGAAGTTGTTGTTGCAACTCATCTAACAGATCATTTGCAATTATTTGCTTAATCTGCTTTATAAATCCGTTATCAATTATTGTTGTTTCCATACTTAATAACTAAGTTGGTTAATGCTATAAAATCGTTTACTGATAATTGTTCTGCTCGTTTATCAGCAAAACCATTGGGTTGCAAAATAGCGTCATCAACACCAAATTGCGAAATTGCATTACGTAATTTTTTTCTTCGTTGGTTAAAAGCCGCTTTCACAACCTTAAACAGCATCTTTTCATCAATATCAGGTACCTCGGCTTTACGCACCATGCGCATCACTCCCGACTTAACCTTTGGGGGCGGTATAAAAACATGTTCAGGAACAGTAAATAAGTATTCTAAATCATAATAGGTCTGAGCTAAAACACTTAAAATACCATACTCTTTACCTCCAGGAACTGAGCAAATTCTTTCGGCAACTTCTTTTTGAAACATCCCTGTCATAATCGGAATTTGCGCTCGGTATTCCAACACTTTAAAAACTATTTGAGTTGATATATTATATGGGAAATTACCAATTAATGCAAACTCTTCCTTAAATAAATCACTTGGCTTAATTTGTAGAAAATCGCCTTCAATTAGTCTAGGAGCCAAATCAGCATAATGCTTCTTGAGGTAATCAATAGATTCCGAATCTATATCTATGGCATAGAGGGTAATAGGCTTTTGGAGCAAATATTTAGTAAGCACCCCCATTCCAGGACCAATTTCAAGCACTTGCTTTACATCACACTTACTCATTAATCCATCTACAATATCGGATGCAATTTGCTCGTCATTTAAAAAATGTTGCCCTAAATATTTTTTTGCTCTAACCTGTTCATGCCTCATATTGCAAATAGAACAAATTTTATGCATTTATCCTTCCTTATTTGCATGTGAGTTTTTTTTATAGATTTGCTGCTTATAGTAACATACAATATGAACACCACAATTCAATTAAAAACTAAACACAATAATAATAAGTCGGTACTTTATTTAGCAAACAAAAAAACAGATTGGAAATCGTTATCGTTTGATAAAAAAGAAATCGATTACATCAACAAAAAAATTGCAGCTAAAGAGAATTTGATATTGGTAAATCAACTAACCCGATTAGCATACATACAACTTATAGAAGAAATTGATGGCAAAGACGAATCAGAACAACTAGAAACGCTGCGTGGCATTGGCAATAAAGTTTGTACAGCCATTAATATACACAAATATGCCGATCTTGAATTGCAATCGTTAGTAGAAAACGAAGAATTACTTTTAGCCATTGCCGAAGGTTGTGCATTGAGTAATTATCAATTTATAAAATACAAGAGCGAACAAGATTTTAATACCCTAAAAAATATTGTTGTTGTATCAACCCAAATGAAAAAAACTGCTGTAACAGAATTAGAAATTTTAGTTGAAGCAGTTTGTAAAGCGCGCAATTTAGTAAATGAACCTCAGAGTCATTTAAACGCAATTGGCTTTGCTGATGAGATGAAAAAAATGGGAAAGGCCGCTTCTTTTAGAGTTGAAGTATTAAACAAAAAACAAATTGAAGCCCTAAAAATGGGTGGATTACTAGCGGTAAACAAAGGAAGTCAAACACCTCCAACCTTTACCATTATGGAATACAAACCTAAAAAAGCAATCAACAAAAAACCTATTGTTTTAGTCGGTAAAGGTGTGGTATACGATACTGGAGGATTAAGTTTAAAACCTACAGCTGGAATGGATACCATGAAATGCGATATGGCTGGTGGTGCTTTAGTTGCGGCAACAATGTATGCAGTTGCAAAAGCACAACTTAAAGTACATGTTATTGCCTTGGTTCCTGCAACAGATAACCGACCGGGTGAAAATGCATACGCACCAGGTGACGTAATAAAAATGTACGATGGAAAAACAGTAGAAATGCTTAATGCTGATGCAGAAGGAAGAATGATTTTGGCAGATGCTTTGGCTTATGCCAAAAAATATAAACCAGAGTTGGTTATGGATTTTGCCACATTAACAGGTGCCGCAGCTGCTGCTATTGGTAGCTATGGTATTGTTTGTATGGGTACTGCCGATGAAGCTACAAAACTTAATTTAAAAATATGTGGCAACCAAGTACATGAGCGTTTGGTTGAATTTCCATTTTGGGATGATTATGGCAAACTGTTAAAGAGTGATATTGCTGATATGAAAAACATTGGTGGACCAGTTGCAGGTGCTATAACTGCTGGAAAATTTTTAGAAAAATTTATAGATTACCCTTGGATGCATTTTGATATTGCAGGACCTGCATACAATAGCGCTGCAAGTAGCTACCGCCCTAAAAATGGAACAGGCGTTGGTGTAAGATTAATGTTCCAATTTTTAAAAGAGTTAAGCAACTAAACACATGAGTAAATTACCTGTAATAGGCATAACCCTGGGAGATGTTAACGGCATTGGCCCTGAGGTAGTGATAAAAACTTTATTAGACAACCGTATTTCAGATTACTGCACTCCAGTTGTTTATGGTTCGCCAAAAATTATTTCTTATTGGAAAAAGGCCATTAATCACCCAGACTTTAACATTAACATCATAAAAAGTATTGATCAAGTAGTTCATAAAAAGGCTAATGTTATAGTTTGTTGGGAAGAAGAGGTAGAAATAAAACCAGGTGAAGTAACAGAGGTAGGCGGTAAATATGCTTTTAAGAGCTTAGAAGCGGCAACCAAAGACCTTAAAGCCGGTAATATTCATGCTTTGGTAACCGCGCCATTAAACAAGCATAATGTAAATACTGGTGCACTACCATTTACAGGACATACAGAATACTTGGCTCAACAAGATCAAGCAAGTAATTATTTGATGATGTTAGTATGTGATGATTTAAAAGTTGGTTTAGTTACAGGCCATTTACCTTTAAAAGATGTTGCTTCTAAAATTAGCGTTGATGGCATTTTGAGTAAACTTAAAACGATGCAAAAGAGCTTACAAAAAGACTTTAGCATTACCAAACCTAAAATTGCAGTATTGGGGTTAAACCCTCATGCAGGGGATAATGGCCTTTTGGGCAATGAGGATAAAGATATCATTGCTGTTGCATGTGCTAAAGCACAAGAAGCAGGATTACTGGCTTACGGACCATATCCATCAGATGGTTTTTTTGGTGCTCGTCAATATCAAAAATTTGATGCTGTTTTGGCTATGTACCACGATCAAGGTCTTATACCATTTAAATTTTTAGGTTTTGAGAATGGGGTTAATTTCACTGCTGGTTTAAGTTTCATTAGAACCAGCCCTGACCATGGAACAGCATACGACATAGCAGGAAAAAACAAAGCAGATGAAAACAGTTTTAGAAATGCATTTTATGCAGCTATCGACTTAGTGAGGACAAGGAATGAAAACTTTAAATTAAGTGAACATTCCCTTCCATTTTCGCAACATCGTAAAGAGCGATTCAGAATTGATTTTTAATTAAAGAATAAAATTAAAAAAGGCCGACTATTATCAGAATAGATCGGCCTTTTAATATTATGCTACTATACTATTTTAACTTTTAGTTAACTTTTTCAAATCCTCAATATCTCCATCAAACACATTAAAGTCAACACCTCCCCTTATTCCATTAACACGACCTCGGTCGCTGTGTTGCCAAAAATGCCATCCTGAAAATTTGTCTTTTAAATCAGGAGTTCGGTAATGAGCAATCCAAAGAGGATATTTTTTAAACTCAGCACCCTTTAACATTGTTTTATAAAAACCATAGTTGGTATAAATAATTGGTGTAACTCCGTATTGTTTTTCAACCAATACTAACCAACGTTTTAAATTCTTCTTTAACAAGGATTGACTTGCCCCCCCATACATTTCAATATCCAAAACAGGAGCTAAATCACCCTTTTCTAATTTTGAAACTTGTCTAAAAAACAGTCGAGCCTGTTCATCAGCAGTTAAATGTGGACGATAGAAATGGTAGGCTCCACGCAAAATTCCAGCCTCTTTGCATTCTTTCCAATTTGACTTAAAGTATTCGTCAACAACCGTGCGTCCCTCACTTGCTTTTATGAAAGCAAATTGAATGGAAACATCTTTATGCTTCATTTTACTCACTGCATCCCAATCAATATTTCTTTGGTGACGAGATACATCAATACCATGCAAATCGTATTCGCTTGGCAAATCAATTCCAAAGGTAGGGTATGACGGTGAGCTTATGCTTACATTATTAGCAACGCCCTTAACGTTTCCATTACTTAGAAGATATACAGTACTCGTACCCAATGCTAGTGCAACAGCAGAACTCAATAATATTTTTCGGGTATTAATCATTTTTATTTTGTATTTCAGTTTCCGAATATAAAACGTAAAAATAAATTCAATGTGTACAACGTGTTAATTATTTTACACAAGCATGAAATTTAAGTCTATATTTTAATACAGCCTTATTGTTGCGTATTGATAATGAGGCGTAATTTTTTTTTGTTTACAAAAGTAAGGTTTTTATTTTTTTATTTTTACATTTGCACCCCGTTACTCGTTAACAAGCAATGTATTTTACAGAAAAAAAAACTTGCTGTTATAACTTTTAACAAACCTGGCGGGATAGCTCAGATGGTTAGAGCGTAGGATTCATAACCCTAAGGTCGGCAGTTCGATTCTGCTTCCCGCTACTAATAAAAAAGTCGTTCTGATGAACGACTTTTTTTGTGCCTTAAAATTGAAGAATTTGTATGTTATTCTTCGTTATCGTAATATATTTTATAGTATTTACGTCCGTTTTGGTCTTCACCACGCTCAATTAAATTGCGATTACCATGAATATAAATGTGAAAATTCTTATCTAATTTTAGAACACTCTTAAAAATACGTGCTTGTTTTTTTACAGCTTGCGTGTTGATAGCAAAACCATCGGCCATGTCTAAATCGCCATCTGTTTGCATCGTTTGTTTAAAAGAGTTGAATGAGTTTATCACTGTACTATCCTCAAATACTGAAGCAGCGAAATCTTCAGCCACAAAACGTTCATTTTCCTTGAAATAATTTACTGACTTATTCAGTAAATCTATTTGATCGGCTTTGGTTACCTCAAACTCTTCGTTAAGTTTTTGGGTAACATATGCTTTTGCAACGTTTAAAAAATTTCGGGTATAGTTGTAATCGTCAGCACAAGTTTTAATTTGTAAAAAATCATCCTTCCAATATGATGCTTCTGCCCCACGCCCAGCCTTATCAATAATAGCTATTTTATAGCCCTGTTCTTCATTAAGCTTTAAAATAATGCAGCCCTTATCTAACTTATCAATATTAATGCCTTCATCTGCATTTATATCGTAAACCTTACCCTTTCGTTTTGCTTTTAAAAAAGGCTCTTTGTGTTCTGATTTAAATATTCCTATGGCGTCACACATTTCATCACCCAACTTCACATGACTAATATATGCAACATATAAATCGCCATCTTTTATATTTGGGTGATTGGTGCACTCAAACAAGTGTTTAGCAATATTTATACTTTGTAAATGAAAAGAAGATGTTTGATTAAATATTTGTTGTGCAAAGGAATAAATAGGATTCAAATTCACATCTTCATTACTGGATGTAAACTGCCAAAACTCTTGATTTGTAAATGGCTTAAAGAAATAATGTTGAAGTAATGCCACCAAACTTTCATCATCAACCTCTATACTCTCCGCGGAAGCATACAGCTGTCCGCCATTGTTTTTATTGCCAACTTCATGTACACTTAATTGCTCAAGATTACTGATAAAAAAATCCATGCTCATGTTGGCAAAGTACATTACATACGTTATTCGCTATCCACAAGTTTTCGGCAATCATTTTAGCCATTTAACGAAAACAGAAAAGTCATCAATTATTTAGCTGAGGGTGATTCAGGCCAGGCTTCTTCATTAAGGTTTTGATCTTCGTCAATCAAAGAATCAGTGGTTGTTTTTTTAAACTTATCTTTTAATTTTACTGCCCATTTCTTTAACAATGAGTCTTCCCCTTTAACTAAATCTTGAAACATTCCACTTGCCAAAACGCTAGTTAATACTCGGTAGAAAAAACCAGTACGCTTAAATAAAAATTCTTCTAATAAGAAAGTGCCAGCAAAACTAGCTATTCCGCCAACTAGTGGATTAACCGAAGCAGATTTATCACCGCCAATTAACTCACTAAATCCCCGTTTAATGATATTAGCAGGTTTCATGGCATCAACCAAGTTTGAAAAATCGGCCTTTAGTTGTTTTACTTGCTCTTCTTTTTTAATTTCTAAAAGCAATATCTGTTTTTCTAATTCAATAATATTTTTTGCCATATTACTCAGTTGTTAGCTTAATGATTAAACTTTGAATTGGACGCACCACCAATGTATTTCGTAACAGATAAACTAAAATAGCAACCAGTAAATTACCCGCTCCAACCACTAAAAATGCTTGAAATAAACCGATTGATGTTGCAACGAAAAGAGCCATGGCCACGTTTAAAAAGAGATAAGTTACCAATAAAAACATAGCCAACAAAGCAAAAGCTACTATATTCCCAGCAGCAGCACTCCCGTGTTTTACAGTATTTAATTTAATAATCTCCTTTTGAGTTTCTAAATAATCTTGAAGGTGATCTACAATTTCGTTAAAAGCTTCTTTAGGTTGATTTTCCATAACCGCAAGTTATGATAAATTGTGCGACCCATGAAAGGATAGTTTAGTAAATGATCCTAATTTTTATCAGTAAATTGGCTTAAACAAGAAACTAGTTACACTTTAGCATCTATGAACTTTGCTCCCCAAATTAAATAAAGGGCATAAACAAATGAATGAAGTAAGGTATTATACTGTGAATCAACAAAATAAAAAAATAAACTATTACAGTTAAAAGCACTATTCTTGTAACTGAAAACCATATAATTGTAGGTGAATTTTTAAATAAAATCTGATACAACTACTCAGTTTTGGCACAATTGAAAAGTTATTTCAGCTTTTTTAACCATTACACTTGTAATTCTTTGAAATAGGCATATCTTTGCCGTCCTTTTAACAATATAATTATATACAAACATGTTTGCAATAGTGGAAATCGCTGGCCAACAGTTCAAAGTAGAAAAAGACCAAACTCTTTATGTACATAGGTTACAACAAGAGGAAGGCGCCAGCATTGAACTTAACAATGTGTTGCTTGTAAGCAACAACGGATCAGTAAAAGTAGGGGCTCCTTCTGTAGCCAATGCTAATGTTAAAGCCAAAGTGTTAACACACTGTAAAGGCGACAAAGTAATCGTTTTCAAAAAGAAACGTAGAAAAGGTTACAGAAAGAAAAACGGTCACCGTCAATCTTTTACTAAAATCCAAATCGAAGCGATTAACGCTTAATTTTTAATTTTAAACCGATTAATAACTAAATACAATGGCACACAAAAAAGGTGTTGGTAGTTCAAAGAACGGTCGCGAGTCGCATAGTAAGCGTCTTGGCGTGAAAATTTTCGGTGGTCAGTTTGCTACAGCCGGTAACATTATCGTTCGCCAACGTGGAACAAAACATCATCCAGGTAACAATGTAGGCATTGGTAAAGACCATACCTTATTTGCTCTTATCAACGGAAAAGTAGTTTTCAAAAAGAAAGCTGATAACAGATCATACGTTTCGGTTGCTCCTCTTGCAGAAGCATAAAAAACTAAAAGAACTTTTACCTTAAAGGCCTAACAATTACTTGTTAGGCCTTTTTTATGCTTGATGCACTCGACAATCTTATTATGGAGTTATGTTTTCTAGGCTTATATTTTCATCTCCTACCTGATAAGGAACATATGTAATAATTAATTGAAACATCTCGTCTGTGGTTTTCATACTTCCTTCTCGCTCTCTAATTTCTTTTGGAGGGTTAAAAGGGTTATTTGGATTTGATGCCGTGTTATCATAAACACCCTCTACGTAAATAATAGTTCCGCGAGACAGTTTTAACAACGTTTTAAATTGATAGAAGTACTGCCATCTAAAATCCCAATTATTTATCCTGATTAATGGGATGGTATCACCACTTGGTTTGATGGCATATGCTAAAAAACTTTTACCAATAAGATGCATATGCGGCACAATACTAACAATAGAAATATCATTGGGTATGGTAGCCTTAATATTAAACGTTTTAACCTTATTTGGAGGCACAACTAAATCTGGGACAACAGGCGCAATGCCTAATGTACCTATTTGAAACTCACTAATAGGCCTTTTAGGAGGAGTAGCACTAAAGTATATTTTAAAATAAGATGAGTCGTAGGCATCAATTGGTGTTGGCCCAAAGTGCATATCATTTAAATAAAATGCGCCCTTTCTAGTTATTTTATACCCTCCAATTTCTTTTGGATATAGGCTAAAAAGTGAACCAGGTAAATAATTACTTACACTAGGTGTTAACGCAGGATATGTTCCATCATCATGAAGCAAACCCAACTCGCGATGTATTTGATTACTTTGTGTTTTGTTTTGATTTACCCAACTTTTACCCTCATTTATATTTTGTTTTTTTCTTGCATCAAATTGCACCAAATGACCATTCATGTGATGAACCAATCTTTTATTTCCACATACAAACTCTATAGCCCTTACAAAAGTATCTTGCTTAATTTCATATGGTATCTTTATTACAGTAAATAAATCAGTATTGTTACCAGGTATTTTCAATTTAGGTAACCTCACAATTAAATCAGGAGTACCCAATTGTAAATCTGTACCAACTAGCTCAGGAACCTTTAAATTTATGGTATCTCCTGCAAGTAATCCATCATCAACCCAACGCTTAATTAAATTAATTTGTGTATCAGTTAAATACAGTTCGTTTGCAAAATTACTATAGGTAGGATCTGCAGGCCAGGGTGGCATAATGCGGTGTTCGGTGACATACTTAATAAGTTTGGCTCGTTTGGCAACATCATAGTATGATGTGAGAGTGAATGGCCCTGCCTCTCCTTTTTGATGGCATTTTGTACAGTTAGTATAAATAATGGGCGCAATGTGTTCGGCAAAAGTTACTGGACCTTTAACCTCCTTATATGATGAGGTTTGCCCATTACAACTAAGCAATAATAGGCCAATGAACATAAAAAATAATATGCGACAATTCTCTACTCGATAAAACATCCTACAGCTTTAGCTTTTTTAATTTTAACAGATTTATTTTGAAGAACCGCTTCTATGGCGTCAATCAGATTATGCTCAGTTATTACAGACCTTTTCTTACCCAAATCAAAAGCCCAATTATCAATCCTACCACTATATCTAATAATACCCGTTGTACTTAATAAAAAAACCTCTGGTGTTATGGTTGCACCAAGCTTTTTAACCATTAAACTTTTTGTATCGCGCACTAAATTCAGGTTTAATTTATAACTGCGCTTATAATTTAAAATATCATCAACCGAAAAATCATTAGAAGGAATAACCCCAATAAACTGAATGGGTTTTCCGTTATACTTTTTTATCAGTTGATTGATAGTAAGTGTATAATTTTGACAAAGCGGGCATTCGGGAGATAAAAAGAAAATAACAGTTGCTTTAAAATTATGAAGTTGATTTATCCTGATTATATTTCCTTTTAAATCTAGGAGAGGAATATCAGAGGTATTGTTTTGAGCAGTAAAACCCAAAAAAATAAAACAACTCATTAATATAATAATCTGTCTCTTTATCACACCACAAACTTAATAAAATACCTTTATCTTCATGCATTTAAACATTAATCAGCAGCAATTGTTATACTAGTATGAAATCAATAAATAAAGCCTTAATATTGGTTACCCTATTTACCATAGGTACTTTTGCCGCATGTGGTAAAAATAAATCAAATACCAACCCTAAAATCATAACAAACCAAACCATGAATAACAACATAAATAAGCCGGATTCAGCCACTGCCACTTTTGGTGCAGGATGTTTTTGGTGCGTGGAAGCCGTATTCCAACAATTGGAGGGAGTAGATACTGTAATAAGCGGTTATTGCGGAGGTAATGTACCGAATCCAACATACCGTGAGATTTGCTATGGTAATACAGGACATGCAGAAGTTTGCCGAATCGTATACAACCCACAAAAAATAACTTACAACGATTTGCTTCAGGCCTTATTTTTGAGCCATGACCCAACTACACTTAACCAACAGGGTGCAGATAAGGGCACACAATACCGTTCAGTGATTTTTTACCATAATGATGAACAAAAAATAGAAGCAGAAAAAGTAATCGAACAATTAACAGTTGCGAAGGTATTTGATTCACCTATAGTAACAGAAGTAAGTCCTTTACAAACGTTTTACGTAGCAGAAGATTACCATCAAAATTATTACAACCAAAATGGAGAAGAAGGCTACTGCAGAATGGTTATCAAACCTAAATTAGAAAAATTTAAAACAGTATTTTACAAGAAATTAAAGCAGAAATAAACTGAATAACAATAAACTACTAACCACACTTTTCTAAAGCTAAACAAAATATAGGTAATGGTTAGATATTTAAAAGTGTCACTTTTTAAGCCAATAAGTCTAGTTTTAAAAGTAGTAGACAACGTTAGTATTATTGTTTAAACCTTTTTATGACAACATTGCGTTGTAACATAATTGGAATTATATTTGAATTGCAGCAACAACAATTTAAAGAGTTGGAGGAAACATATTATGGAAGCTAAATTTTCACCACGCGTAAAAGATGTGATTAGTTATAGCAGAGAAGAAGCTATACGTTTAGGTCACGATTACATAGGCACAGAACACCTTTTATTGGGTTTGGTTCGTGAGGGTGATGGGAAAGCCATCCGCACTTTAAAAGCCCTTGATGTGGACATTATCCGATTGAAAAAAACTATTGAAGACGCTATTAAAGGCACAGCCAATAACAACACCAATCTGGTTAATATTCCTTTAACTAAACAAGCAGAAAAGGTACTGAAGATTACTTATCTTGAGGCTAAAATTTTTAAAACAGATATTATAGGAACTGAGCATTTACTACTTTCTGTATTACGTGATGAGGATAATTTAGCATCACAAATTTTATCTCAATACGGAATTAGCTATGATATATTTAAATCTGCCGTTGAAAATAATATCTCAGATGTAAAAAACGAAATGAATTCAGATAGCCCTGAAGACGATTTTTATCGCGAAGAACCTCGCAAACCATCAGAGCCCGCCAGAAAATCAGACAGTAAATCTAAAACACCTGTACTTGATAATTTTGGAAGAGATTTAACCAAAAGTGCTGAAGAAGGTAAACTTGACCCTATTGTTGGTCGTGAAAAAGAAATTGAACGCGTATCGCAAATATTAAGTCGTAGAAAGAAAAACAACCCTGTACTTATTGGTGAGCCAGGTGTTGGTAAAACAGCTATTGCCGAAGGTTTAGCATTACGTATTGTGCAACGCAAAGTATCTCGTGTATTGTTTAACAAACGAGTGGTTATGCTCGACTTGGCAAGTTTAGTTGCAGGCACTAAGTACCGCGGTCAATTTGAAGAACGCATGAAAGCGGTGATGAATGAACTTGAAAAATCACCTGATGTAATTTTATTTATTGATGAGATTCACACCATTGTAGGTGCAGGTGGAGCAAGCGGTAGTTTAGACGCAAGTAACATGTTTAAACCTGCTTTGGCACGTGGCGAAATACAGTGCATAGGAGCAACTACTTTAGACGAATACCGTCAATATATTGAAAAAGATGGTGCATTAGAAAGACGCTTTCAATCGGTACTAGTAAATCCCACTACACCAGAAGAAACAGTCCAAATTTTAAATAACATTAAAAATAAATATGAAGACCATCACAATGTTATTTATGATGCAGAAGCCATTGAAGCTTGTGTAAAATTAAGTAACCGTTACATCAACGATCGTCATTTACCAGATAAAGCTATTGATGTTTTAGATGAAGCAGGTGCGCGTGTGCACATTAGCAATATTCATGTTCCTACAAATATCCTTGAACTTGAAAAAGCAATAGAAGATATTAAATTAGAAAAAAATAAAGTTGTTAAAAGCCAAAAATACGAAGAGGCCGCTAAGTTGCGCGATAAAGAAAAGCACTTATTGGAACAACTAGAAACCGAAAAGGTGAAATGGGAGGACGAAACCAAACAACAACGCTATAAGGTAACAGAAAACGATATTGCTGAGGTTATTGCAATGATGACCGGTGTGCCTGTTAAACGAATTGCGCAAAGCGAAGGCCAAAAATTATTAACTATGCCTGAGGATCTTCAGGGCAAAGTAATTGGTCAGGATAATGCAATAAAAAAATTAGCTAAAGCCATACAGCGTGCACGTGCAGGTTTAAAAAATCCGAATAAACCAATTGGTTCATTTGTGTTTTTAGGGCCAACCGGTGTTGGTAAAACAGAGATGGCCAAAGTACTTGCTCGGTATTTGTTTGATGCTGATGATGCCATGATTCGTATTGACATGAGTGAATACATGGAGAAGTTTGCAGTGAGTAGGTTGGTTGGAGCGCCTCCAGGATACATTGGTTATGAAGAAGGCGGGCAGTTAACTGAGAAAATCAGAAGAAAACCATATGCGGTAGTTTTACTTGATGAAATTGAGAAAGCACATCCTGATGTATTTAATATATTACTTCAAGTATTGGATGAAGGCTTTGTTACCGATAGCTTAGGTCGTAAAGTTGATTTTAGAAATACCATCATCATTATGACATCAAATATTGGTAGCCGCCAATTGAAAGAATTTGGTGCAGGTGTTGGTTTTAGCACGCCAAGTAAACAAGCTCAAGCAGATGCCAATACGAAAATTGTGATTGAAAACGCATTGAAACGTTTTTTCTCACCTGAATTTTTAAACCGTATTGATGATGTGATTGTATTTAACCAACTTGATAGAGAATCAATTCATAAGATACTTGATTTAAACTTAGAGAAATTGGTTAAGCGTGTTGAGGAACTTGGCTTTACATTCAAAATAACTGATGTAGCTAAAGATTTCTTAGCAGACAAAGGTTTCGATCCAGATATGGGTGCTCGTCCTTTATCTCGCACCATACAACGTTTTGTTGAAGATCCTGTTGCAGAAGAATTATTAAAAGGAGAAAGCATGGAAGGTGCTGTAATTGAAATTGATTACAATAAAGAAACCAATGCTGAAGAACTTAAAATTAATGTGGTAAAAAAGAAAGAACCACGTAAGAAAAAAGATACCCCTCCGGTTAATCCAGAGTAAGTGAAAAGAGGCTACCAATTAGGTAGCCTCTTTTTTTATGTTATTCCTTTTAATACCAATGGCAACAGTACATGATTTGTAATGATATCGAATTATTAATTTCATTACATTTGAAGTGAATGAAAATTACATTGCTACAATTAGGCAAAACCCATTTTAAGTTTGTTGATACAGGATTTGATGAATTTGCTAAAAGACTAAAACATTATTGCAAGTTTGAAAGTCTATTGTTTGAATTGCCTACGCGTTTAAAAACAAATGACATTATCCAAATTAAAAAAAATGAAGGTGAAGTGTTGTTGAAGAAACTAACACCAACCGATTTTGTAATTTTACTTGATGAAAACGGTAAAGAATATGCATCAACTGCATTTGCTGATTATTTACAAAAGCTTTCATTACACCAAGCTCATGTGGTTTTTATCATTGGAGGTGCATATGGCTTTAGTGATGAAGTTTATACAAGAGCCAATGCAAAAGTATCCTTATCACAAATGACATTCTCTCACCAATTGATAAGATTAATTTTTATTGAACAACTTTACCGCGCATTTACCATTATTAAAGGTGAACCCTACCATCATGAATAAAAAAATAATCTTGGCATCTAAATCGCCTCGTAGACAAGAGTTAATTAAAGGTTTAGAATTAGCTTATGAGGTATTTACATACGAAGTTGACGAGACATTTCCCGAACATCTGAAAGGTGAAGAAATTGCCTTGTTTTTAGCTGAAAAAAAAGCAAACGCATATCCAAAAGAAATATCAGACCAAGAAGTATTAATTACTGCTGACACTATTGTATGGGTAAATAATCATGTATTAAACAAACCAGAAAGTGAGCAAGAGGCATACAATATGCTAAAAGAGATTTGTGGAACCACGCATCATGTTTATACAGGGGTTTGCATCAAAACATCAACCCAAGCCTTGGCGTTTTTTGATTGCAGTGAAGTTAAGATAAAACCATTAAGTGATGCAGAAATTTGGCACTACATCAAAACTTACAAACCATTTGATAAGGCAGGTAGTTATGGAATTCAAGATTGGTTTGGTTATGTTGCAGTAGAAAAAATTAACGGTTGTTTTTACAATGTAATGGGCTTACCTATATCAAAACTTTACGAAAAATTAAAGCACTTAAGTAAATAGCACGCCTTCTTTTAAGGCATAATTTACCGCTATAATTCGTTTAAAATTGCCAGTACTAACCACGTGTTGCATCATCAGCGCTGCTACAGTAATCATTTCAACCCTAAAATCTATCATACCCTTTAAACGTATGCGTTGTTCTTGCGTTGAAGTGCGCATAATTTCAACAAATACATCAAAATCTTCTTTACGAATTTCAAAAGCATTTTTGCTTAATGACACCGGAATTACAGCCAAGTCCATAATAACCACATCAACCAATGTTTCGAAAGCACCAGCTGCTCCTATCAGGGCTTGGGGTTGATGGAAGTTTATTGCTTGTTGCAGCGGCATTAAAGTTTGCGCCAAATAACTAAAAAGTTTATTAGCGGAATCATTTTCTATCGGGTTACTATGATGAAACAGATCAATTAAACGAGCAGCTCCAATTTCAAAACTTTGTTTCCATAATATTTGCTCACCTATACCAATAATAAACTCTACGCTTCCACCACCAATATCCATAACCAATACAGGATACTCAGGAAATTTAAAAGAATGAAAAACTCCTTTATAAATATATGTAGCCTCCACATCGCCAGAAATAGTTGTTATGGCAATTCCTGATTTTTCTGAAGCTTCTTTTATAAACTGTTTACTGTTTTTGGCATTACGAATAGCTGATGTGGCAAAAGCAATGACCTCATTAACCTCAAATTGGTCAATGTATTTTTTAAACTCGGTTAAAGCAGTTATGCCACGCTGAAAAGCCTCTGGCGTTATCAATCCTTTGTTAATGCCACCACTACCTATTTTTACGGGAACTTGAAGTTTGTAATATTCTATCAGCATTCCCTGCTTTACCTCGGCAATGCATAAGTGAAAAGTATTGGTTCCTAAATCTATGATGGCTTTCAATGGAATGTAGTTTTTTGCAATATAAAAATAGGCATGTAAAAAAACCTAAAACAATTTATGGTTTAAATCAATCTTCATTTTTGCTTTCCCAGAGCGTGAGGTAATCAGTTTTTCTTGCTCGGTTTTTCTATGTGTGTGTACTTCTAAAATACGTTGGTTTTGCTGACGGGTTTCCACTGATTTTTTGGTTTGCCACAAATATGTGGCAGCATGCTGGGCACTTAATTTTAAATCAACTATAGGCATTGGATAATCAACACCGATTTTACAATTGTACTGCTGTTGTAAGGCCTCTGGTATTAACCATGGTTGATGAATAAAAGGTGCAGGTATATTGGCCAACTCTGGCACCCATTTCCTTATGAAATCGCCATTTGAATCGTGATCTAAACTTTGTTTTAGCGGATTATAGGTACGAATAGTATTAACACCCATTGTGCCCGATTGCATTTGAAATTGTGAGTAATGAATACCTGGCTCGTAATCTAAAAACTGCCTGGCTAAGTGTATCGATCCCTTTTGCCAATCGAGCCAAAGATTATGTGTTAAAAAAGTAACCAACATGGAGCGCATCCTAAAGTTAACATACCCGGTTGCCATAACACAACGCATACACGCATCAACCAAAGGAAAACCAGTTTTCCCGGTTTTCCACGCTTCAAAAAAATCCTCATTCCATACAGTTCGGATGTTATTGAAGGTAGTGTTCAGGTTTTCATATTCCATGCGGCATTCACTCTCAAACTTTTGTATAAAGTGGCAATGCCAATGCAAACGAGCAATAAAAAAAGACAATATTTTTTTGTTACCCTTACCATGTTCATTTGTTGCTGCATGAATTAACTCGCGCATGCTAATATTTCCCCATGCAAGATATGGAGATAGCCTACTACAAGCTGTTCTGCTTAGTTGCGGTTTAGAAATGTGCTTCATGTAGTTAAACATGCGCCCTTGCAAGAAACTACTTAAATATTGCCTAGCGTATTTTGCACCTCCGGGTTGGAAAGCAGGGTGTGCAGTTTTTACTTCGATAGACACATCTCCCCTATTATCAAATTCTGTTATCTTGTCTGTTTCGATTTTTATGTACATACTCCAATCTGGCTCTTGCGTAAATTGGCTCATGAAATCTTTCCAATCTTTATTCCATGTTTTTCTATTACGCAATCCACGTTGAACGCCATCTCGTTGAAACTCATTAAAAGTAATTTGATGTTGGTAACAAAATTTCGCAACAGATATATCCCTTTCAAAAGTGAGCTTAACTCCAATTTCTTGGTGAGCAAAAACATGCATGATTTTAAACTTTTGGTGTAGTTGCGTCATCACATCTACAACCTCACCAACAGCAATACAAAGTTTACTTTCATATTTAGCTAAGTCGTTTTCTAAATCCATTAAACTTTGCCAAACAAAACGCCAATGTCTAATATCAGAATCTGGTGCACGCATTAAACTTGGTTCAAAAACATACAGCATCAAAACTGGCAATCCTTTTTCTATTGCGGCTTTTAGGGGGGCATGGTCTGTTAATCGCAAATCGCGTTTAAACCAAACCACCGAAATAGGTATACCTTGTTGCATGTTTGTTAAACACTTTTAATACTTTTCTGTTTGTATTGTTAATGAATAAATTAAGTGTTGAAGAGATTGACAGGGTAATTGAGATGGCATGGGAAGACCGTACACCTTTTGACGCAATAAAAATACAATTTGGTCTTGCAGAAAGTGATGTAATACGCTTGATGCGAAACGAACTAAAACCAAGTAGCTGGAGACTTTGGCGCAAACGAGTTAACCAAGGGGTTTCTCAGAAGCACGCCAAAAAGCGTAACCCGGAAATAGATCGATTTAAATGTAACCTTCAAAGACAAGTTACATTAAATAAAATAAGTAAGCGATGAGAGGAGTAAAAAAGACCAATTTACCTTCAAAACTGTGCCCATCGTGTAACAGACCATTTACGTGGAGAAAAAAATGGGAAAAAGTTTGGGAAGAGGTGAAATATTGTAGCGATAAATGTAGGGCTAAACGTTAAATTTAATAGCATAACTTTTTACCTAACTTCATCTGCATGCATCAAATTGTAAATAAGTTAATGGGATGAATAGCATAAAACAAATACATCAAACTATGCTGCCAATCAAACCATCAAGAAACCTCAGCGTAAATATCAGGTAAGTTCCTACCCAAGCCATCATAGTCTAAACCATAACCTAATACAAATTTTGGTTCAATTAAAAACCCAACGTAATGAGGGGTTACATCAACTTTTAAAGATTTAGGTTTAAACAACAAAGTTAAAATTTTAACTGAAGCAGGATGATGACTTTGAATTTGATTTAAAACATGCTGCATACTTAAACCCGTATCAATTATATCTTCAATAATAATAATATGTCGACCTGTTATTGACTCGCTAAAACCAATAAGTTGCTTAATGTTTTCGGTGGATGAAGTACCAGCATAGCTTGATATTTTGGCAAATGAAATCTCACTTTGGAAATTGATTTTCCTAAACAAATCGGCTGCTAAAATAAATGCACCATTAAGAACAGCTATGAATAACGGATTTTTATCCTTGTACTCATGGGTAATCTCCTGCGCAATAGTGCTCAAGCGCTCATCAATTTGTTTGGCGGAGATAAAAGGTTCAAAATTTCTGTCGTGAACTTTGATGATTGACATTATTATTGTTTACTTGTGGTGGTTTTCAAATATACACAGATGGCTAAAGATTTCGAATGTAATTTATGTGGTTCAAAAAAAGCGAGTAAA
>CANHBJ010000012.1 GCA_947459075.1 Bacteroidota bacterium
AAAGAACAAGAGTTGTTAAAACCAATTATTGAAAAAGCTAAAGCTACAATTAGTACAGTTGCTAAAGAAGGTGGTTACTCTTATGTATTTGATAGCAGCCCGGGAACACCATTATTACACAAACCAGATGGTGATAACATTATGGGTGCCGTTAAAAAGAAACTAGGCATTATCTAATTATCAAAAATAATATTTAACAAAAAATCCCGATGGCAAATGCCATCGGGATTTTTTATATAAGAAATAATCTGTTACTAATATTCCATATCCATACCACCGCCATTACTATCTCCACGCCTTTGGTTACTGCGTTTTCTGAAAAGTGATGCCTCCATCTCTCCAAATCTCCATGTAATACTTAAGCGCACAAAACGGGTTTCGCGTCTACGACTAATATTTTGTTCCATCACATTGCTTTCATAGAAAGTACCAAAGCGTCTGGTGTTAAATACATCATTAACAACCAAGTTAAAACTTAGCTTTTTCATAATCTCCTTGTTTAACGAAATGTCCAACGAGTATTGATCGAGCGTTTTACCCTGCGGAATAATTCTTGGCGCTTCGTAATTACCATTTATTTGTACTGTGTATTGTTTGGGTAACTTATAACTTACCATACCTTTTGTATTCCAGCTAAAGCCGCTGTTTTGAATGGTAGTATTTCCAACATTAGCACTAATATCTGTATAAAAACCATTTAAGTTAATGGTAACATCAAGCTTCTTTTTTAAGAAGCTGGTTTTAAAATTATTTTCCCAACCCATGTTATACATGTTATTCCCATTAATAAAGGTATTCAATAACACATCTGAAGTATCATTATACTTTTGGGCAAATTGTGTAATGGCCCCTTCTGTTTGTTTTATATATACAGATGTAAATAAATTACCATTTGTGTAAATGCGATTATAATTTACTTCTGCCGAATTGATAAACTCAGGACGTAATAATGGGTTTCCTGTACGATAATTCATTTTATCGGCAAACATAATAAATGGCATTACCTGCATAAATCCAGGTCGACTAATTTTACGCGTGAAATTTGTTTGAATTTCATGTTTTTCTCCAATGCGTTTTGTTAAATAAATACTTGGAAAAAATGCCTTGGCTAAATTCGACATTCCATCAGGATATAAATATGCTACCGATTGATTTTTTCCGAGTAACTCTCCAATAAAACGAGTTTGCTCAAAACGTAAACCCACCATGTATCCAATACCCATCTGTTTAAACATACTTGAGTAAGTAGCGTAAGCAGCATTTACCATGTCACTAATCTTAAAATTATTTGATAAGGTGGAGTCCATCAAAACCTCACCAGAGGCATTGTTACGGTATCCTACATTAAGTATTGAAAGATCTTCTTTATAATTACTCCGAATGCCAAACTCCCATTTAGCCGTATCAGTAATAGGATTGGTAAAATCCAGCTGATAAGTAAAAATGTTACTATTACCTGAACCTCTGTTTAACTGGAATTCTTGGGCTGTAATAGGTTGGCCATTGCTATAAAAATTATTGGTTACAAAATCGCTGTTGGCTTTACGTTCACCGCGACTATAGGTAATATCGGTAGATAACTCCCTTCCTTTTCTCGGATAAGTTTTACGCAATTGTAATTGTGTGTTGTAGTTACCCCAAAGTGTATTACCAATGGTACTACGTGTACCATAGGTTAACGTTTTATTCGAAGCATCAAGATCAAAGAACGACTGTGATTCATCAGATTCATATCCTCCACGCATCATGCCTTGGCTTAACGTTAAAGTAGTACGGTTAGTTAGGCTGTAATCGTATGCAATGCGGCCACTTTGCATTAAATTCTCCATGGTTACTTCGTTTTCTTGATTATAAAAACCATTGGTTTCTCCATTGCTAATCAACCTGCGATTCGTATATCCCTTAGTTGGGTTTTTAGATAAGTTTGCGTTGTATGAAAAGCTAAAGTTACTTCTACCCTCTTTGATATTCAAATTAAGCATACCGTTGTATCTATTTGGAAAACCAGCTCCCAACGTTATTAATCCATTGTAACCAGGTTTGGTATTCTTTTTCAATACTATATTTAAAATACCTCCTGATGTTGAAGCGTCATATTTTGCAGAAGGATTAGTTATCACTTCAATCCTATCAATTTGATCCGAAGGAATTTGTTCTAACGTTAAATTGGTTGGCCGTCCATCCACAAAAATAGTAGGACTGCTATTTCTTAAAGTTACTCCACCATCAACATCTACAGACAAACCAGGAATGTTTTTTACCGCATCAATCCCTGTTCCTCCTCGGGCCGAGATATCTTTATCTACCGTATAAATTCTCCTATCAACTGTCATAATTACAGCAGAGCGCTCACCCTCTACTACTATTTCTTTTAAACTTTTTGCATCAACCTGTAACGTAATATTTCCTAAATCTTGCTCAATATTATTTGGGCTAATAGATACTTGTTGTGTTAATGTTTGATAACCAATAAATGTGATGCGCAAACGATATCGCCCCATGGGCAACTTATCTAAGTTAAAATCACCATTTGCTTTGGCAAGAATACCACTGATGATACTGTCTTTTTGCATAGCCAATAGGGTAACAGCAGCAAAGTCTACAGGTTGTTTTGATTTTGAGTCTACCACCTTACCATACAAACGACCTATAGCTGGCATAGCGCGCATACCCCCCATATTTGGGCGCTGAGCAAACGTTGATAATGATGATACTATTATTAGAAAGAATACTGAATAAATTTTGTACATGCTAAATATTAACTATTTAATAAAAACTAAGACCGCTACACCAAGCAAAAGTTTAATTAAACTGGAACTTTTGACGTAAGCGATATACAATCTGATATAAGTAAAATGTTTAAACCTTACTCCAAATCAGTACTTAACTTGTAACGGCAGATGCGATTGTTCTTTTTATCTGCCACAAATATGGTTCTGCGGTTATAACATACACCACTTGGATCATTAAAACTAAATGGGCCAGTATTGGTTCCATCACTAGCAAAACCACCAAACGAAACAATTAATTGTTTAGTGATTCCAGAGTTAGCAGGAGGATTAACTCCCTCGTAGCCTTGTGGGGTAAAAACATATAGTGAATCAGTTTCACTATCAACCACAAACATATACCCTAAATTATCAGGCGCTATAAAACAATCTTCTGGCTTTTTAAAACGATAACTTTCATATAAAAATCTATCCGCTTTGCTGTTATCAAACGATAAATACTGTGGCGATTCTGCATATTGGGTTCCCAATTCAGGGTCGTCATACACATTAATCATCAAAGTACGATACTCAACATTTTGAGATTCGCCCGCTTGTGTAATAAGAAAGCTTTTAGATGTGCTCATTCCTTGTAAGCGTTGCGGAGGTGCACTAAACCCTGCTATGCTACTAATTCCTATTGCCGATTTCAAACTTGAGTTATTTGGATTTAACCCAGTGGCAAAGCCTATGTTTTTACCTTCCGCATCGTACACCAACACACCATTATCAGGCCTAACAAATGAGTTTACATCATTACGCGGACCAATGCGTGTTACGTATACCGTATTATCATGTAAAGTGGTTATCCCTGTAAACTGAACAGCTTCGTCATCAGCTTGTCTATTTGCTGTTGCCCTTCGGGAATCATCATTTAAAGGATGAATAAGCGTATCAATAAACTGATAATTACCTGTTGCAGTATTTATTAAATGATAAACGGCTGCTCTATTACCTAACAAAGGATCATTTACACGACCTAAAACATAAGTATGTAAACGCCTATCTTGGGTTACATCAGTTGCTCCAGGAATATTTATGATAAGTGCCAACTTACCTGTTTGATCCAAGATGTTTAGTCCTCTATCATCTACTACGTATACCATTTCATCAAATCCAACATACACATCAACAGGATTCAAGAAATTATTAAAAAATGGATATTGAGGAACGTATCCAATTTTATTTGGTATCAAATCAGGATCTATTTTCCCTTGCTCAAAAATTTGCTTGGTTTGATCATCTTCCTTGGTGCCACAAGCGGCAACAAATAACAACAGCATCAAACCTATGGCAACATTAAAAATCTTTTTCATACAAAAAGTGCTCACTATTTAATATTTAGTGCAATGGTTAAACGGTGTATATTCCCTAATCTCGATTTAGCTAAAAAACCATAATCTAAAGTTAAACCACCAAAATTTCTGCGTAATTTCATTCCAATACCAGCTGATGGTGCACGGTATGCTTCATCACTCGCAAACTCATAACCGCAACGGCTATAAAACATGCGCTTAAAAGTATATTCAGCACCTAATGCATAGGTTTCATTATTATCTGTTGGATGGTTTAACTGCGCTGCAACGGTTAGGTTGTGCTTATATCCTCTAATTGGATCAAATGCTGCACCTATTCTAAACATACCAGGAACGGTTACTGTGGTAAAATTAGTAATATCAGTTGGGCCATTAAACTTTAAAATTTGCGCCTTACCATCAGGTTTTACATTAAAGCCAAAATTACTAAAGTTAATACCGAAACGTGCATTTTTAATTCCCACATCATACTTCAATCCTAAATCAAACAAAACATTGTGAATGCTAATACCTGGAAAACCTTCGTTTGCATAACGCCCGTTAATTCCAAAACTGAAATTATTGGTTAGTACTTTTGCGTAAGTAAGGCCTATATAATAATTGTTAATAGCGAATGTACGACCTGTTCCGTTTGGGTCAAACTCTGTGGTTTCTTTCATGGTGCCGTAATTCATGTTAAACACCTGAAAACCCAAATAAGAAAGCTTACCAACGCGGCCTATAATACCTATATGATTGGCAGAAATATCTCCAAAATAACTTGTATGTGAGGTTTGAATATTGATCAAACCCGTATCGGTTTGTGTTATACCAGCGGGGTTCCAATACATGGCCGAAACATCGTTTGCTATAGCCACATAGGCACCACCCATAGACATAGAACGAGCATCGGGAGCTATTTTTAAAAATTGCATTCCCGTACTACCACTTCGCGAATCGCCAAAGGAAGGGAGTATTTGTGCATGAGCTTTTCCTACAATAAGTAAAGCTGCTATATAAAAGTACTTTTTAATACGCATTGAATCAGGCAAATTAAATAGATTTTTTGCGAAATGCATTGTTAAATAATGAATATTTGGAAATGCCTATTAAATGGTAGAAGTTGCATTGTAATTTACAGTAAATGAAATTAAACAACATCCATACAAAACTAGCTGGTTTATCTATACTTACAGGTTGCTTACTCACCTTATCATGGCCGCCAATTGGCTTATTTCCATTAGTTTTTGTGGGCTTTGTTCCTTTGTTTTTTATTCATCATTTAATTATACAAAATAAACTAAGCACTACTTGGGCCTTTTTATATGGATTTAGTACCTTTCTATTATTTAATATTGGTACAACATGGTGGGTTTGGAATGCCAGTGCAGGTGGCGCAGTAATGGCTTTTATTTTAAATAGTTTATTAATGAATATGCCATTTATGTTCCTGCATCAATTGGCTAAAAAACACCAAACAAGTTTAAAGTTATGGCCCTTTATTTGGGCTTGGATTACGTTTGAATATTTCCATTTAAGATGGGATGCTACATGGCCATGGCTTACTTTAGGGAACGTTTTTGCCCAAACGCCTTGGCTGGTGCAGTGGTATGAATATACAGGAACCGTAGGTGGTTCGCTGTGGATTTTATGGGTCAATAAAAAACTGTTCCAATGGCTTGTTCTTTTCAAACCGTTAAGTAAACAACAACGTTTTAAAAGCGCATTTAACATCGCATTTTTAGGGTTATTTGCACCTGCATTTTTATCGTTTTATATATTGGATGAATACCAAAAGAAACAAAAATCTTATACACCAATAACAGCTAATGTTATGGTGGTTCAGCCGAATATAGATCCATATAAAGAGAAGTTTAACTCCATGAGCGATTATGAGCAAACTTTAAAGATGCTAACCATTGCCGACAAAAACATGGATTCTATTGTGCAGCTAATTGCATTTCCAGAAACAGCATTGGTTGGTAATTTAAATGAGCGTGATTTAGCCAATGAAGAAACCATAAAGCTGATTAGGCAATTTATGAGTAAATATCCAACCGTAAATATTATTACAGGAGCTGATAGTTACAAAGAGTATTTACAAGGCGAAAAGCCAAGTAATACAGCTCGCGAATATAATCCAGGACAATATTATGACGCATACAATGCAGCCTATTTTTTAAAGCCTAACTCACCCGAAATTGATATTTACCATAAAAGTATTTTAGTACCAGGCGTAGAGCGTTTACCTTTTTCATCTGTATTAAAATATGTTGAACAATATGCTATCGATTTAGGTGGCACAACAGGAAGCTTGGGGGTTGATGAAGCACCACATAATTTTACAGCCAACACCATGCTAAAAGCTGCTCCAATCATTTGCTATGAAAGTGTTTTTGGCGAATACGTAACAGAATATGTAAAACGCGGAGCTACTTTTTTATGCATTATAACCAATGATGGATGGTGGGGTAACACTCCTGGCTACAAACAACATTTACAATATGCATCACTTCGTGCAATTGAAACCCGGAGATATGTGGTGCGCAGTGCAAATACTGGTATTTCAGCATTTTTTGATGATAAGGGATACCTATTACAAAAAACAAATTGGTGGGAGCCCGCTGCTTTAAAGCAAAACATCAGGTTAAATAAAGATCAAACTTTTTACGTAAAAAATGGAGATATGATTGGCGAATATGCCATTCTGTTTGCAGCCTATTTTTTAATTGGTTTAATCATAAAAAGGAAATCGGCTTTTATGCCTTAAACCCCTTATTAATTACATTATAAAAAGAACCATAGATTTGCGTTGATGAGGCTATAATTTCTTTACCAAAAATTACGTCATCAGTACCACTAAAAGTTGATATTTTACCACCTGCTTCTTTTACTAAAACTATTCCTCCTGCCACATCCCAAGGGCTTAATCCATATTCAAAAAAACCATCAAATCTTCCACAAGCCACATAAGCTAAATCAACGGCTGCACTTCCCATTCTGCGCATACCTTGAGTTGTGCGCAAAAACTCTTGTAAGGTATTGAGGTAACGCTGCATTAATTCAAAATCATAATAGGGAAATCCTGTAGCCATTAATGCTTTTGATAGATCATTGTTTTGTTTAACACAAATTTTGTTTCCATTAAGGTATGCCCCTCCGTTTTCCCAAGCATAAAATAATTCATCTCTATTAGGCTCAAGTACAACTCCAATTATAGGAACTCCATGATGTACTAATGCAATACTTATACTATAAATAGGTAATTGGTGCACAAAGTTTGTAGTTCCATCTAATGGGTCGATTACCCACATGTATTCTTTTTGTGCTGTGGTGATGGTTTGTTCTTCTGTAATAAAACCCGCCTCTGGTAAAATGAGTTGTAAACCCGCTACTAGTTTTTCCTCTGCAGTTTTATCAACGTAAGAAACCAGTTGATTAAACGACTTTATTTCGACTGCATTATGGCTAAAAGATTTTGCCTCTGATTGAATAAATTCACCCACCGTTTTGGCTAAGGCGCATACCTTTACAGTTATATCTTGCAATATCATAAGCTATTAAGCCCTCTTAGTGTTAAAAAAATAATGAATATAGCGGATATATTAAAACGTATACTATTCATCTTCTTGTTTAGTTAAAACGTGCTTGTTGTAGTTTCTCCATTTCTCTAAAACACCAGCAAAATCTGGTGGTAAATCCGCTTCAAAATACATGTTTTGACCTGTACGCGGGTGCACAAACCCAAGTGAACGTGCATGCAAACCTTGGCGAGGCATTAACTGAAAACAATTTTCTACAAACTGCTTATATTTAGTAAACGAGGGACCTTTTAAAATTCTATCTCCACCATATGTATCATCACTAAATAAGTTATGTCCAATATGCTTCATGTGTACACGAATTTGGTGCGTACGACCTGTCTCTAATCTACATTCAATTAAAGATACGTATTGCAAACGCTCTAAAACTGAGTAATGCGTTATGCTCCAACGTCCTTTTTCTTCATCATCATACATCATAAATACGCGCCTATCTTTTGCGCTTCTTCCAATGTATCCTGTTACTGTTCCATTGTCTTCGTTAAAATTACCCCAAGCCAAAGCAACATATCTGCGCTGAATACTGTGGTGAAAAAATTGTTTAGCCAAATGGGTCATGGCGATATCGTTTTTAGCAATAACCAACAACCCACTTGTGTTTTTATCAATGCGGTGAACAAGTCCTGGACGGACGTTATTTTCTTTTGTAAAATTGTTATCTCTTAAATAATAGGCCAATGCATTTACCAAAGTTCCACTAACATTATTATGACCTGGATGTACTACCATTCCTGCACGTTTATTTACAATCATCACATCCTCGTCTTCATAAATAATATCTAGCGGTATGTTTTCAGGAACTATCTCGGTATCTTTAGGTGGCTGAGGTAAAACAATACTAATTACATCTAATGGTTTTACCTTGTAGCTGCTTTTAATCGGTTTTTCGTTAACCAAAATACTCCCCGCATCAGCGGCAGCTTGTAATTTGGTGCGGCTGGCATTTTGAAGACGTATCATCAAAAATTTATCGATACGCATCATGGTCTGCCCCTTATCAACTACAATTCGGTGGTGCTCCCACAATTCTTGTTCATCACCACCATCGGTATCGTCCAATTCTTCTTCAACCTGCTTTGGTAAGTCGGCTTCGTTTTTAAACTTATTATAATACATGTTCTATTTTATACAATACAGGTTTACTTGGACTGGCATCAGTTTGTAGTGAAGCAATTTGCAAGTTCAACAAATAAATATCATCCTCAATGTGATTTGGTATGTAGGCCATTTCTGTGATGGTAGAGTCTAAACGAGGGGCTTCTGGATAATTCCAAAATGCATGGTGCGCTTCAAGGGCACCCGAATCTTCTTCCCTATCAACAGATGGCAAATCAATTACCAAATGTTTAATACCACTTTTTCTTAAAAATGTACAGAGTTCTGGCTGCAGATATGCAGGGTTATTACCAGAGTAATGTGCAACTAATTTATCATTATCATTAGGTAAAGTTCTGATAATTATGGCATCAATTAGCGGATGTAAAAATGGCTCAATATCTTTTAACATTAAAACAAAATCACCATTTTTTGGCTGAGGCGTAACAGTGATTACTTGTGCTAAAAACATAAATTGTTTTAACACCTCATTAATTGTTATTCGTTGCTTACTAATATGACCCACACACTCGGTATGTGTACCATTTCCATGTGCATTTATCGTTAGGTTTTCGCAATTTACACTGCCACCCAAAGCCACACTGCCCACAAAACCACCCGCTTTAAATGGCTGGAATGTGGGATGTTGAATTCCAAACGCATTTGGGTTTTGAGCTCCACTGTACATAGAGATACTGATGTCTAATGGATTACCAAAGTTTACGCTGAAGTTCTGCTCTTTATACTCAATATTAGCGTGCATGTTTCGTTATGGTTTGAGATTGCAAATATCATCATATATTTGATTTATATCTATGGGTGTATACGAACAAAAGATAAGATGGAAAAGATTATTGTTTATTATGGCTTTGTGCATTGGCGCATTTAGCCTTTGGTATACCAATAAATTAGTACAAAAATTAGCTACCGAAGAAGAAAAAAAAGTATTGTTATGGGCTAATGCTACCAAACAACTCATTAATTCTAACGAAAATACTGACATCAACTTTTTACTTGATATCATTAAAGATAATGAAACGATTCCGGTTATTTTGGTAGATGATAATGGAAACATTACCGCACATAGAAACCTAGATAGCGCCAAAGCAGAGGACAAAAAATACCTAGAGCAACAATTAGCCGAAATGAAGGCGCAAAGGGAACCCATTAAAATACTTTATGACGAACTGAATAAAAAATACAACTACTTATACTATAAAAACTCCATAATTTTAACTCAACTAAAACAATATCCCTATTATCAACTGAGTATAATTGCACTATTTATTTTGGTTGCTTATTTAGCATTTAGTTATTCCCGAAAATCAGAGCAAAACCAAGTTTGGGTTGGTATGAGTAAAGAAACTGCACATCAATTAGGCACACCCATTTCGTCACTAAATGGCTGGATTAATTTAATGCGTGATGCCAATGAAGTAGGAAAAGAAGAGATATTACAAGAGTTTGAAAAAGACGTAAAACGATTAGAGTTAATTACAGAAAGATTTAGTAAAATTGGATCAGCACCCGTTCTTAAGCCGAAAAATATTTTTGAAGTGATGCAACGTGCGGTTGATTATCTGAGAACACGCTCATCAAGCCAAGTAAAATTTAGTGTAACGAGCAGTGATGAAGATGCATTGGCATTGGTTAATGTGCCTTTGTTTGATTGGGTTATTGAAAATATTTGTAAAAATGCCATTGATGCCATGAGCGGTAAAGGCAATATTAATATACAAATAAGTACCGAAGCAGACAAGGTTTATATTGACATTGAAGATACTGGGAAAGGCATTACTCCATCAAAACAAAAAACAGTTTTTAAGCCTGGTTATACCACAAAAAAGCGTGGCTGGGGTTTAGGTTTATCGTTGGCTAAACGGATTATAGAAGACTACCATAAAGGCAAAGTATTTGTTAAAGAATCGACCCTTGAAAAAGGCACTACATTTAGAATTGTGCTGCGTGGTGGTGGTGGTGAGTTGTTAAGTTAATTCGTTCAATTCCTTTTGGTAGTCGTATTGTAAATCTTCATGTAATTTACTTAACTCCTTGTTTATTTTTTTTAGTTGAGCATCGTACAAATTCATCAATTGATTGCTTTCGTAAAGCAAGTTTTCGAGTTTACGCAAGTGTTGTAAAAAACAAATCAATAGCTCTATGTTAGTTTGAGGAAGGCTACTATACTTAGCTTGCTTGTTTACATTTCGTAATATTTTTCGAATTGTTTTTTTAGCGTAGTAAACATGAGATGTATTTACATCCTTAAACTGCTCATCAATTTCTTGTTTTACTTGATTAATAAATTGTTGCTCATCAGCTGCCTCAAATAATAAATAATGTAACAGCTCTTTGTTCTCCTTTTTATATTTTGCCAAACGCACACAAAGCTCAACCAATTGTGGATATGGCAGAGTTTGTACTTCTTTTTTTAACTGAGCTAATGTTGTTGTTTGCATAATTTATTTTATCCAATTGTAATTATTTTTAATGTAAATCCGTAAATTTATAGTTAAATCTTATGATTCTAGAGTCATCGAGAATTTGTGGTGTTTTCTGCAAAGCATTAAGATTTTAATAACAATAAGTGTGTTCCATTTTAAAATCCTTTTAAAGTAAAAATTACTCTCCTTTTGGGTTGGCACCCAAACCGCCTTCACTTTTTTCTTGATAAAAAAGTAAACAAAAAATCAAGGCTTACTACAATTTTACAACAATCTACTGAGTCTGTTTTCTCCGCGCAATCCAAGCCACTGCGTTCCGGGATTGCTTACAGTGGCCATTACACAAAACGCCCTCATTGATTGTTAAGTAAAATTCTCGTAGGCCGATAGAATCCTTCAAGCATTATTTAATGCATAAGCATTTACCATTTATATCTGTTTAGTTTTATATCAAATCGGCATTATATTACTATGTTAAAGCCAATGCTCCATGATAATAGATCAATCAGACCAGAAAGGAAATTAGACTATATTGAATATGTTTTCGGTATTCAAGTAAAAAGCCTCCTGCTTTTCAACAGAAGGCTTTTATAAAAATACAATGAATTAAATAAATTTAGGATACTGAGTTGGGTTGTACTCATGCATCATATCCATAATGGCTTCGAAAATATCTTCGGCACTAGGCTTACTAAAATAATCACCATCGGTGCCATAAGCAGGACGGTGAGCTTTCGCTGCAATAGTTAATGGTTTAGCATCTAGGTATTTATAAGCCTCTTGATCTTCCAATACTTGTTGCATCATGTAAGCCGATGCCCCACCCGGCACATCTTCATCAATAAATACCACTTTATTTGTTTTCTTAATTGATTCAACAATACTGTGGTTGATATCAAATGGCAATAAAGTTTGTACATCAATTAACTCGCAATTGATACCAAACTCTTGCAATTGTTTAATAGCCTCTTCAATAACTCTTAATGTACTTCCGTAACTTACAATTGTAACATCACTACCGTCAATTAAAGTTTCTGTAACACCAAGTGGAATATTGTATTCGCCTAGGTTATCAGGTAACCGTTCTTTTAAACGATATCCATTTAAACACTCAATAATTAGTGCAGGCTCATCGCTTTGCAACATGGTATTGTAAAAACCTGCTGCTTGCACCATATTACGAGGCACCAATACATGCATACCACGAAGCGAATTAAGTATCATACCAATAGGTGAACCACTGTGCCAAATACCTTCTAAACGATGTCCACGGGTACGAACAATTAAAGGTGCTTTTTGTCCGCCTTTGGTGCGGTACTGAAGTGTAGCTAAATCATCGCTTAATGGTTGTAAGCCATACAGTAAGTAATCTAAGTATTGAATTTCGGCAATTGGACGTAAACCACGTAATGCAGCTCCTATGCCTTGTCCAATAATAGTTAACTCACGAATACCTGTATCAAACACACGACTCTCACCGTGTTTTTCTTGTAATCCAGCAAAACCTTGGTTTACATCACCAATTTTACCTACGTCTTCACCAAAAGCAAATACACGTGGATCACGAGTTATAGCTAAATCAAAAAACGCCTGCATGACTTCACGTCCATCCACTACTTTGCTATCATCACTAAATATAGGTTTTACTTCATTTACCTTTAAAGCAGATTCAGCGCTTTCGCTAAATAGGTAACTATTGTATCTATCCGCGTTTATTTCTTTAAAATTAGCTTTAAATTGTATCAGCGCATTGCGCTCACTTGAATTGGTTGCGTAAGTTAGGCGTAATGCTTTATTTACAGCCACACCAATGTCTTTGCGTATAGGCTCGCTGATGCTTAACAACTCGTTAGCAATGTTTGTAATTTCGTTTTTACCCGATCCGTTTGCCAATTGTTCTAACAAATCAACACATTGTTTTACCTCGTTTTTTATTGGCGATAAATAGGCCTCCCATGCAGCTTTTTTTGCATTATTTACATGCACTTTTGCCTCAGTTTCTAAGGCCTCAATCTCATCAATTGATGCTATACTATTGTCTATAATAAACTCACGAAATTTCTCTACACAATCGTACTGTTGTTCCCAATCTAAACGCTCTTTACTTTTGTAGCGCTCATGCGAACCTGAGGTTGAGTGGCCCTGAGGTTGAGTTAATTCTGTAACATGCACCAATACTGGCACGTGTTCTTCACGGGCAATTTTACTTGCTTTATCGTATGCAGCTACTAACTCGGCATAATTCCAACCTTTGGCAACAATAATTTCAAAGCCGTTACCTTTTTCATCGCGTTGAAAACCTTTTAGAATCTCTGAAATATTCTCTTTGGTAGTTTGATATTTTGCAGGAACTGAAATTCCGTAACCATCATCCCAAACAGAGATAACCATTGGTATTTGTAAAACACCTGCTGCATTTATTGCTTCAAAAAAGTGCCCCTCGCTAGATGATGCATTACCAATTGTACCCCAGGCAACCTCATTTCCGTTATCGCTAAAAAGATTATCGCCAATAATTTTTGCGTTTTGACGGTAGTATTTACTGGCATGAGCTAAACCAACTAAACGCAACATTTGTCCCGCTGTTGGTGATATATCACTAGATGAGTTTTTTTGATTTTTTAACGCCTTCCATGTTCCGTCATCATTCAAACTGCGAGTGCCAAAGTGTCCATTCATCATACGTCCTGCACTAGCTGGTTCAGCTTCTAAATCAGTGTGGGCATATAGTTGTGCGAAAAACTCTTGTACAGTATGTTGACCTATTGCCATCATAAAAGTTTGGTCGCGGTAATATCCGCTTCGAAAATCGCCATCTTGAAATGCTTTAGCCATAGCAAGTTGAGGCAATTCCTTGCCATCACCAAAAATACCAAACTTGGCTTTTCCAGTAAGCACCTCCTTACGACCCAATAAACTGGATTGGCGACTGCGATATGCTATTACATAATCATTTATAACTGAAGCTTTAAACTCTTCTGCATTAAATTTTGCTTGGTTAGATTTTCCCATACGGTTACATGTAATAAGTGGCCAAATATATAACCATTGAATGAGCCTACAAAATACCTTTGATAACTCACGATTTAAGTGTTAAGTTTATTTTAAGGGCAAAAGGTTTGCAATTACAAATAGCTTGTGTAAATTCGAGGTTCCATTTTGAGCGTTTCTCTTTTTGGAACAGTTTTTGAAATCTTAAAAGAAAATTTAAATAAAACAATATGAAAAAGTTAATAATTACCGCATTTGTAGCTGTTAGCGCTGCATTCGTTTCAAATTCTCAAACCGTTGCTCCGCAAAAACCGGTTGACAAAAATGTCCCTGTTATCACTTTCGAAAAAGAAACTCACGACTTTGGTGTAATTCCTCAAAGTGTGCCAGCTACATATACATTTGTGGTAACAAACACTGGTAAATCAGATTTAATTATTTTTAATGCTGCTGCTAGTTGTGGATGTACAACACCTGAATTTACAAAAGAGAAAATTGCTCCTGGTAAAAAAGGTTACATTAAAGCAACATACAATGCGGCTAGCCCAGGTGCATTTATGAAAACCGTTACTGTAACCTCAAACGCAAGTCGCGATATGGTTACTTTAACTCTAAAAGGTGAAGTAAAAGGCGCTGCTGCTCCTGCAGCAACTCCCTCAAACTAATTAATTTTAAAATTTTAAGACAAACCTGTAGGCATAATACCTACAGGTTATTTTATATCTGTACATGAAAAAAATATTCGCAACGCTGGTGGTATTGTTTGTTGTTTTAGGTGTTAATGCCCAAATCAATGCTAATGATACCATGCCTGTAATTAAGTTTGAAAAAATTGAGCACAATTTTGGCAAAATAAAAGAAGGAACACTAGCAACTTATTCTTTTGTATTTGAAAACACTGGAAAAACTGCTTTAATTTTAAGCAATGTTCAAGCCAGTTGCGGTTGTACCACACCAGAATGGCCAAAAGAACCAATCATGGCAGGTAAAAAGGCTACCATAAAAGCTGCTTATAACTCTTACGGTAGGCCAGGTGCTTTTCACAAGGTTATTACGGTAAAGTCTAATGCTGGTGCTGATATTGTGCTAAGTATTAAAGGAGAGGTTTTAGTAAATACACCCGAACCTGTTTCTCCAGTTAGAAACAACAACTAGAAGAAAAAAACTATCGTTATACACAAAACGCCTTGCACATTTTAGCAAGGCGTTTTGTTTTATGTATTAGAGTATTACTTTTGCTCACCTTTTAAAAAAACATATTATTATGATTATAGGAGTTCCTAAAGAAATTAAGAATAACGAAAATCGCGTAGGTTTAACACCTGCAGGCGTTTCGGCATTGGTAAAAGCAGGTCACCAATTATTTGTTCAAGCTACAGCAGGCAATGGCAGTGGTATTAAAGATGAAGAATACGTAACAGCTGGTGCTACCATCTTACCTACCATAGAAGATGTATATGGAAAAGCTGAGATGATTATAAAAGTTAAAGAGCCAATTGAATTAGAATATCCTTTGATTAAAGAAGGTCAATTGTTATTTACATACTTTCACTTTGCTTCGCACGAACCATTAACAACTGCAATGATTAAGAGTAAAGCGGTATGCGTAGCGTACGAAACCGTTGAAAAAACTGATCGCAGTTTACCGTTATTAACTCCAATGAGTGAAGTAGCAGGTCGTATGAGTGTGCAAGAAGGAGCAAAATACTTAGAGAAACCAATGGGTGGACGTGGAATTTTATTAGGTGGCGTTCCTGGAGTTCGTCCTGCATCTGTATTGGTATTAGGTGGTGGTATTGTGGGAACACAAGCTGCTAAAATGGCTGCAGGTTTAGGCGCTGATGTTACATTAATGGATATTTCTTTACCCCGTTTACGTCAGTTAGATGATTTATTACCTGCCAATGTAAAAACGGTTTACTCTAACGAGTATAACATTCGCGAAGCGATTAAAACTTCTGATTTAATTGTAGGTGCAGTATTAATTCCAGGTGCAAAAGCTCCTTCGTTAATTACTAGAGATATGTTAAATACCATGCGTCCAGGTACAGTAATGGTTGATGTTGCTATTGATCAAGGTGGTTGCTTTGAAACATCAAAAGCTACTACACACCAAGATCCTATTTATGTAGTTGATAATGTAATTCATTACTGTGTGGCAAATATGCCAGGTGCAGTTCCTTACACATCAACTTTAGCGCTAACCAACGCAACTTTACCATACGCTTTACAATTAGCAAACAAAGGCTGGAAAAAAGCTTGTGCTGATAATAAAGAATTGGAATTAGGCTTAAACGTTGTTGATGGAAAAGTGGTATACAAAGGCGTTGCTGATGCCTTTAACTTACCTTTTGTAGATGTAAATGAAGTTTTAAACTAAGTGTAGTTTAACGAAATAATAAAAAGCGACCTTGATTAACTTCAGGTCGCTTTTTTATTTTAAGAAGCACAGAATGTCCACTAAATGCGTGGTGTAAATTTTAATTGAAGATTGATTGGTAAACATTAATTCAACATCTTGCAGCATGAATTTATTGAGAACAATTGGTTTGTACTTATTTGTTTTAGGTTTTACTATCGCTCCAACTTTTGCACAAAATAACGCTACAGATATTACCCAAAGCGTACTTACCTATTTTAAAACACAGCAGTTTGATAAAATTTATACCCTCCAGGATGCAACCATGAGGCGTTATATGGATAGAAATCAATTGGAAGTAACCTGGAATAGTTTAATTGAAAACTATGATTCTATAAAATACATTAACGAAACCATCATAACGGAAAAAGATTCATTTAAAATTACGGAGACTAAAATTGATTTCGTTAAAAAGAGTTTTCTATTCAAACTCACTATAAATAATAAAGGCGAAATATCTGGGATGTATTTTTTAAATACCAAACTAAAGTACACCCCTCCCGATTACATTAATACACTTAATTTTATTGAAACAAAAATTGCTGTACCTGCGGAAAATATAATTAGTGAAGGGGTTTTAAGTTTACCCAAAGTACAACAAAATGTACCATTGGTAATTATTGTTGGTGGCAGCGGAGGCACTGATAAAGATGGCACATTAGGCCCTAATAAACCATACAAGGATATTGCTTGGGCACTTGCAGCAAAAGGGATTGCAGTATATCGATACGATAAAAGAACTGCTAACCCTGCGAATTTAAAAGGCATTAAAAACTTAAATGACTTTTTATTATATGAAGAATACGTTGAAGACTTAAAAAACATTTTGGCTTATTTTTCAGAAGATAAACGAATCAACCCAAAACAAATATTTATTGCTGGCCACAGCCAAGGCGGATTTATGTTACCTTATTTTGCAAAGGCGTGCCCTAAGATTAAAGGTGTAATTAGTTTGGCTGGTAATTATAGCAATGTTGTTGATTTAATGGCTTATCAGTTTAAATATTTAAAACAGTTTTTGCCTGACAGTGCATCAAAACAAGCCTATGATGTAATGATTAAAAAAGCTGAATACATGAAACTAAATATATCTTCAACCCAAATTAATAAAGACTCGATGATACCGGGTTTAACCATGGCTTATGTAAAAGATATGATGGCCAACGGACCAGGAAAATTACATGCTGTTTTGTATAAAAAACCTGCTTTATTTATTCAGGGAGAAAGAGATTACCAGGTGCCCATGAGTGAATTTGAGTTATGGAAAAAAGCCATGCAAAAAAGCTGTTGTTCAACTTTTATCTCGTACCCAAAATTAAACCACCTACTTATGGAAGGTGAGGGTATATCAAAACCAACTGAATATAATAAACCCAACAATGTTCCAGAATATGTTGTAGACGAAATTGCTACTTGGGTTAAAAAGCAATACAATTAAGTATTATCGTCCTTTGTAATCGGTGCTTAATACCCTAAAAGTTGTTCTTCTGTTCTCTTGATGTTGGCCTTCATTACACTCAACTCCATCTGCACAATCATTAATTAATTTACTTTCTCCATAACCCACAGCAGTTAAACGTGGTTTTGCAATTCCCTTTTTAAGTAAATAATCAACGCAACTTTGTGCGCGTCTCTGACTAAGCTTAAGGTTATATCCTTCATCAGCCCTACTATCTGTATGCGAAGCCAACTCGATGGTAATGGTGGGGTTGTTTTTCAATATGAACACTAACGAGTCTAATACACGAGCAGCTTCGGGTCTAATATCAGACTTATCTAAATCATAATAAATTCCTTGTAAGGTAAACTCAACACCTTGATCAGGTATTGGATTTAAGTATAAAGTCAATTCAATGGTTGTATCTGCTTTAATATTTTGAGATGATACAGTAAGTGGTGTACTCTTGAAAAACTTTTCTTTTGCAGCGCTTAACTCTATATTTTGATTGAGTGCCAATTCGGACACAAAATTCCCATTACCATCCGTTTTAACTAATTTTATGGGCATGTTTGTTGTAACCGCAGATACTTCGGCATTAGCCAAAGGTGTATTATCCTCTTGATTAATTACTTTACCTTTTACTAGAAACACAAACGGCTTTACACTTAAGCTATATATATCATCATCACCTAGTCCTCCTTCGCGATTACTTGTAAAATATGCAAATGGTTTTTGTGGTTCAGTTTGATTTCCCCAAAAATTAATTCCAAAATCGTCTGCTCCACTATTTATAGGACTCTTTAAATTAATGGCCTTTGTAAATCCACCAATTGAATCTATGGTATAAAATAAATCTAAACCACCCATACCAAAGTGCCCTTTACTTGCAAAATATATTTTCCCATCAGGGTGAATAGCGGGGAACATTTCGTCCTCTGTACTATTTACATTTGGACCTAAATTAACAGGAATGCCCCATTTGCCACTTAAAGGGTTATGGTTAATGTAATAAATATCTTTTTCGCCTAAACTTCCGGGCATGTTACTTGCAAAATACAAACGTTTCATATCTGCAGTAAATGCGGGATGACCAACACTAAAACTATCACTACAAAATGGCAATACTTGTGCTGAACTCCACTGGTTATTTTGCTTATAGCTTACGTATATTTTACAATTCATTCCTTTACCATCTATGCCATTACATTGAGTAAAATACATGATTGTATTAGTGCTATCAACCCAAGCTACACCCTCGTTATAATTGCTATTGATTAAGCCATTGGGTTTAGTAACAGTACCAAATGAATTTTCGTTGATATTGCTATGAAAAATGTCTGCGCACTTTTGTCCAGTCCATTCAAAAATAATATTTCCAGTAGCCTCTGTTCTTGATGAACTCCAATATATTTTTCCATCAGATAGAAAAGGAGCGTAGTCGCTGTAAACCGTGTTTAAAGATTTGACATTCTCTACCGAAAATTTTAACGGATTTAACTTCCAATCACCAGCAATTTTGCACGCTTCTACTTCTCGTTTTGCCTCAGCATCATTTGGCATTTCAAATAAATAATCGTTAAATTGTCTTGCAGCATCTCCATAACGCTCATAGTTTTTTAATAGCAAGCCATAAGAGTATAAAATTTTAGGATCAGGATATTTGGTATTTATTAATTTTTCATACCACTCAAAAGCTTGCTTAAAGTTATTACTCAGTCTATAACTCTCGGCTATTTTAAAATTTATCGTTGCTTGTTGTTCTTCGTCTTTAACTTTAGTATAAATTTTTTTATAAGAGGTTGCTGCCGAATTATATTTTTTGTTCATAAATAGAACATCAGCTTTTTGTATCTCAATGTCTATAGGAGTTACAGTAGTTGTTTGTGCGATAGCATTTAAAAAAAAACAAGATAAAAACAAAAGTATGGATACACGCATATACTTTCAAAGCTAATAGAAAAACATGTAAAATGTAACGTAAACTTATTGCTTTTATTATAAAAAAAGGACGACTCGTTAACAGAGTCGTCCTTTAAATGTAGTGTAATTGAGGTATAATTTGTTTGTTATTATATCCCGTTAAGTGGTAAAATATTTTTATTAAACCAACTTATTTGCATATACAATTTATAATTTATTAATACAAAAACAACTTTTTTATTTAAAGTTCTTAAAAAAAAAAGCCCTCGAATTTCTTCGAGGGCTTTTTAGGTATAATTATTTTTGATGTTACCTTCTTGGTGTAGGTGTAGTTCCTGGTTTAGCACCTGGTTTTGTTGTGCTAGGTTTTGCTTTAGGATCAACAGGTACTTCTTTAGGTTTAGGACGGTAGTCGTTACCTAATAATTTAACCGTTGTTCTACGATTCATCTGATGCTCTTCTTCAGCACATTGGCGTTTTACATAGCTGCCTTCGCAAGCACAATCATTAACTAATTTACTTTCGCCATATCCTTTTGCTACTAAACGAGCCGAGTCGATACCTTGACGAATAATGTATGAAACGGCAGAATCTGCACGTCTTTGTGATAGATTTTCATTGTATGCAGAATCTGCACGACAATCCGTATGAGAACCTAATTCTATGCGTACCTTTGGATAACGATTTAGGGTAATTACTAATGAGTCTAATATTCTTGCAGCATCAGGACGAATATTGGCTTTATCCAAATCATAATAAATACCTTCTACTTTAATGGCATTTTCATAATCAAAAGGATTTAAATCTAAATCTTGAACCAAATCAGTAGATACATCTAAACCTTTTGTGGTTTGAAATGCAATCTTACTATCATAATAATCTTCGTGCGAACCATACAATTCAACATCTGATTTAGGCTTTAAATTTATTTTGTATGATCCTGCAGCATCTGTTTTAACAACAATTTTACCAGTATCAACACTTGTAGTAAAAGTAATAAAAGTATTTGCAAGTATTTGCTTTGTTTTTACATCACGTGCAACACCACTTAACGTAAACACCAGAGGATCCATGTAAAAACGCCAAATATCATCCTGACCTTTTGTGCCTTCACGGTTACTAGCTAAATAACCACTTTCTTTATCTTTTGATAGTATAATTGAAAAGTCGTCACCACCAGAATTTATTGGTGATTTCATGTTTACAGGAGTACCCCAATCTGTTGTTGAACCAGTGGTATAAAAAATATCCATAGCACCTATTCCTGTATGGCCGTTTGATGAAAAGTATAATGTTCCATCTTCATGTATAAATGGATAAACTTCATCTTTATCTGTATTTACTGTTGGGCCAAGGTTAACAGGATCACCCCAAGTTTTGCTGCGTTTACTATATGTTACAAACCAAATATCTTTTCCGCCCTCGCCTCCAGGCATATCTGAAGAGAAATACATGATTTGATTATCTTTTGATAATGACGGGTGTCCACTATTGAATGAATCAGAGGAGAATTCTAATGGTTTGATCTCAGTCCACTCTTGCCCTGATAGCGTTGCTGTCCAAATACGGCAGAACTTTCCTTTTCCATCTTTGCCGTTACATTGTGTGAAATACATTATTCCACCTTTATTATCAAAAGCAACAGTACCATCGTTATAAGGTGAATTTATCTTATCTTTATCAACCAAAGTAGGCATTTCATATTTAATACTATTTGGATTTTTCTTATCTACTTTGTAAACCACCTTATAAACATCCGTAAAAAAATTTGCGGTCCAACCATATGCTTTATTGCTTGCACCTTTCTCCCTATCGCTAGTAAAATAAAGTTGGTCCTTTTTGTAGAACATTGGCGCAAAATCACTCCATTTACTGTTAATTGACTTAAGGTTCTCAATCTTATAACGGGTTTTTTCGTTCTTCCACTTCAAAGCCAATTCACAACCACGAATTTTACTGTCAACTTTAGTATCAGCTGGGGCAAGCTTTTTATAGTTATTATATTCAATAATTGCTTCAGAAAAACGGCCTTGAGACTTAATGCTCTCGGCAAGTTTAAGCTGTGCTTCTACATTTTTAGGATCCGCCTTCACTGTTTTTTTGTACCAACCTTCGGCATTTTTCATGTCGTTGGCCATATAGTAACATTCTGCCGTTTGAAAGCATGATTCGTTTTTCTCGTCTTTGTTTTTAGTCTTGCTATACACAGCCTTGTAGTTTTCACCAGCTACTGCATACTCCTTCTTTGCTAAAGCCTCACGAGCGGCTTGCATAGAACCTTTTTTGGCTCCACACGACAACATTGTTGAGGTAAGTATAATGGCAAGAAAAGAGAAAATAATATTGCTTTTTTTCATTTTATAAATGTCGATTTTAAATACGCTTGCTAATATTTAGTATAAAAAGTTTAAGCTAATATAAACACAAAATATTTAAAATATCAAACGTATTTTAGATACTAACTAAAAATGTATGCCGATTTCTCTACTTAATAAAGAGTAACTCTCTGTATTTGGGCAACTTCCACAAATCATCTTCAATCATAAATTCTAAATCATCACTAGCATTTCTTATTACATCAAACAATGGTTTTACTTTATGACAGAATGCTAAAGCGCGTTTATGGGTATCCTCAATGTGATGAGCCTTTTCTGTTTCTGATACTAACTTTTTTGTAAACTCATGAATGGTGTTAATGTGTTTTGATATGGTTTGCACCATTTCAAGCTGTGCACTATAAAGTGATTTTTGAACTCCTGCTGTTTTAAGACTAGAAATACAAGCTGCTAATTTTGTTTGATATTCTACTGCGGCAGGAATAACATGCGAAGTGGCTAATTGAGCCATAACTTTTGCCTCAATATCAATTTTCTTTACATAACTCTCTTGCATGATATCGTAACGAGCATCTAATTCACGCACATCAAAAACATTATTATCTGCAAACAACTTTTTTGATGCTGGGGCAATGTATGCGTTCAATGCTTCAGGCGTTGTTTTGATGTTACTCAATCCGCGTTTTTTAGCTTCTTTAACCCACTCATCACCGTAGCCATTACCTTCAAAAAGAATTTTCTTACTGGAAGTATAATACCCTTTCAGTATCTCTAATATGGCATCTTCCTTCTTTTTACCTTTTTTAATTTGAGCATCTACATCTGCTTTAAATACTTTTAATTGCTCAGCCATAATGGTATTTAAAACAATCATTGCATTGGCAGAGTTTGCAGAAGAACCAACAGCACGGAATTCAAATTTATTTCCGGTGAAGGCAAAGGGTGATGTTCTGTTTCTATCAGTATTATCTAATAAAATTTCTGGAATCTTTTGAATATCAATTGTTGTTTTTGAAGTTTTTAGGGCTGCCTTTGCTTTAGGTGATATCAAATCCTCTAACACACGCGTTAATTGCGTTCCGATAAATACAGACATGATTGCAGGCGGTGCCTCGTTAGCACCCAAACGGTGATCGTTTGAAGCTGATGCGATACTTGCACGTAATAAATCGGCATGGTTATGTACCGCCTTAATGGTATTAATAAAAAAAGTTAGAAACTGAAGATTTGTATGAGGCGTTTTACCTGGAGCCAATAAATTAACACCAGTGTTTGTAATTAAACTCCAGTTGTTGTGTTTACCACTTCCATTAACACCAGCAAATGGTTTTTCGTGTAACAATACTTTTAAACCATGCTTAACTGCTACCTTATCCATCACATCCATTAATAATTGGTTGTGATCAATAGCTAAATTTACTTCTTCAAAATTTGGAGCACACTCAAACTGCCCTGGAGCAACTTCATTATGACGGGTTTTTAAAGGAATGCCTAACTTGTAACATTCAACCTCAAACTCAACCATAAAATCTAATATTCGAGGAGGAACAGTACCAAAATAATGGTCTTCCAATTGCTGTCCTTTTTCAGGCAAATGGCCAAGCAAAGTGCGTCCTGTTAACATTAAATCGGGTCGGGCATTATAAAATGCGGCATCAACCAAAAAATATTCTTGTTCTATACCTAAGCTTGCTAATGCCTTTGTTACGTTTTTATCAAAGTAGCTCGAGCACACATCAACTACAATATTTTCTACAGCATTTAGTGCCTTTAATAATGGCGCTTTATAATCTAATGCTTCACCTGTGTATGAAACAAAAATGGTAGGTATACATAATGTTTTACTGTTTTCACCTTCCATAATAAATGCTGGGGATGAAGGATCCCAAGCTGTATATCCACGTGCTTCAAAAGTATTTCTTAAGCCCCCGTTTGGAAAACTTGATGCATCAGGTTCTTGTTGAACCAATGCACTTCCTGCAAATTTTTCTATAGAGCGTCCATCTTCAGTTGGTTCAAAAAATGCATCATGTTTTTCGGCTGTTGAACCTGTTAGTGGTTGAAACCAATGCGTATAGTGGGTTACACCATGGGTCATAGCCCAATTTTTCATTCCAGATGCTACTTGATTTGCTACTTTACGATCAATTTTTTCACCATGTTTAATTGCGCTACAAACCGCTTCATAAGCTTCTTTATCTAAAAAGTTTTTCATCGCTGCATCGCTAAACACACGCGAATTGTAATAATCAGAAACTACTGTTGATGGGATATTAACTTTTACACTGGTACGGTTAAGTACTCTTTCAATTGCTTTAAAGCGTAATGAAGACATATGATTGGTAATTAAAAATTTGTGGTACAAATAACTTAACAAGTCAGAAAATTAACACGTTACAAATAGCAACTTAGCAACTATAACTTATAAAGTGTTGTAAATTAGGTTGGTTATTTTATTCATTTTATAATTTTGTGTATTATAATACATATCAATTTAAATTTTTATGATAAATAATTCCAAAACATGTATTTTATTGCATATTAATTATGAATATATTAGAAATTTCAGTAATAATTAGGAAAAAACGCGACCAAATGGGGATTACGCAGCAAGATTTGGCTGATAGAAGTGGCATACACCTACGCAGTATCAATAATATAGAGGGTGGAAAAGCAAACCCATCTTTAGATACGTTACTAAAAATTGCTGAAGTGTTGAAACTGGAGGTGATTGTAAGGTCGCAATTATAAATTACTAGCTTGGTTAATATTTTTTTGGGGTATGATTATATACCTCCATTTCAAGTTTTGTTATCCAACATATTTAAATTTTGTAAAATACGATTATTCCTTCGGGCTTCATTTTTTCTGAGTGAAGTCAAATAAAAAAACCGCCTTATCAATAATTGACAAGGCGGTTTTAAAAGTTATAGCTTACAGATTATTTAACTGTATCCATATGGCAAATTAAATCTACCAATTTATTTGAATAACCCCATTCGTTATCATACCAACTAACCACTTTAACAAAGTTATCAGTTAACGAGATACCTGCTTTAGCATCAAAAATTGAGGTACGAGCATCACCTAAAAAATCTGTAGATACTACTTCATCTTCTGTATAACCCAAGATACCCTTCAATTCATTCTCGCTGGCTTTCTTCATTACCGCTTTAATTTCTTCGTAGCTTGCACCTTTGTTTAAACGACAAGTTAAATCTACCACAGAAACGTTTGCAGTTGGAACACGGAAACTCATACCAGTTAATTTACCCTTTAATTCTGGGATAACTAAACCTACAGCTTTAGCAGCACCTGTTGAAGAAGGAATGATATTTTGATATGCACCACGTCCACCTCTCCAATCTTTTGCAGATGGGCTATCAACGGTTTTTTGTGTTGCTGTAACAGCATGAACAGTTGTCATTAATCCTTCAACTATTCCAAAATTATCATTTAATACTTTAGCAATTGGTGCCAAACAATTTGTTGTACAAGAAGCGTTTGATACCACCGCCATGTCGGCAGTATACTTATCTGTGTTAACACCCATTACAAAAGTAGGGGTATCATCTTTTGCAGGAGCACTCATGATAACACGTTTAGCACCAGCTTTAATGTGTAAAGCAGCTTTATCTTTTTCTAAAAATAAACCTGTTGATTCAACAATATACTCTGCACCAACCTCGTCCCATTTTAGGTTTGACGGATCTTTTTCAGCTGTAACACGGATTTTTTTACCGTTTACTACCAACATGCCACCTTCAACTGCAACATCGCCATTAAAACGACCATGTGTTGAATCGTATTTTAACATGTAGGCCATGTAATCAACTTCTATTAAATCGTTAATACCTACAATTTCTACTTTAGGGTTATTGATGGCTGCCCTGAAAACCAAACGACCGATACGGCCAAATCCATTGATTCCTATTTTCATGTTATGATGTTTAAGGATGTAATTAATTTAAAGTTTGGCAAAGGTATCCTTTGAATTTTTTTTTGCAAATTATTTTGCGTTTTAAAAAATGTACGTACATTTGCACTCCCGAAAACAACAAATGGTCCGTTGGTCAATCGGTTAAGACGCTTCCCTTTCACGGAAGAATGAGGGGTTCGATTCCCCTACGGACTACAAAGCCTCATCTTAACGATGTGGCTTTTTCTTTTTACGGTAATTTATCTTCGTAAAGACAATTATTACTTATACAAAAACTTTGTAGTCCTTGGGGAATGGCTCACGCTACAGTCGCGCTCAAGGCTAAAATGCCAAATCGTTGGCATTTATTAACGCCTTGCCGTCCTACGGACTACAAAGCCTCATCTTAACGATGTGGCTTTTTTTATACCCAATGTTTAACTACTAAAGTTGCTTATCTAGCTTTCTTAGTCTAAGAAGAATGCCAGCCCCACGGACACGCTCCTTGCTAAAATGACCCACCGGGTCATTTCTTAACGCTCGGCCGTCCTTGGGGAATGGCTCACGCTACAGTCGCGCTCAAGGCTAAAATGCCAAATCGCAATTTTTAAGTGCGATTTTTTTATGCTTAAAAACTAATAATGATCTATTTTTTTATACATCTCACAAAAGTATATAGGATTTCTATTAAAGTCTATTCATCATTCTTAAAATCAATTGGTTTTACCTTGATGGTATTGTATAAATATTACATGCCTATGCTTGTTGGTATAATTTAAGTTTCTGTATGGATATCATTTAAAAAATATCCGTAGGGCTAATTAGCCCTACGGATATTTAATTACTGTGCTTTTATTATTTTTTGTTCTATGGTTTCTTCGTTGCTGCTAATTTTCATAATGTACATGCCCGCAACTAAAAAGTCAATATCTAAATAAACAGTGTTTTGATTGGTTGTTTTACTCATTAGTTTTTTGCCATCAAGTGAAAAAATAGTGATGGTATGATCCGCTTGGCCTAGGTTGCTAATGGTAATCTGTGTGGTAGCAGGGTTCGGAAATACCAGTATTTTTTCTGCCAATGATGGGGCTGCATGAATTGATGTAGGCAAACCTCTTTTACCCAATGGAGTGACATCCTTTTGTTTCATACATGGGTAATAAAACGCTAGGCTATCATAAGTAACCAAGCTATCAATAATGGCTTGTTCCCCTTCGTTTACACAATGCCAATAATCTACCAAGGCCAAATCAGCACTGTCTAAATTAAATACTAACTTAATGCTATCTAATAAATCAATGGCGGGGTTCCTTTCATTGCAATTGCGCAATAAATTGGCTTTATCCAACAGGTAAGTAAAGGTTAAACCACCTTGGTTATCTTGCAATATCAACTTATTAAAAATAGCTTTTACATCAGTAATTGTAGCCACATCTTTACCTGAATCTAGCAGGTTAATCTGCCCGCTTCTTACCCCCTCTGCAAAAGCCCATAATGCTTGGCGGTATAAATCCCTTGCTTGCTTTTTTTGTAAGTTGCTTGCCATATTGTTTAATAATAACAGCTGTTTTAATTGGGTTAACCCCAATTTGTAATTTGGATATTGGCCATTTAATGCAGCCAATACAGAATCATATACCAACACGCTATTATTTGCTGCTGTTTTACCAAATCCTGTGCTACCACCGCCTCCGGTAGAAACTTGTATGCAATTGGCTGTCATTAAACTTTGTACGGTTTGTTGACTATAATTGGTATTGCTATGGAAACGGCCATTATCATAAGTACACCTGTTATAAAAGTAATTGGTGGTATTGGGTAAACCGTAACCTTGGTGTGCAATAAAATTACCACTTACATCAACTGCTTCCGAATAATTGCCAGATGGATCGGGTATGGTGTTTTGTAAACAACTTAATGCAGGATAGTTGCCCATTATACCAAAAGCACTCCAATAAGGAGCTGCTCCGTTAGCAGCTTTTATAATGCTGTTGCCGTTTACCAGGTTCAAATTTCCACCGCCTGATGAACCACTTGCATATAAAGATATACCTTGCTCTATGCTGTTTTCTATGGAATTGTAACCGCCACCATTTAGTACATTAAACGTTACTTTTCCCCCATCCATAGCTGTTATGCCTGTAAAACAATTGTTCATGTTGTTACATTTGGCAATTAATTCCCCTTGCGAAACGTGCATACCAATAGTGGTATTATTCATGTTGCTGCTTTCTATTTTTACCACATTGGTGTTTTGGTTGTTTACCAATATGCCTAAAGCTCCGTTATTAATGGATATGTTTTTACCAAAGGTACTGCCAATGGGGTTTTGTATTTGCCAACCAATATCGCAGGATACCATAGCACCACCTGTTACGGTGCTACTAACGCCCTCGGTATAAAGCCCAGTTTGGCAGAAATTAAATACGTTGTTGGCAAGTGTAATGGGGGCACTATTTGTCATGCGTATTTTAAGCCCCGCACTGCCATAGCTAAACATGCTGTTATTAATAGATACGGTTGGCCTTGCAGGGTCAATTTGGTCAATAACCACGCCATTGTGGTTAATGGTTGTACCTGTTTTGCGTTGCACGATGCAATTAAACAAGGTAATGCTGTTGGTGGTGTATATTTGTGTTGCTCCATCCATTTCAATGGTGGCATTGCGGCACTCAAATAAATAGGTTTTGGCAAACTGGCGCATGTACAAACCAAAGCGACCTGCTATTTCCAATACCTTGGTAGTAGTTGGCAGGCCAGAGTTTGCTGCGTTAAAACTAATTTTACTGTTAGTTCCTACTACAATTTGTTGTGAGTTGTTTGTATTTACAATACGTACTTTGCCCAAGCCTTGGTTTGGGACAGCAACTGTAGTAAATGTACTGTTGTTTCCTAATTGTAATGTGCCTTTTATTTCAAGCACACCTGTTTCAGCTATACGCATTATGGCTCCTTGCTCTACAATTAAAGTGGCACCCACCTCAATAATTATTTTGCTACCCTTGTGTATAGTTAGCATACCACCTGTGTTTATACGTAGCTTGCTACCAGAGGCAAATGTAACTATTGCCTTGTTATTATTAGGTGATGGTGTGGCATCGCCTGCTATAAATTGGCCGCCATTGTTTATGGTTATTTCAGGCACATCGCAATCTGCGGTGTACAAATACAAGGTACTCCCTGTAGTTGCTAATTCATCCTCATTAGTACCATAGTTTAATTTGTAATTTCCGTTACATTGTAGTATGCCACCACTATTAATTGAAGTATTACCCTTAATATATTTTTTGGCTGTTTGTGCATAATTGAATTTACTGCCAAAGGTATTGGGCAAAACAGCTTGGTTAGGTAAAGGCTCATTTTGTTTAAGTTGGTCTATTATCCACTCTACATTACCGCCATTACCTAGCGTAATTTCTACATGTTTTTCATTAGTACTTGGAGAAGTTAAATGATGACGATAAGTAATATCAAATGGAGTGATTGTCGGATTTAAGTTGATAGCGGTATTTATATCCAAATTCAAATTATTGGTATTCATATCCATAGCACTAACACTGGGTATAAAACAATGGTTATCGCCCACCAGCGAGGTAGCGTTGCCAATTGGATAATTGGCATCGGCTATCTCTTTGTAGGTTTCTGTT
>CANHBJ010000013.1 GCA_947459075.1 Bacteroidota bacterium
GCAAAAATTGGTAATTTATCATACACAGATGCCTCGGGTGGATTAACCATTGGTAATATAAATAATCCGGGTGTTTATTCATCGGGCACGGTTAATATTGAAACTTTAAACGGAGATATTACTTTAACAGAACCCCTGTCAACAACCAATGCCACCGCAAGCGCCATTAAGCTGTATGCAGATAAAAACAAACTAATTGGTGATGGAACGGGAGGTAATGTAACATTAACTGGAAATGGAGATATTACTGTCGGAAGTGGTGGAACAGCCATGGTATATGCGGACAAATATGGTTTGAGTTCGGGCCTGCAAAAAATATTAAATACCTCAAGAGTTAGGTACAATGTTGATGCAACAACAAGCAGTTTTTCTCCTGCAATTGGTGCAGGTATTTATGGTTTATTTAGAGAAGGTCCTTTTGTTTGGAACGGAACTGCATCCACTAACCATACCTCTGGAACCAACTGGCAAGGTAATGCCACACCACCTGAAGGATCTTACATTCAGGTGAGTCCAACTGCTACAAATAGCATTGTACTAGATAATAATTGGAATGTTGGCTACATAGATTTACCAACGGGTAAAACAATTGATTTAAATGGTTATAACTTAACCATTACAGGTGCGTTAAATGGTAATGGTAAAATTAAAGGCAGTACCACGTCATCTTTAACCATTTCTGGTGGTGTTGAATTTGGAACTTTGTACATGGATCAAACCACAAATGGTAGTACCAATGCACTACAAAACTTTACTATTGATAGAATTAATCAAACCATTACCATTGCTGATACACTTGTTATAGCGCACAATGGAACTGTAACACCCACAGCAGGAACAATTGCTACAGGTAATAAATTAAAGATATTATCAACCATCAATGGTACAGGAAGAATTGCTCAGCTTGGCAGCAATGCAGATATAATCGGTGATGTTACTTTACAACGACACATTGAAGGAAGTAATATTATTATGAGAGGCTGGAGAATGATGAGTATACCTACAACCAACAATGCCTTTAACCAATTAAGCGATGATATTTTGGTGAGTGGACCCGGTGGTGTCTCATCTGGCTTTGATATTGCAGGTCCAACTTCATCTATCAGGCTTTGGCAAGAATCGGCTACTCGTGGTTGGGCTAGCATTTCAAATACTAATAATACACTAACTGCCGGTAAAGGTGCATTAATATTTTTCAGGGGTGATAGAACACAAACTTCTTCTTTAACCAATACAAGTATAGTTCCTAATAATGTTACATCAGATTATGTTGGCCCAATTAATAAAGGTAATGTGGTAGTGAACCTCGATTTTGCTAACGACTCTACCCCTATTTACGGAAAGGGATTTAACTTAATGGGCAACCCTTACCCAAGCCAAATTGATTGGGAAAACATCAGTAAAACTGGATTAGTGGACAACTACTTCTGGGTATGGAATCCAGTTACTAAAGGATATGTTTCAAATTCAACTGGAATCATATCATCGGGGCAGGCATTTTTTGTTAGGGCAACACAAACATCACAAAATGTAACATTTGAAGAGAATGATAAAACAGCTACAAGTGCTACAGCATATTTTAAAAATAGCCAAGAATTAATTGTAAAAATGAACCTTGATAGCATACAATACGATATTGCTTGGCTTAAGTTTATGGGCGGTGCAAGTAAAAATTATGTGTTTAAAGAGGATGGCTTGAAGTTGGCAAATTCGGGATATAACCTATCTTTCAAAACGAGCAATAACGTGGCTACCCAACATAACATTGTAGATTTCCTTGCATTAAATCAATCAGATACATTTATACTTAGCGTTAACTCATCAACTAACTCGGCATACACCCTTTCGTTTGATAATGTAAACCAAATACCAAGTAACAAATTAGTTTTATTAAGAGATTTGAACAATAATAGTTTAACCAACTTGCGTTCAAACAATTCTTATGCATTTACCATCAACAATAATTTGATTAACTCTTATGGTAATAGGTTTTTATTAATTATTACAGATAGCTATAATCCATTGCCAGTTAATATCACCTATTTTGAAGGTAAGCGTAATTTAGGCATGAACAATCTAACCTGGAACGCTGCCCAAGAAAAGAATATTGCATATTACCAAGTACAACGCTCAAATGATGGAGAAATATTTACAAACATAGGTGTTGTTAAAGCTAACAACAGCAGTACCAAGCAAGTGTATTTGTTTAAAGATGAAAATGCAGCAGATTTAGATGTTGCTTATTATAGACTTAAAATTACTGAACAAAACGGAGATTATAAATACTCTAATACCGTGGTATTAAGTGATGATAAACGAATAGAAACAAATATTAATGTATATCCAATACCGACAAAAGATTGGTTAAACATTGAAACAAAAAAGGATATTTTAGACCTTAAAATATTTGACGCAAGAGGGGTACTAGTAAAAGAAACAAAAGCATCAAATAAAGTTAATTTAAGTAGCCTTCAACCAGGAGTTTATTTACTTAAACTTAATACTATAGATGGCCTCAGTACACATAAAATTATCAAAGAGTAAAATAAAACGCCCTTGCAATTGCAAGGGCGTTTTATTTTAACAACTGTTTAATATATTTTTATTCAATTACAAATTTAACAAGTTTACTTACTTGCTTCGCTTTTTCTTTGGCAGCATTAAGTGTTGAGGCTGTAACAGTAATATGCCCCATTTTACGCATGGGCTTACTTTCTTTTTTACCATACAGGTGCACATAAACACCTTCCATTGCACTCACTTCTTCTAGCCCTTGAAGCCTGTATGTTCCGCTAAAATCATCAGCACCTAATAAATTCATCATAACAGCTGGCTGAATTAAATCTGTGCTTCCTAAAGGCAAACCCATCAATATACGCACCAATTGTTCAAATTGAGAGGTGTAACAAGCTTCAATTGTATGATGGCCAGAATTGTGCGGTCTTGGAGCAACCTCATTCACCATTACCTGATTATCATTTGTTAAAAACATTTCTACTGCATACACTCCTACACCATTTAACTTTTCAATGGTTTTCAAAGCAATCTCGCGAGCCTCGTGTTCCATTTCATCAGTAAGATTTGCCGGACAATCTAAAAATGTAACCAAATTTGCATGAGGATCAAACTCCATTTCAACTACTGGCCATGTTTTTATATTGCCTAATACATCACGCGCTACCATAACAGAAATCTCTTTTTGACAGGGGATAAAAACTTCAACTAAACTAGGCGAACTAAATGGAATTAGCAGCGAATTAGACAATACATCTGCAGATTTAAAAATGGTTACTCCCTTTCCATCATAGCCATCTTTACGTGTTTTAGCAACTAACTTTTCGCCTCCAAGTTGATGAATTGCGTTAAGCCAATCTTCTGCAGTATCAACCAACATATAAGGAGCAGTTGGTATTTGATGGGTTTTAAAAAAATCTTTCTGGATACCTTTATCTTGTATTATTTGCAATACTTGAGGCGATGGAATAATTTCTTTGCCCTCTTTCTCTAACTGCATCAACGTTTCAATGTCAATATGCTCAATTTCAAAAGTAATTACATCGCTTATGCTTGCTAATTTTCTTATTGCTTCACCGTCTGTAAGTTTTCCTATAATATGATTTTTTGCTAGTGCAGCACAAGAACAATCTGCAGCATCCAAAATATTAAAATCGTTATTTAAGCGAAGAGACTCTTCGATCATCATACGACCAAGTTGACCACCACCTATAATTCCGATGGTTTTGCGAAGTGGATTGGTATTTTTCACCCCACAAAAATAGTTTTATCAACCACACATTAAATAGAATTTTTAAAAGGTTTAATAATTGTGAAGTCTGAGCTATAAAAACTGTTAAACCAAATCGATTAAAATTATTAGTTTTTTTAGCATTGATTACCCTATTTTTGCAGCCTGAAAAAAATATAAATACAAACAAAATGAGCGGAAAATTAACATTTACCATGATTAAGCCAGATGCAGTAGCTAATGGTAACACAGGCAAAATTATCGACCATATTATTGGTAAAGGATTTAAAATTGTTGCTATGAAATATACGAGATTAAGTGCCGAGAAAGCGGGTGAGTTTTATGCCATTCACCGTGAGCGCCCATTCTTTAAAGATTTAGTAGATTTCATGATTTCGGGGCCAATTGTAGCTGCAGTACTAGAAAAAGATAATGCGGTGAGTGATTTTCGCGATGTAATTGGTGCAACAGATCCTTCTAAAGCAGAAGCCGGAACGATTCGTAACCTATATGCAAAATCTATTGATGCTAACGCCATTCACGGTAGCGATAGCGATGAAAACGCAGCTATAGAAGCTTCATTCTTCTTCAATGCTTTTGAAAGATTTTAACACCACCCAGCCAGGTGAACATAAAAGCCATTCGATTTAATTCGAATGGCTTTTTTATTGTGTTGTTAATGTTAAACTTGAGGTAGATTTCATTATTTTTATTTGTAACACCCCGTCAGAAATTATCAATAAAATTAGTTTGAGAAAATAATCACTAAAGGCAAATGATAAAGTAGTGCTATGAACTAGAAAATATATGGTAATCAAGGCACCTTTAATCGCATTAATTTAAAATATGGTATTCCCACAAGTGAATCAAAGTGCCATCTTTTAAAATCACTGATTTGTATTCTATTGTAATGGCTGTACGTACATTAATTTTAACATCTTGAAATTTACCAGGTAATCTATCAGCCAAACTTCTTGCCACAAATGCACTAAGTCGCTCTATATCAGGTATTGTGTTTGAAAGAGATATCATTAAGTCAATACAATTTGTTCCCAAAAGTTCCTCAACTGTACGCCTAATATCAAATAGTCGTGTAAACGCTTCATTACAAAAAAGTATCATGCGTTCATTATTTTCAATCAGTTGAGCAGGATCATTTTTTGTATGTATTTTTATTTCAGCACTTAACATCAGATATATTTTAGTATTGCGATTATAAACAATTAGTAAATAATATCTTACATATTATAACATTTGAAATCTGAGCATACAAAATCTCTTGCTCCAATTGCAGCTTTAAAACATTAATTTTGAATATTACATTTATGTTAATGTGGTAACTAACATCAAAATTCTAATCCTATTATTACTAACCGCTACAGTTATTCGTGCACAACAAGTAACTGATGATTATATCATAAAATACACTGATCTATGCAGGCATTTATCCGATTCATTTGGAATTCCTGCTGATTTAATTTTAGGTGTTGCTATTGTTGAAAGTGGAGCTGGAACAAGCAGAAACGCAAAAGTACTAAACAATCATTTCGGCATTAAATCGGGAAATAAGCTACGCAAAATAAATGGTATACAAACTCGTTTTCGCAATTATGAGTCTGATTCGGCTAGTTTTTATGATTTTTGTTTTTACTTAAAAAGAAGAAAATTTTATACCACATTAAAAGGTAATTTTAACTATAATGCATGGCTAAACCAAATGGCTAAAAGCGGCTACAGTGGCTCACCACAAGAATGGAAAATAAAAATTAAATCCCAAATATTAAAACATAACCTAACGGAGTTAAACACCCGCAATGCAGCATCAAAATAACCATCATAAACCATTTTTAATAATAGCGTTTACCTGCATAATTTTACTTTTAATAAGCGTTGTTATTCCGCAAAAGTTTTGGAAAAACAATAACTTGTCAGCAGTACATATTTTTTCTGATTTAGAATCAAGACATACACAAAAAATCAGCGCAAAAAATAAAAAGATAAAAATTGGCGCCCCTTTAAAAGATTTAGTAAAAGATACCATAGAAACAAATAAGGATGTAGCCATAATTATTAGAAATGATATAGGAATTGAGCACCCTGATACTTTGAAATTACAAAATGGTATGGATGCTTTTTTAACTTCGTTGAATCAACAATATATTCATAAGAACAGAAAGGTTCGAATTGGTTACTATGGAGATAGTATGATTGAGGGTGATTTAATTACGCAAACGATTCGTGCCATTTTACAAAATAAATTTGGGGGTGATGGTGTGGGATTTATTCCTGCTACAAGTATTGTTGCGCACTTCCGACAAACAGTTAGAACATATGCAAATAATAACTGGGAGGACGTAAACTTTAATAACAACAAGCAGAAATTAATAATTGGTTTTAGCGGACACACATTTTTTGCAAAAAACAACGCCAATATTATCATTAAACCTGGTGGTGGAAGACACTTATCAAGTTTATACGATGTAAGTATTTTATATGGTAATGGCACATTAGATATTGCATGTAACAAGCAATATTACAAACTTAATGGTAAAGGATATTTTAACGTAGCTAAACTTAATGAAGATAGTGATTTAAAGTTATTGGAACTTGATGTTAACGAAAGTAAAACTCCACTATACGGTTTTACATCAGAAAGCAAAACCGGTGTTATACTTGATAATTTATCTTTTAGAGGAACAAGCGGAACGGAACTAACCCGACTAAACTCTAAAATGCTAACACAAATTGATTCGTTGCGCCCATATGATTTATTGGTTTTACATTACGGCCCTAATTTGTTATATAACGATAGCATTGTTAACTTTAAATATTACCAAAAGCAATTAGAGAAAAGTATTAAACATTTACGTAAAGCTTTTCCATCCACTAGTATATTAATTATCAGCACAGCCGATAAAGCTTTTAAAGTTGATGGCGAATTCAGAACAGGAGATGGAGTAGAAAATTTGCTGGATGCACAGCAGGCAGTAGCACAAAAATTTGGTTGTGCATTTTTTAATTTATACGAGGCCATGGGCGGGTATAATAGCATGAAAACATGGGCAGAAAAAAAACCAATATTGGCCGGTAGTGATTATACCCACTTTAATCAAAGTGGTTCGGCTAAAATTGGTAGATTAATTGGTAACGCAATACTTAATGAATATGAACAGGCTTATCCTACTCGTTAGTTTGGTTTTAATACAAGCAATTGTATTGGCACAGCCCGTATTAATGCATGATGATAATGTAATATACCAACCACAGCCGATAACGATTGATACTTACAACAAAGTTTTTAAAGTGGTACATATAGGCGATTCGCACATACAAGCTGATTGGTTTAGTGGGAAGTTACGCAGCTTACTACAAGAACAATACGGTAATGCAGGTATAGGTATTCTATTTCCCTATCGTCAGATCAAAACAAATAGTCCACCTTCATTTAGTTCTGTATCAAGTGCTCCGTTTATTGCCTCCAAAATAACCAAATGTAAAACATCATGTGATGTAGGAATAGTTGGTTATAATGCACAAATACCAACGGGTAGTATGGTAGTTTTTAACATTAAAAAAGATACCCAACCACAATTTGTAAGTGTAATTTTTCAATCAGATAACGAACATGCAATTGGTTTTAACCACGATAATCAAGAAGAAAACTACACTACTCAAACATCAACAACTTATAATATTACAAGCTATAAAAAACCCTTAAGCAATAGCTTTCATCTTAATACTAAAAGTAATATTACATTAAACGGATTAATATCAAGTAATGGCAATCCTGGTGTGATTTATTATACCATTGGTGCTAATGGTGCAACATTTAATAATTACATTAATTCTAACTTGTTTTTCCAACAACTTAAATCCTTGCAGCCAGATTTAATTATTATTTCAATGGGAACAAATGAAAGCGTGAGTGATATTTCTGCCGATAGCTTAAGCGTTCAATTACAAAATTTTCATTCAAAGATTTTGGAGGCTGGAGCTGATAAAATAATCTACACCACCCCTGCAGATAATTACCTGCGCAAGTCTGTAACAACACGCAAGAAAGTGAAAGGCAAATGGAGAACCCGAAGAACGGTGGCATATATCAATAACCCTAAAGTAGAAATAATTAGGCAAACTATGATAAACTTTTGTAACCAACAACAAGTGATGTGTTGGGATTTATACCGCGCAATGGGTGGTGACAGAAGTATGAGACAGTGGGTACAAACTGGATATGCTGCCAAAGACCACATACATTTTAGTAAAGGAGGATACGAAATTCAAGGAATGCTTTTGTTTGATGCACTACAAAAATATGTGATTAATAAATGAGCGATTTTATACAAAAAATAATAGCACAGTTACTTTATAACCCTGATGAACCTATATTGTTTAATACTGGGTTTTTCTTGTATTTTCTGTTGGCTTTTATGGGTGCTTATTTGTTGTTACATAAAAATACCAAACTACGTACCGCGGTGTTTACTTTGTTTTCTTTATACTTTTTTTATAAAGCCTGCGGATATTATGTTGGTTTAGTAATTATAGCAGCCATTGTCGACTTCAATTTATCGAATTTAATACACAAGTCTATCCTTATTACAAGAAAAAAACTCCTTTTAGCATTTAGCATTGTTATTAATTTAGGGTTACTTATTTACTTTAAATACACCGATTTTTTTATTGGCATTAGTAATGATTTAGGATTTACTAATATCACACCATTAAGCTTGTTACTTCCTATCGGAATATCTTTTTATACATTCGAAAATATTAGCTATACCATTGATGTATATCGTGGAGAATTTAAACCTGTAAAAAGTTTTTGGGATTATTTATTCTTTTTGTCGTTTTTCCCAAAGTTAATAATGGGGCCCATTGTACGTGCTGCCGATTTTATTCCTCAAATCCATAAACCATACCAACTTAATAATAACGAACTGGCAAAAGGAGCCTACCTGATTGCTGCTGGTTTAATCAAAAAAGTAATCATTAGCGACTATATCTTTGTTAATTTGGTTGAACACGTTTTTGATACACCCATGCGCTATAGCGGAATAGAAGCCCTATTGGCTGTTTATGGATATGCTCTTGTTATATATTGCGATTTTAGCGGTTATAGCGATATGGCTATTGGTTTAGGAAAATGGTTAGGGTTTGAAATTAATATTAACTTCCTATCACCCTATCAAAGTAAAAACATAACTGAATTTTGGCGCAGGTGGCATATCAGTTTAAGCAATTGGCTACGTGATTATTTGTACATTCCATTAGGCGGAAATAGATTAGGGAAAACACGTCAATACATTAATTTATTTGTAACGATGCTTATTGGTGGACTTTGGCATGGAGCTAATTTTACTTTTGTTATTTGGGGAGCATTACATGGCATTGCTTTGGCATTAGATAAATTAAGAGTTACTTATCTAAAAGAAGATGTATTTGGTTTTATTTCGGCACCAATACGAAAACTCATTGGTACACTTATCACGTTTCATTTTGTATGTTTTGCATGGATATTCTTTAAATCAGAAAGTTTAACCCATGCATTTGATATGATACATCAAATTACCACAAACTTTAACGTAGAACTTATACCGCAAATTTATTTAAACTATGCGCCTGTTATTGGTATGATGTTTTTAGGTTATTTACTACACAGCTTAAGAGATACTTTGGCAGACGATGTAATAGCTAAATTTAATAATATACCGTTGTGGGTATATGTAATTACATTTACAATGTTAATTTTTATATTGGTACAGTTTAAGTCGGCAACACCAATAATGCCTATTTATTTGCAGTTTTAGTTTGTATCCATTCCATTACTGTTATAGGTAACAGCAAACAGGTAAGTGCATAAATAGTATCCTCAATTGGAATTGTGTATAATCGTATTCCAATGTTTTCAGTATTATTATACCAAACAACAGGTTCTGGAGTAGCTGCACCAGTAAGAATTCCATTAATAATTAAAAATGGCACCAAGTGTACCAAATAAGCTAGCCAAAAATATCCCATCCAATTACTCTTTATAAATAAGTAGTGAATTAATAAAAGAACTGAGGCTATAAGGCAATTATAAAACGTATAAGTTTTATCAGAGTTAAATAATGCCATTACAAAGGTTAATGTAAGAAAAAAAAGGGTAATGTGGTGTTTGTATTTGGCAAAAGGTTCTGTTTTGAAGTAGGCTTTTAAACATGCATAAATAAAAACACTTGCATAAGGCACTACAAAAAAGAAAAGCCATTCTTCTATGGGTAAATCATTGATTCTTGTTGGCCAAACATAATCATTGTTAAAGCCCCAAACACCGGTTCTGGCAAACCATCCATCCCATAAAATAAAGATTAAACCATTTATGGAAATACCAGCAAACAACGGAAGCCAATTTTTATAAAAGGCTACTTTTTTATCGAAACTTAACAAAAAAGGACCGAGAAAAGATGCAAACATTAACCACGCATACAAAGTCATATTTTATTCGAATTATTTACTGGTGTTGGGGTCTTTCCAATATTTTATAGGAACAATGAGCATACCAAAATTTTCACTGTGTTCTTTATTTAAATGTTTATGATGCATTTTATGTGCCCTTCTTATAGCTCTTACATATCTGTTATTCCAGTGGGTAAATATTTTAAACCGTTGATGAATAATAATATCATGAACCATAAAATAAGCTAATCCGTATAACGAAATACCAATACCTATATATAACCTAAAGTCACCCCCAGCCATTAAACCTGTCATGTAACAGTATGCACTTGGTACAGCATAAATTAAAAAGAAAGCGTCATTCTTTTCAAAAAAACCTGGCTCAACCTGGTGATGATCCTTGTGTAGATACCATAAAAAACCATGCATTACAAACTTGTGTGAAAACCAAGCCATTAACTCCATAAAAAAGAAGGTGGCTATTACAATCATCATATTCAAAAGTATCATACTATTAATAACAACAAGTTAAGTTAAAAGTTTAATTAAGAAACACATTCAAACCAATAAAGAATAACAACTGCAGTATAAATAATACCGCAGCAACTTTGTTAGTGCTGTGTAATTGCAAACGAACAAATAAAAAATTAAATGCAAACGAAAACAAGAACCAGGCTGTATAATTTTGTATTGGAATCGTGTTATTCTTCCAGTACCAAAAATCAAGTCGCTGAGAAAGTTGTTCAATCCAAAAATCAGAAAAAACCATCAATAGGGCGCCTATTGCCGGAGCTATAAATTGTTGTTTTAATAAGGTAAACCTGTTGCTTAAAATACCAACAATACTCATACTACAATAACTAAGCATTACCCAATTTATTCCAATTATTAAAGGCACATCGGCTAGTTTTAAACCTAAATTATTACCATAAAAATATTGCCCAAAAATTTTACCACTAGTTATTCCTGCTAATTCTAATAAATAACCAAAGGTGTATACAACGGTTAAATAAAATACAAACAAATTATTATAGTCTTCATGAAACCACAATACAATAGCCAAACTGATAAGTAAATTTACAGGGGTTAATTTCATCAGGTCTTCATTAAAAAATGCGGTTCCTATTAAACCCACCGTATGTAAAATTACCAAAATGGCAATGGCTATAATTGGCGTTTTAGCTTTCATGAATAATCTTCGTTTATAATTTCTGTTGTAATTTTGGCGCTATTTAAACATAGCGGTAGTCCACCACCAGGATGAACACTGCCACCACAAAAATACAATCCTTTTATACTACTACTAAAATTTTTATGACGTAAAAACGCAGCGTGCATATTATTGCTGGAGTTACCATATAGCGATCCACCAAAAGATGATGTTCTACTTTCTATGGTAACTGGATTTAGAATTTCTTCAGCAACAATATGTGATTCTATTTTAGTTTTAAGAATCCTATTTATTTTTGATATGATTTGCTTACGGGCTTGTGCAACATGGGCATCCCAATTCTGAGTAGTGTTAGCAGGAACATTAATCATAACAAACCAATTTTCACATCCCTTTGGGGCGTCATCTGTTTTGTATTTACTAGTAATGTTGATGTAAATGGTTGGGTCGTAATAAATACTTTTATAACTAAATATGTGTTTAAATTCAACCTTGTAATCGCTACTAAACAAAATATTATGTAAATCTAATTCGGGAAACGCTTTATTAATACCCCAATAAAAAATTAGAGCTGAGGAAGACTTCTCTTGGTTTAGTAATCTTTTGGGTTGAGGTTCGTTTTTTAAAAGTTTAGTATATGTTGGATGAATATCTGCATTACTTAAAATGATATCTGCAGGAACATATCCCTCATCTAACATAATACCCTTTACCACTTTTTTGTTTTTAATACCCTCCGTTTTTATCTCTTTAACATTGCTGTTAAATACAAATTTAACACCCAATTCAAGCGCCAATTTATATATGCTGTTTGTAATAGCTATCATTCCTCCTTTTGGGAAAAACGTGCCTATATTATGTTCCAAATGCGGTATCATGGTAAGCATTCCAGGAGCCTTATAAGGACTACTTCCGTTGTATGTAGCAAATCTATTAAAGTATTGTACCAAACGTGGATCTTTAAAAGCGCTTTCGTTTACATCATTTATGGTTTTAGTAAGCTGGTAAGTACCAAGATTAGAAATCGCCTTTAGTGTATTTAAGTTGGTAAACGTATTTAATTTATGTAACGACTTTTCTATAAACAGAGGTGCAGTTAAAGCGTACTTTTTTGCTGATTTTTTTAGGTACTTAAACAATGGTTTTGTGTTTGTAATACCTAACTTATTTGTTAATTCTTCAGCAAATTTTTGTTTATCGTGGTAGGCACTAAAGAATGTGCCATCTTCATAAAAATAGTTACATGCTTTTTCTATTTGCTCGTACTCAAAATAATCGCTTGGTTTTTTACCCGCTAATTTAAATAAATCGGTTACCAATTCAGGAAGAGTAAATAATGAAGGACCTGCATCAAACCTAAATTCACCTATATTAATCTCGGTGAGTTTGCCTCCAGGATAGGCATTACTTTCATAAACAGTAACAACGTGTCCGGCAATGGCTAATCTAACTGCGCTTGCCAAGCCAGCTATTCCCGATCCAATGATAACTACATTCATGGTGATTTGATTAATACTTACGCGAAGTAAACACTAAAATCAGGCAGATAAAAATTTATCTCACGGTTTTTAAAGCTATATGCACCGATGATTATATTTTTTATTACCTCTATCATTTAACTACAACTTTATATGTATCAAATTTAGTTTTTCAGGTTCTTTGTGATATTCAAATTGACAGAAACATAATTTAATAGCATTTCATCTATTAATAGATGCATTATATTATTGTTTAACATTTGATTTGCAATAACTTAATCTGTTTAAAAAAGAATTTAACCATGCGATTGAAAATGCCCTCTAATGATATCAATTTACATTTTTACCCTATCAAATTTTCGCAGAATAAATAACCTATAACCAAAGTGATTAACATATTTAAAAAGCTAGAAATCAATAAAACAATATCGAATCTGTTTGGTTTTTTAAGTATAATTGTATTAAATGAAAAAATCACTCTTTGTCTTGTTTTCCATATTATTAATTACCCAAGCTATTTACGCTCAATCAAAGGGAATTATAACCGGAGTTATAAAAGACAAATTCACCCAAGAATTGCTTACAGGAGCAACTATCCTTTTAGAAGGAACATCTTTTGGAGCCCAAACTGATTTAGAAGGAAAATTTAAGATTACAGGAATTACTCCTGGATCATACAATATTAAACTTCAATATATCGGCTATCAACAAAAAACGCTATTTAATGTGGTGGTTACATCGGGTAACATACAAACCTTTAATATTGAATTAGAACCTGAAAAATTTGGTTTAACTGAAGTAGTAGTGCAAAGAAGGACTTTCGGTAAGAAAACAGAAACACCGCTTTCGGTTCAAAACTTAACTGCAGAAGAAATTAAAAGCAATCCAGGAGGGAATTTTGATATCAGCAGGGTAATTCAAGCCCTACCAGGTGTTGGTGGAAATACTGGTGGTGGGGCGTTTCGAAATGATATTTTGATTCGTGGTGGTGGACCGAGTGAAAATGTATTTTATATTGATGGTATTGAGATTCCCGTAATCAATCATTTTAGCACTCAAGGTTCAAGTGGCGGACCACAAGGTATATTAAATGTGAGCTTTATTGAGGAGGTTTCTTTAACTACCAGTAGTTTTAAAGCCAATGTAGACAATGCCTTATCATCTGTTTTAAGCTTTAAACAAAGAGATGGTAACAGTGAGCGTATACAAGGAAATGTGCGACTAAGCGCATCGGAGTTTGGTTTAACATTAGACGGGCCAATCAGTAAAAAAACCACTTTTTTAGCATCAGCAAGAAGAAGCTACTTGGAGTTTTTATTCATGGCGCTCGATTTACCTATTCGCCCTAATTATTGGGATTTTCAATATAAAACCACTACTAAAATTGATAATAAAACTGTACTCACCACTTTAGGTGTAGGTGCCATTGATCAATTTAGTTTTGCTGTTCCTAAAAATTCAACTCCAGAATCAGAATATGTTTTACTATCAAACCCAATTATTAACCAATGGAACTATACCATAGGTACTACACTTAAACGTAGAATTAATAATGGTTTTTTGAATGTATCAGCCAGTAGAAATATGTTTGAAAACAGACTAGACCGTTTTACTGATGCCAAAACCAAGGACGAAAGCACACGCACATTAAAATTAATATCACAAGAAATAGAAAACAAATTTCGTTTTGATGTAAATAAATTTAGTGGCAAGTGGAAATACAGTTATGGTGGGATGTTTCAATATGTGAAATTTAACAACGAAGGTTTTGCTGTGTTCAGAAATCCAGCTAATGGAAATAACTTCAATGTACCACTCAATACCAATATTGAATTTTTTAAATACGGCATTTTTGGTGATGTAAGCAGACGTGTGTTAGCAGATAAATTGAATATTTCTTTTGGTATACGAAGTGATGGAAATACCTTTTTAAATAATGGAAACAAGATTTGGGAAACGCTATCACCCCGTTTATCTGCATCATACGCATTAAAGTCTAACTTAAATATTAATGCAAGCGTTGGTCGTTATTATCGTTTGCCAGGTTACACCATTTTAGGCTTTAAAGACAGTGTAGGGCGTTTTCAAAATAAGGATAATAAATATATTGGTGTTGATCATTATGTTGCAGGAATTGAATATTTGCCTACAAATACCACACGCATTACAATAGAGGGTTTTTACAAACAATATTTTAATTATTCTATATCTGAAAGAGATGGTATTTCTTTAGCAAATCAAGGTACGGAATTTGGCGCCATAGGCAATGAAAACATTAGCAGTTCAGGAAAAGGCAGGGCCTATGGTTTTGAGCTTTTTTTACAACAAAAATTAATTAAAGGGTTTTATACAACGTTATCATACACCTTTTTTTATAGCCAATTTAGTGGTGCCAATACAAAATATGTTGCTTCGGCTTGGGATAACCGACATTTAATTTCTGCCATAGCTGGTTACAAATTTAAAAAAGGTTGGGAAGTAGGTTTAAAGCATAGATTTGCAGGCGGAAACCCATACACCCCATTCGAGGAAAATCGCTCTCGCCAAAACTATTTATTAACCGGGTCGGGTACACTTGATTATTCTTTACTTAATACCATTCGTTTGGGAGCATTTAATCAAACTGATATTAGGTTTGATAAAAAATGGAACTTTAAGCGCATTACACTAGATGTTTTTCTTGATATCCAGAATGTTTTACGTTCAAAAAATCCTGCAAATCCTCAATATGCGTTCGAGCGTACAGCAGATAATGCTGGCTGGGCAACAACAGATGGGCAAGCCATTAAAACAGATGGAAGTAATGGCATTCCAAAAATTATTCCTAACTTTAACGACACTTTCTTACCTACATTTGGATTCATTGTTGAGTTTTAGTGAATGTACCAAACAATTTAAAATAGCAGGTGTTATACCAACAACTTGGAAAACAAAACAAAATCAATGACTGCAAAAACAGCAATAGTAATAGGATCGGGTGTAGCAGGACTTAGCGCTGCTAGTTACTTAGCTCAAAAAGGGCTTAAGGTTACTTTGCTCGAAAAAAATAGCGCTGTTGGTGGCAGGGCCCGTAAATTTGAAGCACAGGGTTTTACATTTGATATGGGTCCAAGTTGGTATTGGATGCCGGATGTTTTTGAAAAGTTTTATAATGATTTTGGACACACCACTTCTGATTTTTACGAACTAAAACGATTAGATCCAAGCTACCAGATATTTGATAAAAATGGGGAAGCAGTTACCATACCAGCAAATATGCTTGAACTAGAGCAACTGTTTGAAAGTTATGAACCAGGTAGTGCCATTAAACTTAGATCATTTTTAAAAGAAGCTCAATACAAATATGAAGTTGGTATAAATGATTTAGTATACAAACCAAGTGTAAGTATATTTGAATTTGCCGATGCCCGTTTGCTTAAAGGCTTGATAAAAATGGATGTGTTTACCAGCATCAAAAAACATGTACGTAGTTTTGTTTCACATCCGTTTTTAATTGAATTATTAGAGTTTCCAATTTTGTTTTTAGGTGCGCTTTCTAAAAACACACCTGCTCTTTATAGCTTAATGAACTATGCCGACATGAGCTTGGGTACTTGGTACCCAATGGGCGGAATGTTTAAAATTATTGAAGCATTTAAAACAATTGCAATAGAACAAGGTGTTGATGTTAAAGTTAACCACGAGGTTTTAAAAATAGAAACAGAAAACGGTATTGCCAAAAAAGTAATTACTGCAAATGGCCATTTTGAGGCAGACATCATTGTAGGCGCAGGTGATTACCATCATATAGATCAAAAGTTATTACAAACTGCTGACCAATCTTACAGCGAAAATTACTGGGATAAAAGAAAATTAGCCCCTTCTTGTTTAATTTATTACATAGGATTAAATAAACGTATTACAGGCTTACAACATCATAACTTATTTTTTGATGCAGACTTTGCCCGTCATGCACACGAAATTTATACCGAACCAAAATGGCCAACAGAACCATTATTTTATGTGTCGGCACCAAGTATTACAGATCATACAGTTGCACCCGAGGGTTGTGAAAATTTATTTATGCTGATACCCGTAGCACCAGGAATGGCCGATACCGAAGCCGTACGTGAAAGTTATTTTAAAACCATAATGGCAAGATTAGAAAAACATACCCAAACGGAAATCATGCCTCACGTGGTTTACAATAGAAGCTATGCTTACACTGATTTTGTATCCGATTATCATGCATTTAAAGGAAACGCATATGGCCTAGCAAATACACTAGACCAAACGGCTATACTTAAACCACGTATCAAAAGTAAAAAGATAAAAAACTTATACTTTGCTGGGCAGTTAACTGTACCCGGACCAGGTTTACCACCAAGTATAATTAGCGGAAATGTGGTTGCTAATTTAATTGCCAAAGACCTAAAAATTGTTAAAAACTAATCTATGAAAGCATTATTTGACGACATTTCAGAGAGAACCAGTAAAATGGTTACTAATTCATATAGTACCTCCTTTTCTCTCGGGGTTAAATTTTTAGGCAAAAAATTTCACAACCCAATTTACGCCATATATGGTTTTGTTCGTTTTGCAGATGAAATTGTAGATACATTTCATGAATTTGATAAAAAGATTTTATTAGATGATTTTAAAGTTGATACATATAAAGCCATTAAACAAGGCATTAGCTTAAATCCTGTATTAAACAATTTTCAAAAAGTTGTAAATGAGTATCAAATAGACCACAAATTAATTGATACTTTTTTACATAGTATGGAGATGGATTTAACAGAGCAAACCTATGATCAACAAGGTTATGAAGAATACATACTTGGTTCGGCAGAAGTAGTAGGACTGATGTGTTTGAAAGTATTTGTTGAAGGTGATCAAACCAAGTATAATGAGTTAAAAAATAATGCCATGAAATTGGGTGCAGCTTTTCAAAAAATAAACTTTTTACGCGATTTTAAAGCAGATGTAGATGGATTAGGAAGAATGTATTTCCCACAACTACATACACAAGCCTTTAATGATGAAACCAAACGCGAAATTGAAGCTGATATCATTAAAGATTTTGATGCAGGGTACGAAGGAATTAAACAATTACCAAAAGATGTACGATTGGGCGTTTACGTTGCATACATTTACTACAAAAATCTGCTTAAAAAAATAATTAATATGCCTGTTAACCGTATTTTAGAAGAGCGTGTTCGTATACCAGATAACCAAAAATATGCACTATTTTTTGGGTCATACATTCGCCACAGTTTTAATATGCTGTAATGATACGTTGGTTGATTTTATTTTTCATTTTATCTGCTTTCACCTTTTCTCAGTTGTCGTTAACTGAAGTAAGAAATGCTTATGAAAAATCGGTGTATAACGAGCAAACCGCTATTAATTTATTGGCAAATTTAAAAACATCTAATAGCCCAACATTTATAGGATATAAAGGTGCAGTAACCATTGTTATGGCTAAGCATGTTATGAGTCCTTATAAAAAACTTAACTATTTTAAAACCGGAAAAGATGTTTTAGAACAAGCTATACAAAAAGAACCACTTAATGTAGAGCTCAGATTTATTCGCTTTTCTATTCAATGTAATTCTCCCAAATTTTTAGATTACCATTCAAATATCAATGCTGATAAATTACTTTTATTAAAAGAAGTAAAGGCCATTAAAGATGTAGATTTAAAAAAACGCATCACAAAATTTTTGTTGAATAGTAGTGAGGTTAATAGTGCTGAAAAAGAAACCTTATAACAATTGAATAACCATGCAAGAGTTTGTTATTTTAGTTGATGAACATAATAATGAAATTGGCTTGATGGAGAAATTAGAAGCCCACCAGAAAGCACTATTACACCGCGCATTCAGCATATTTATTTTAAACAGTAAAGGTGAATTATTACTACAACAGCGTGCATTAAACAAATACCACAGTGGTGGTTTATGGACCAACACCTGTTGCAGCCATCCACGTGCAAACGAGCAAACCATTGATGCAGCCCACCGGAGGCTTGTGGAAGAGATGGGGTTTGATTGTGAGTTAACAGAAAAGTTTAGCTTTTTATATAAAACACCATTTGATAATGGCTTAACCGAACATGAACTTGATTTTATTTTTATAGGTGAGTTTAATGGAATACCAAACATTAACCCCCAAGAAGTTAAAGACTACACATGGATGATGATAGAGGATGTATTGCTTGACGTAAAACAATTTCCGAATAAATACACCGAGTGGTTTAAAATTATTTTAAACGAATACGTTAGTCATTTGTAATTTAGTTAGGATGAGTTGAACCCGAAATTTAATTTTTATCCATAAACTTGCCTTAGTATACATTTAATATCATAGTTATGAAAAAATCAATTTTATTCAGTGCTTATCTGGCTTTATTTACTTCTTGTAGTTTTGTAAATGATAAGGCTGATGTGTCAAAAAAAATTAATGAAGTTGATAATAAAAGCATAGTTGATACTTTAATACAAACAAAAATTAAAGATACCGCACGTAACACTTATCAAAAAAATAATACTGTAGTTGATTTTATAACAATAGGAAATTTAGATGTTATGATGCATGATATTGGCTTTTTTAATTCAAAACAAGCAGAAATAGAATGTGAAAAACTTGGTGACGGTTGGCGCTTGCCTAATGAAGCTGAATTGACTTTGATATACGAGCAAAGTAATACTTTAGGAGAATTTTCTACTAATTATTATGTAGGACTAGGATTTGATGAAGAGGAGAAAGTATACCTTAGGTTATCAATTATAAATGGGGAAATAGTGCTACTACAAAGTGACCAAGAGGTTTATTCTGTTTATGGATTAAGAGCGGTGAGAGATCATATAAATTAAATGATATATCAACCAATAAGTTGCTTTAAAAGATAAAACGCCCCCACTAAGTGTCTAACTTTTTGGGGGCGCTTTAGTATTGCTTACCTTTTTCTTGAAGTAAAGTAAAAGCTTCATCCCAATTGGGCAACTCGGCTGCTTCATATCCAAATGTTTTTCCGGTTGCAATACTTGAAAAAGCTTTCATGGCTTTTAGATGCACCCCATTTCTCATAAAGTCCAACATAACCTCACGATTTTCCCATGCAGTAAGTGTACATTGGTATCCCTTAATACGCTTAACAGCACAATGTAAATTACCTGTGGCTGTTTGTGCCTGACGGAAGGATGGAATAGCCAAATTCCAAAACTTTAATGTTCCCCAAATATTTTTCGGTTTTAAACCCGTGATAGAAATATACATGATTCGAAAATAATTAAAGTTTAACTCATTTTACATTGAAATTATATTAGAACATTTACGTCAATCAATATTCCGCTCAAGCAGATTTACCGTCTGAATGAACGGGGAGTTAATCATCTTGTAAAATAAATGACGGTTATAGAAAAAATGGAATTAACAGTTTCAGTTTGCGCTTTCTTTTTCAATTTGTTGTAGTATAAAATCTTGGCCAAATGTAAGTTTCTTGGCTAATGCACTATTCGGATCAATCGCTCTCCAAAAAGGCGTGATTTCCTCAAAATGTTTTCCTTGTTGCAACTTTTCATAGTTTGCTTCTGCTACAATTCGCAAAAATATTCCTGTCGTTACTGGACAAGTATAATCGGCATTGTGCTCTAAGGCAAGATCTTTTCTTAATGTTTTTATATCTATAAGTTTACCAACACCAATTTCTTTAATATACTGATCTATGATTTTGGGCGTTGCGATAAACATCATGCTACCTGAAGGAATATCAGCAAAGTCAATGTCAATTCGTTTAATTTTTGGCTCTTTATGTTCATTCAATTTATCAAGCCAACTTTTCTTCGTTGCCATATATTTTAAATTGTAAATCAAAAATATAAAAATTTGAAAAAGACACGCCTCAAATAACTCACTGACAAACAAAAAAGTCATCATTTCTGATGGCTTGTTTAGTGTGGCTCCCCTTTTCCTCTATAGATGCAACTAAAATGTGATGATTGATTTTGTGACTATCAGAAAATTAAATGGTTGAATATGCTATAATTTTCAATTGTCAATTATATACTTCAGGTATTCAAGATAAACTTCTCCTCTTCGTTCTGCAAAGAAATCTAATAGTAAGACTGTACTTGATTGAATAAACAAACCCATTCCAATCCCATTCCACAGGGAATTTTGCATAGATCCGTACATTAGGATAATACCTGTGATTATTAAAGTGATTTCAGTGTATCTAAAAAGTATAAAATTCCGCATAACCTTTTCCATTCTTGGTATTTCTTCTTTTTGAATCATTTCAGTTTTTTCCGACAGGTAGGTTTCCACCCTTATAATATCTTTTGGACTTCGATAAATTAAAGTTAGGCCAACTATGATTTCTAAAGAAGAAACCAAAAGAAAGGGAATTGCTATTCCTTTCATAAAAGATGTTTTAGCAACAGAAAGGAATATTACTGCTAACGATATGCCTAAAAGTCCTAAACCTAAAAACAAGAAACTCTCAAGTCTTTCTCCGGTAAAATATTTCACAATTGGATTCATCTCTTATAATTTGAAAAACTTTCTATTCATTTTATAAATAAATCCATATCCAAAAATTTTATTTAATAGATTGAGGAGTTTAGCGTCTTTACCTGCCATGTATCTAAGTCTTTTCGTTCCATCCGTTGCAGCTTCAAAAATGACCTTAGTTACTACATTTGTTGACGATGATTTTTTAAGCATTTCTGGGAATGCTGTCATAATTTTCGTTACTATATTTTGGTAGGCAGTCAATTTTTCATCATTGTTAAAATCAAATGAACGACCTGCAAAATCTGTAGCAATTGAACCTGGTTCAATTATTTTTACGGTGCCTCCAAATTGTTCTACCTCATATCTTAGAGATTCTGAGATACCCTCTACTGCGAATTTGGTTCCATGGTATAGCGAACCTAATGGGAAAGTCATTTTACCACCCATTGATGAAACATTCATTATTATTCCATTTTTATTTTCTCTGAAATGAGGAAGTATAGCTCTTGTAACATCTAAAAGTCCAATGACATTGGTATTGAATTGACGTAATATCTTTTCTCGTGGGAATGATTCTAATGGTCCGTATGCTCCGTAGCCCGCATTGTTTAGGACGACATCAATTCTTTCGAATTTTTCAATTCCATAGGTTATTGCTTGATTTATTGAATCTAGGTCCAATACATCAAGTTTCGATACAATAACATTTTCTAAGCCGGTTAATTCGGTTTCCATTTCAGGATTTCTCATAGTAGCAACAACATTCCATCCTTTTTTTTGAAAGAATTTAGCTGTATCTTTTCCTATACCGGTGCTCGCACCTGTAATTAAGATTGTTTTTCTCATTGTATTTTATGATGGTTGAGCTGCAAACATATTTGCTTAATTTCTAACCTACAACATTAGAGTATAGTCTAAGGTTGATATTTATTTTTCAACACCCTATATTTGTGCCATGTTAATAAACGAACTGTCAAAAAAAACTGGGATCTCTGTCCATACCATTCGCTTCTATGAAAAGTCGGGACTCATAGAAGGCAAACAAAATGAAGCAATCAAGTCTAACAACTACTTTCATTATAATGAAGTAACCGTTGATAAATTAGCATTTATAAGCGATGCCAAATCAGTTGGATTTACCATAAAAGAAATTGGACAAATTATTGACACTTGGTACAACAAAAAATATACGAAGAAACAAAAACTTAAAATTCTTGATGATAAACTTACTTCTTTAGAACAAAAGATGAAGGAGATTAAAGAAATGAAGAAACAGCTGCTTCAGTTTAAGGATGATGTAGTAAATGATAGGTGTTAGGATTAAATTAAGAAGGGTCATACTATAAAAGTATAACCCTTTTATCTGCTCCCTTACCTGGACTCCCCGATTGTGCAGCTGTATACTCGTTCCTCGCACAGCCTCATCATCGGGATAAACTTCTCGTCCAAAAAGTTCATTGCATAAAAAAAGACCGCAATGCGGTCTTTTAAATTTGCTCCCTGACCTGGACTCGAACCAGGGACCTACTGATTAACAGTCAGTCGCTCTAACCAGCTGAGCTATCAAGGAATTTGGTTAATGCCGTTTAGCAATTTTGTTGTTTAAACGGGATGCAATGTTAGTTTGTTAAAATTTAAAATGCAATATTTGCTGCAAAATTTTTTAAAAATATTTTACATGAGTCTATTAGTTGTTGGTAGTGTGGCATTTGATGCCATTGAAACCCCCTTCGGAAAAACCGATAAAATTATCGGTGGAGCTGCTTCATACATTAGTTTGGCAGCAAGTTACTTTACAAAACAATCGAAATTGGTGGCTGTAGTAGGCGAAGATTTCCCAAATGAATTTATCCAAACCCTTGAAAGTAAAGGTGTAAATACCGAAGGCTTACAAATTAAACAGGGCGAGAAATCGTTTTTTTGGAGTGGTAAATACCATACAGATATGAATAGCCGTGATACATTAATCACAGAGCTTAATGTATTGGGTAATTTTGATCCCGTTATTCCTGATTCTTACCAAGACTGCGAATACTTAATGTTAGGTAACCTTACACCTGCTGTTCAACAAACAGTAATAAACCGTTTAACCAAGCGCCCTAAATTAATTGTAATGGACACCATGAATTTTTGGATGGAAATTGCATTAGATGATTTAAAAAAGACCATTGCCATGGTTGATGTTTTAACCATTAATGATGAAGAAGCACGTCAATTATCAGGAGAATACTCGTTGGTAAAAGCTGCTGCCAAAATTCAAGCCATGGGACCAAAATACTTGATCATTAAAAAAGGTGAAAACGGTGCATTGTTGTTTCATGATAAAGAAGTGTTTTTTGCACCTGCTTTGCCATTAGAGGAAGTATTTGACCCAACAGGTGCTGGCGATACGTTTGCTGGAGGCTTTATTGGCTATTTGGCTAAAACAAATGATATTAGTTTCAATAATATGAAAAACGCAATCATTTGCGGTTCGGCAATGGCTAGCTTTTGCGTAGAAAAATTTGGCACCGAACGCATTATGGATTTAACAGACGAAGAGTTAAACAAACGCATAGCAGCATTTAGCAGCTTGATTAAGTTTGATATTGCAACAATGTAAAATGTAATTTGGTATAAACGTGGCAAATATTACATTTGCCATGCTTTAAAACACATAAAACATGTCACAAAAAACAGCAACACATAGCAACGACAATCCTTTTGAGTCGATGATGTCTCGCTTTGACGAAGCCGCACGTATTTTAGGATTAGATGAAGGATCTTACAACGTATTAAAATCACCACAAAAATCTGTTATTGTATCTATACCAGTTACTATGGATAACGGAACCGTTCAAGTATTTGAAGGATTCCGTGTGGTGCACAACGCAAACCTTGGCCCATCAAAAGGTGGTATCCGCTACAGCATGGATGTTAACCTTGATGAGGTAAAAGCATTAGCTGCTTGGATGACATGGAAATGTGCCGTAGTTGGTATTCCTTATGGTGGTGGCAAAGGCGGTATTAAATGTGATCCACGTAAATTAAGTAAAGGTGAATTAGAAAGATTAACCCGCGCATACACCGATTTAATGGTTGATGTATTCGGCCCAGATAAAGATATTCCTGCTCCAGATATGGGTACAGGCCAACAAGAAATGGCTTGGATTATGGATGAATATTCTAAACTAGTTGGTTACTCATCACCTGCTGTAGTTACTGGCAAGCCTTTGGTGCTAGGTGGTTCATTAGGACGCGTAGAAGCAACAGGTCGTGGTGTAATGGTATCAACCCGCAGCGCTTTATCTAAATTAGGCATTAGCCCAGTAGGTTGCACTTGTGCAGTACAAGGCTTTGGTAATGTTGGTTCTATATCTGCTAAATTATTGGCTATGCAAGGCATGAAAGTGCTTGCTATTAGTGATGTTACAGGTGGTTATTACAACCCCGAAGGTATTGATATAGAGGCTGCGATTGCTTACCGCGATAGCAACAGCGGAACATTAGAAGGATTCAAAGCAGAACGCATTAGCAATGAACAATTACTTGAACTAGATGTAACGGTATTGGTTCCTGCTGCAATGGAAAACCAAATTACTGCCGATAATGCGGATAGAATTAAAGCAAAGGTTATTGTTGAAGGTGCTAACGGACCTACAGTAGCTAATGCAGATGAAATATTGAACAGAAAAGGCATTATGGTTGTACCTGATATTTTAGCCAATGCAGGTGGTGTTACCGTAAGTTACTTTGAGTGGGTACAAAATCGTTTAGGTTACTTCTGGACCGAAGAGCGCGTTAACCGCAGAGCAGATAGGGTAATGAAAACTGCATTCGAAGCTGTTTATGCCGCTTCACAGAAACACAACATCAGTATGCGTATTGCAGCTTATGTAGTTTCTATAGGTAAAGTTGCCGAAGTAGAAAAACTACGCGGTAAGTTTGGTATTTAATTGCTATTTTTACTAAGCCACAATTTGTAATTGGATGTTTTTATCCTTGCAAATTGTGGCATATTTATTATTGAGAAAATATGTTACACAAGGAAGGCAAAGCCACAATTTTAATCACATTAATGGTGTTGTTTGCACTTAATGCAGGCATACAATTTTTATTACCCCAACAAGTAATTGTTCAAAATATTGTTATTGGTATTTCGGTAGTATTATTGGTTATTGTGTTGCAGTTTTTCCGCAACCCAAACATTACCCCAACCATTGGCGAAAACTTGGTTATTTCGCCCGCAGATGGCAAAGTAGTGGTAATTGAAGAGGTAGAAGAATCGGAGTATTTTAAAGGTAAGCGTTTACAAATTTCGGTATTTATGTCGCCTTTTAATGTGCACGTAAACCGCAATCCAATTGGTGGTTTGGTAAAATACTTTAAATACCACAAAGGATTGTATTTGGTAGCTTGGCATCCAAAATCATCAACTGAAAACGAGCGAACCACAACCGTAATTCAGCATAAAAACGGAACTGAAGTGTTATTCAGGCAAATTGCCGGGGCATTAGCTAAACGTATTGTTTGGTATGTAAAAGAAGGCGAATACGTGGCACAAACCAGTGAAATGGGTTTTATTAAATTTGGTTCACGTGTTGATATTTTTCTTCCTGTGGGAACAAAGGTTAGTGTAGCGCTAAACCAGAAAGTAAAAGGCGGCAAAACAATTTTAGCTGAACTTTAAGAACTACCTGCACTTTATATAAATAAAATTCGTTAAGTTTGTTTAATACATTAATACAGAAGTAATATGAAAAAACTATTGGTATTAGCAGCCTTTTTAGGTTTAGGATATGTTGGCGTATATGCACAAACTGTTGCTCCTAAAAAAGAAGCTCCAAAAGCACAAGTGGTGCGTAACGAGGTTAAACCTGAAAACACAACACCAGTTGTAATGGAAGATGCACTTCCTGCAGAAAAAGCAGAAAAGAAGCATTGTGCACCTAGCGACAAAAAAGAATGTGGTACAAGTACAAACAAGAAAAAATCTTGCTGCAGTTCTAAAAAAGAAGCTACCACAACACCTGCTCCTCAAAACTAAAAATTAGGTTATTTAATAAAAAAGCGATTGAAATTTCAATCGCTTTTTTTATGTTTTAAGTAAACGTGGATTTTAGTTACCTATTTTATCTTGACAAACTTTGTCTGATAATTTTGGTCCGTATAACTCATTTTTACATAATATATTCCCTTTCTTAAAGTGGTTGTATTTATTATAAAAGATGAATTTGTGTTTGTTACTCTTTCGTTTTGACTGATTACCATTTTACCCATTGCATCGTAAACCTCAATTGTTAATGTTTGATTATCGGAGATTAACACCTCTACATTAAAGTTTACTGTTAAATTATCAGTAGTAGGGTTAGGATAAAGATTAATACTTACTTGATCCTTTATATTCGATTTACTTGATTCAAGCCCATCCTCCTTCTTTGCTCTTTGAGCATTGATATATTCACTGCTATTACAAGCACTCTCAATTTCAACATCTGTTGCTCTGTAGTCATTTGTATTACCACCGGTACAGAATGTGGTCCAAACATTTGGAGTCACCTCAAATATAGAGTTCTCATTTGTGATTATATTTTCACCATCAAAACCAACCAACTCTTCAGATATAAGTTTAACATCACTATTGATGAATACATTATTACCTATAGATATTTTACCTTTAGCAATGATAATTGTACCCGGATTTAAGATTGAATTATCGGGAATAGATACTTCGCCTGATGTAAATATTGATGGCTCGTTATTATAAACAATATTCTGGCCTAAACTTGGTAAGTAAGGGTTATAAAATGACGTTGAATTGATAAATATCCAGTACGGTCTCCAATTACCCAATATGTGTATACCAGAGTATGGTTCATAATTTTGGGGTGCAATAACATTTAACGCAAAATCAGAAATTTGATCAGGTGTCTGTAAGACC
>CANHBJ010000014.1 GCA_947459075.1 Bacteroidota bacterium
GTAACCGAATCGTTTGTTGCTACTTGGCTATTTGCATCATATTTCGGAGGTTGTGTTGCCTGTGTTGTTCCATATGTCATACCCATACTAAAATGAGTAAATTGCACACCACTAGATATCAATAGCTTGTTCCATTCATAATCTAATAAAAATGCACCACTCCAATCTATTTTAGCAGATTCTATTTGATTACGAAGTGCTACGTGTTCTGTTAGGTCAGATTTATTTGTATTCAATTGCATTTGGCTAAAATGAGCCCCAATCATTACACTTAAAGATAGTCTTGATGGAAGGGTTGTACCATCATTAATCGATGGTTTTATTTGGCTTGTTACACTATCATGTATCGCTGGAATAATGTTTCGTGCTATTATAGAAGTATCAGAAGGTTCTTCAGTTTTATTGGGTTGATGGTAGGTGCTAATTTCTTGTTCGTTTGTTTGCTCTTTATTATCTATTAAGTTTGGCTGTATTTTGTTCGTATTTATTCCTTGTTCAACTGGAGTGGTTATATAGTTACTTTTTTCAAGTCTATTAACCATGCTCACTTCATTTTTTATTTCTATTGTATGGTTTATAGTTGGGTTATTTTCTTTTGGTATTTTATTGGCATTGATTGAATAATAATTATTAACCAACAAGGCAGGTTTATTCTGTGTTATAATTTGTTTGTTGTTTGATTTCCTATTGTATTTAGTTTTACTATCTTTTACTGATTTATATTCTTGTTCAAATTTTTCTAGCACTGAATTATTTTTTTTAAATTTTCCTTTCACCTCAACTTTTTTATTAACACTTAATTCAATATTACTTACTGATGATGTAGCAATTTTATTGGCTTCAGCAACTAATTCAGATTCAACCAGTTTTGGTTTAACTTCAGTTAACGGATTTGTTATGCGATTTATCAAATATCCTAATCCACTAAAGCCAATAAATAATATTACCGACAGTGATATCCATAAATATTTTTTATTGTTTTTGCCTTTAGTTTCCAAAGGAAATTGAGCTTCTATTTTTTCCCAGATAGCTTCATTGGGGTTAAGTTTATAGTTGCCAATTTTACCTTTTACTTTTTCTTCAAATTCTGGTCGATTTACTTCTTGGTCAATATTACTCCATAACGATTCAGAGGGTTTAAACCCTGTCTCGTTTAGTTGATGCTTCAACTTTTTTTCGAAGTTCTTATTTTGGTTCTTGAAAAGGCTCATTTAAAATTTGATAATGTTTAGCCAATAATTGTTGCATGGCATTTCGAGCTCTGGAATATTGCGATTTTGATGTTCCAACGGCAATGTCAAGTATATCCGCAATTTCTTTGTGAGAGTATCCTTCAATAGCAAACAAATTAAACACAAGTCTATATCCTTCTGGTAATTGTTGTACCAATGCAATAATTTCTTTAGCAGAAATTTGGGAGATGATATTGTCTTCAAAAGGTGCATCGTAATTTACTTGGTCTAAATCCTCCTTAAAGTTACGGCTACGATGTTTAAAAAAGTTAATAGCAGTAAATATCATAATCCTTCTTATCCAACCTTCAAAACTACCTTCGTATTTAAATTTAGCGAGGTTCTTAAATACTTTAATAAACCCTTCTTGTAACATGTCTTCTGCTTCTGCTCTGTCTTTAGCATAACGCATACAAACTCCCAACATTTTTGAAGCAAAACGGTCGTATAGCATTTTTTGGTAAGGTCGCTTACCATCAATACAACCATTAATCATATCTTTTTCTCCAAGTTCCATGGTGGATTTAATCAGAAGTCAATATACAATGAACTTTGGTTGCATGACAATTTTAGCTTTAACATGACAAAATTTATACATTTTCTTGTTTATATTCTCTCAAATTGTCAGCATTTAATACTTGGCACAAAAGTGGATGATGAATCAACACATTTTAAAATCAATTAATAAATAAAAAATATATGTCAGTAAGTCTTAAACCATTAGCAGACAGGGTTCTAGTAGAGCCTGCTGCAGCAGAAGAGAAAACAGTTGGTGGTATCATTATTCCAGATACAGCCAAAGAAAAGCCACAAAGAGGTACGGTAGTAGCAGTTGGGGATGGTAAAAAAGATGAACCAATGACAGTAAAAGCAGGCGATACCGTATTGTATGGTAAATATGCTGGCACCGAAATTACTGTAGAAGGTAAAGATTATTTAATGATGCGTGAGGCGGATATTTTCGCTATCGTATAAAATTTAGTTTTAATTAGGCAGGTATTCGGTATAAGCTGATTTCATTGCCTTAATTCACAACTCTCAAAATATAAAAAATAAGAAAATGGCAAAAAGAATTCTTTATAACGTAGAAGCTCGCGATGGTTTAAAGCGCGGTGTTGATGCATTGGCAAATGCAGTAAAAGTTACTCTAGGTCCTAAAGGCCGTAACGTAGTAATCGATAAAAAATTTGGTTCACCTACTGTTACCAAAGATGGTGTTTCGGTAGCTAAAGAAATTGAATTAAAAGACCCAATTGAAAACATGGGTGCACAAATGGTTAAAGAAGTAGCCAGTAAAACTGCTGATATTGCAGGTGATGGTACTACTACAGCTACCGTTTTAGCTCAAGCAATTGTTACCGCTGGTATAAAAAATGTGGCAGCTGGTGCAAACCCAATGGATTTAAAGCGTGGTATTGATAAAGCTGTTGAAGCTATTGTAGCAAATCTCAAAGTTCAGAGCCAAGTTGTTGGTGATGACAATAAAAAAATCCAACAAATCGCCTCTATTTCTGCTAATAACGATGAGGTTATTGGTACGTTAATAGCCGATGCAATGGCCAAAGTGGGTAAAGAAGGTGTAATTACAGTAGAAGAAGCTAAAGGCACCGAAACAGAAGTTAAAACTGTTGAGGGTATGCAGTTTGATCGTGGTTACTTGTCTCCTTATTTTGTAACCAATGCAGAGAAAATGGAGGTTGATTTAGATTCACCTTTCATTTTGATTACCGATAAAAAAGTGGGCAACATGAAAGAATTATTGCCAATTTTAGAGGCAGTAGTTCAAACAGGTAAACCCTTATTAATTATAGCTGAAGATGTAGAAGGTGAAGCATTAGCAACATTAGTGGTAAATAAATTACGTGGCTCGTTAAAAATTGCAGCTGTTAAAGCTCCAGGTTTTGGTGATAGAAGAAAAGCCATGCTAGAAGACATTGCAATTTTAACAGGAGGTACTGTTATCAGTGAAGAGCGTGGCTTTAAACTTGATGCTACAGATATCACCATGTTAGGTAGAGCTGAAAAAATAACTATTGATAAGGATAACACAACCATTATTAATGGTGCAGGTGCTAAAGAAGATATTGCTGCTCGTGTAAACCAAATCAAAGCTCAAATTGAAAGCACTACCAGCGATTACGATAAAGAAAAATTACAAGAACGTTTAGCTAAGTTAGCGGGTGGTGTTGCAGTATTATATATTGGTGCAGCCACTGAGGTTGAAATGAAAGAGAAAAAAGACCGCGTTGATGATGCTTTACATGCTACTCGTGCTGCTGTTGAAGAAGGTGTTGTTGCTGGTGGAGGTGTTGCTTATATTCGTGCTATTGAAGCTTTAGATAGCATTAAAGGTGCCAACGATGATGAGAATACAGGTATTGCAATAATTAAACGTGCGGTTGAAGAACCATTGCGCCAAATTGTTGCAAACGCAGGCGGAGAAGGCAGTGTGGTTGTAAATAAAGTACGCGAAGGAAAAGGCGATTTTGGTTACAATGCACGTACCGAAAAATATGAAAACTTAATTGCTGCAGGTGTTATTGATCCTACTAAAGTAAGCCGTGTTGCATTACAAAATGCTGCAAGTGCTGCTGCTATGATCTTAACTACCGAGTGCGCTTTAGTTGAAGAGAAAGAAGACAAAGCTCCAGCAATGCCGGGTGGAATGCCGGGCGGTATGGATGGTATGTACTAATTCAACAAATAACATAAAGCCGAAAGGTTTAAAAAAAACCGAATTGCATTTGCAGTTCGGTTTTTTTATGTTTGATCAGATAGTATAATGTATCTCACATAAGAAATAGCCTTTTTTATTATCATTTCAATTAAACAATATTCAATTCGCTACTTCGTTTAACATCATTAAACTAACTCGGATTATGATAAATAAACTGATTCTTTTGACTTTTTTAGCAATAGTATTTAGCAATACATACGGGCAATATACTATGGCCGATTATTATATATTTTCGGCAACAAAAGAGGGTAGGCCTATAAAGTTTGGTAAACAAATAAAAATGGCAAACGTTAGCGCTTACGAAATGAGTTTTTTAAACAGTAAAGGGGAAGTTACACGTAAGTATAATTACGAGCTAAACAAACCCGGCAATACAACCTATATGGGTAGTTACAATCGCAAAAATGTATTAAGAAGAAAATCGTATTACGCCTACAAACACGACACCCTTTTAACTCAACAAGTAAGTGTAAACCAAAAGGGTGATACTGTTAGCAAATCTTACTATATTTTTGATAATGGTAAAATGGTAAGTAGTTTATCTAAATACGGAAAAAAAACATTTGAGTATTTATATGCGTACAACGACAAGGGTAATCGCACATCATACGTTTATAAACGTAATGGTGTGTTATCCACAAAAATTTTATACGATTACGATAGTGTAAGTGGTAAGTTGGCCAAACAATCAACCTACAATAAAAAGAATAAATTGGTAAGTGTGGTTAATTATGAATGCAATTACCAAGGAGAGGTGAAAAAGGATGTAAGTCAATCTAAAGTTTGTATGAGAACAGATGCTTTACCAGGAGGTGGTTTTGTGGTTTATAATGATTATACAAATCCAAAAGGAAAGCTAAGAAGAAGTGTTGCTACATACAGTAACGATAGCAATTTGATGCAGGTTAAAGTGTATGATACAAAAAACAAATTGGTATCAGGAGCATCATATGTATACGACACCAATGGTAATTGTGTGGATTATACCTATAGTAAAAACAATAAAAAATGGCAAAGCATATATAGCTATAACGATAAACTTTTATTAAGCAATTACTTCACTAAAAAAGAAGGAAAAGTAACCAATAAGGTGATATATGAATATTCCTTTTTTTAGATGATTGAAATTTATGTTATAATTCTCAATTTGAGAATACATCGTATATTCGAATATGAATTTTACCCATAACATATGAAGTTTTTAAAGTGGTTACTTATCTTACTTATTTCTGTTTTTGCAATTGCAGAAACCTACATTTTTGCATCAGGTAATACGTATCTGAATACCTTATTTCCACTTACTATTTTTAGCGGTAAAATGGGTCCTGATATTGATGAATTAACTTTGTTTAACAGCAATCAAGTGTCAACTGAAAGTCCTCAGCCATGGGCTACTTCTGATCAACAAGCTGTTTTGAACGATAGTATTTTACAATTAATGGAATTGTATGAAACTGTTTCGTTTGTGGTAATAAAAAATGACACAGTACAATTTGAAAAACATTGGGAAGGTCAAAACGATTCGTCATTAATCAACTCGTTTAGTATGGCCAAATCAATAACAGCCATGCTCGTAGGTTGTGCTTTAAAAGAAGGTTTGATTAAAAGTGTGGATGAACCTGTTGCCAATTATATTGATGAGTTTAAGGTTGGCGATTTACAAAAAATTACCATCAAACATTTATTAACCATGAGCAGTGGTTTGGGTTTTAAAGAAGATTACTCAAGTATGTTTTCTTGGCCTGCAGAAGCTTATTACGGCCCTGATGTTAATAGCCTTACCATTAAACAATCTAAACCTGAAACTGAACCCGGTAAAATATGGTTTTACAAAGGTGGCGATACGCAACTAATAGGTATTATTCTTAAAAAAGTGACTGGTAAAACTGTTGCACAATATGCTTCAGAAAAATTGTGGAAACCCATGGGTGCAGAGCAACCTGCATTTTGGAGTTTAGATGAATATGGTATGGAAAAGGTAAGTTGCTGTTGGTATAGCAATGCAAAAGATTTTGCGCGTATTGCTAAGTTAATGATGAACCAAGGCAATTGGAACGGACAACAAATTATAGATTCGGCCTATGTAAAAGAAGCTTTAACACCTGCCATTTTATTAGATAGAAAAGGAATTAAAAGCCAACAATATGGTTACCAATGGTGGCTGATGAAGCATAAAGGGCATGATATTTTTTATGCACGCGGCATACGTGGCCAATACATTTTTGCCATACCCGATACCAAAACTATTGTGGTGCGACTTGGGCACAAACGAGCTAAAAATGAAGGTGATGAATTACCCGAAGATATTTTTGTATACCTAGACGCTGCTTTAAGTATGTAATAAGTCGTGGTTAATAACGATTAAATAACTCCCAAAATAGTATCTTCGCTTTTCAATTTATGGCAGCTCAAAAACCAACTTTACCAAAAGGAACGCGTGATTTCGGTCCAGCCGATGTGCAAAAGCGTAAATATATTTTAAACACCATTGAAACGGTATTTAAAAAATATGGCTTTATGCCATTAGAAACGCCAACTATGGAAAACCTTTCAACCCTTGAAGGTAAATATGGCGAGGAAGGTGATAAGTTACTTTTCAGAATTTTAGATTCGGGAGATTATTTAAAATCGTTAAAAGAACACAACGATAAAATATTATCAGATGAAAGTCAGGATGCAACATTTGCTCCATCTTTCTCGGGTAAGTTGATTGATTTGGATGCTAAAGCTGCTACTAAGTTTATTTCCGAAAAAGGTTTACGTTACGATTTAACTGTGCCATTTGCGCGTTATGTGGTAATGCATAGGAATGAAATTACTTTTCCGTTTAAGCGTTACCAAATGCAACCTGTTTGGAGAGCTGATAGGCCTCAAAAAGGACGTTATCGTGAGTTTTGGCAATGTGATGCAGATGTGGTAGGAAGTGATAGTTTATTAAACGAGTTGGATTTGATTCAGATTTATGATGAAGCGTTTACCCAACTTGGTATAAAAAATTACGAGATAAAAATTAATAACCGCAAGGTACTAGCCGGTATTGCAGAAGTTGTAAAATCAATTGATGTGATGAATACCATTGCGGTAGCTATTGATAAGTTGGATAAGATTGGCGAAGATGGTGTAAGAAAAGAGTTGTTAGAACAAGGCTTTTCTGAAACAGAGCTAAACATACTGTTCGATATCATTACCATAAAAGGTGAGAACAAAGAAATTTTAAATCAGTTAAAAGTTAAGTTACAATCATCGCAAGAAGGTTTAAAAGGAATTGAAGAGTTGGCGTTCATTCTTGCATCAAACCCTAACCCCAAAATTAATCTTACATTAGATTTTAGTTTAGCACGTGGTTTAAGTTACTACACTGGTTGTATTTTCGAAGTGATATCAAACGATGGTACTTTAAAAAGCAGCATTGGTGGTGGTGGCAGGTACGATAACTTAACCGGTATTTTTGGTTTGCCAAATGTATCTGGTGTGGGTATAAGTTTTGGTTTAGATAGGATTTATGATGTGATGGAAGAGCTAAAACTTTTTCCTGAACAACTTAGGGCTACATCAACCCAAGTTTTGTTTTGCCACTTTGATGAAGCCACACAATTGTACTGTTTACCGGCTTTAAAAGCATTACGCGATGCTGGTATTGCAGCCGAAGTATTTCCCGATAATAAGAAATTGGGTAAACAATTAGATTATGCAAATGCGTTACAAATACCATTTGCAGCCATAGCCGGTGAAACAGAAATGCAACAACAAGTGTTTACTGTTAAGAATTTAATTACAGGCGAGCAACAAACATGCACCATTCAAACGTTAATAGGTTTAGTGGGGCAATAATTAACGGCCTCAATAATTGGTGTAACACAACATGAAATTTGAATCAATAAATCCGTTTACGGAAGAAAGACTTGCGCAGTTTGATTTTATAAGTGATGAAGATTTGAGTACATCTTTATCAAAAGCTGATGATGCGCAAAAGCAGTGGCGCAAGGTAAGTGTATCAGATCGAGCAGCTTTTTTCAATAAACTAGCTTCGTTAATAAAAGAAAGACATGAAGAGTTGGCATTATTAGCCACACTTGAAATGGGAAAATTATTATCAGAGGCAAAATTAGAAGTACTAAAGTGCGCTAGAGGTTGCGAGTTTTATGCAGCCAATGCAGCCACAATGCTTCAACCCAAAATTAGTGTAGCCGAAACAGGTAAAACAGTTCATCAGGTATACGAATCTTTAGGAATTGTAATAGGTGTTTTTCCTTGGAATTTTCCATACTGGCAGATATTAAGAAGTGCAGTTCCAATTGTACTTGCTGGTAATGCTATTATAGTTAAGCCTGCACCTAACGTACCTCAATGTAGTTTGGCTATACAGCAACTTATAAATGAGTGCGGATTACCCGAGGGATTGATGCAAGTGGTTTTTGCAACAGAGCAACAAGTAGCGAGCTGTTTGGCCGACCCAAGAATAAAAGCAGCAACTTTAACAGGAAGCGATAAAGCTGGAAGTGCTGTTGCAAGTACTGCTGCTAAATACATCAAAAAATCGGTATTAGAATTAGGTGGAAGTGATCCATTTATAGTGATGGAAGATGCCGATTTGGAAGAAACTTTAAAGCAAGCTATCACTGCTCGTTTTCAAAATAATGGGCAAAGCTGCATTGCTGCCAAACGTTTTATTTTACACGAAAAAATTGCAGATGAGTTTTTAGCGAAACTAACCGATAGGGTTGCATCATTGGCTTGTGGTAATCCATTGCTTGATGGCATTAGTATTGGCCCTTTAGCACGCAAAGATTTATGTGAGAAGTTAGCCAATCAAGTAATTCAATCTGTTGGCAAAGGCGCTATTAAACATTACCAACAAACTAATTTTCCAGCGCATGGATATTTTTATCCGCCAACAATCTTAACCAACATCAATCCAAGTTGTGATGCATACAGCCAAGAACTATTTGGACCTGTTGTAAGTATTTATGTAGTAAAGGATGATGATGAAGCTGTTATGTTGGCTAATGCAACTGAGTTTGGTTTGGGAGCTAGTGTGTGGAGTAAAAATATAAACCGCGCATTAAATATTGCCAATCAAATTGACAGTGGTCAGGTTTTTATTAATGAAATGGTTAAGTCACAACCATCACATCCTTTTGGTGGAGTAAAAAAATCTGGATATGGTAGGGAGTTAGGTGAGTTTGGTTTGCTTGAGTTCTGCAACATCAAAACACTATGGATTTAGATAATGCTACAATATTCAAAATTGGTTTGCTGCATTTGTAAATGCACTACATTTGTTTGGTAAAGTTAAATGCATTGAAAAGAATATTAGCCATAGATGATGACCCAATTAATAGACAACTATTAGAAATCTATCTAGCTAATGATTTTGATTATAAAGTGGTAAATGATGCCAAACAAGCTCTTGATATATTGCATTTGGAAAAATTTGATTTAATAATAACGGACATTAATTTGGATGGTGTTGAAGATGGAATATGGTTAGCCAAACAAATCAAATCAATACCCAAATATGCTCACATACCTGTTATTGCTTTCACGGCTTATTTAATAAGCTATATAGGTATAGATAATTTTGAAAATGCTTTTGATTGCATAATTGAGAAACCGATTAATAGAATGCAGTTCGTATTTAAGTTGAATGAAATACTAAACACATTATAAATAAAACAAAAAAGCGATGATTAAATAATCATCGCTTTTTTATAGCAATTAATTAAGCTATTGCTTACTTATATTAAAACCAATAGAACGTTTTTCAGATGATGCATTGTAATCTATTTTAAACTCTTCCACATCTTCAAAGGTCAACTCCTGAATCATGTCAATGGTTCTTAATTCAGTTTCAACTTTTGCTAGTCTTAAATGCTGATTTTTAATAGCTTCTTCAACTAGTTTTCTAACACTGCGGGCATTACCAAAATATTGATTACGTGTTTTATATTGAAACTCGAAATAAGTCTTTAAATGTTCGTTAGCTTTTTCGTCTGGTTTAATGCTGTTGCTACTAAGCATACGAATAGCAATTTCATAAAGCTGTTCAGCGTTATAATCATCAAAAAATAAGGTCCTATCAAAGCGAGAACTTAACCCAGGATTTGATTCTAAGAATCGTTTCATGTTATCCGTGTATCCTGCAACAATAACAACAAATTCACCGCGTTCATCTTCCATGCGTTTAAGAATCGTTTCTACAGCTTCTTTTCCAAAATCATTTTCACCACCTTCGCTTAACGCGTATGCTTCATCAACAAATAAAACACCGCCCATGGCTTTACTAATCACTTCGTTTGTTTTAAGTGCAGTTTGGCCAACAAATCCGCCAACCAAATCTTGCCTATCACACTCAACTAAATTACCACGTTCTAGTATACCTAGTGCTTTATAAATTTGAGCTAATAAACGAGCAACAGTTGTTTTACCAGTTCCTGGATTACCTGTAAATACCGCATGTAAAGAAAAGCTCTGACGAATGTCTTTGCCAATTTCTTTGTAGAAACGTACTAATTTTACTAATTCATCAATTTCTGTTTTAATTGCACCAAGACCAATCATGCTATGCAAAGTAGCCAAAGCAGTGCGCAGTAATTCTTCATCAACTGGGATATCTGCAATGCTGCGTGTTTTTGGAGCAAATATTTTACCTATATCATCTGCGTTTATGGTTGATAAATCTTCTTTGTTTAATGATGCTGGATTTTCGTTTAACATGATACGCAATCCCATGTTCATCTTTGCATCATCAATAAGTTTATTTACATAACGTGCGTTGCCAAATGTTTTATCTCTATCGCGATATGCATCTACCAACTTTTTGTACATTAAATCTCTTGCCTCTACGTTTAAAACTACTGCTCTTTTTTGTGAGGTGTATTCAGTAATTTTCATCAGCTCCTGAGGCGTGTAATCAGGGAAATCGTAATACATACTAAAACGAGATTTTAGTCCTGGATTCGACTCCATAAAACTATTCATTTCATCAGGATAACCTGCTACTATTATTGCCAAATCGCCATCGCCATCGCTCATTTCTTTTAATATTATTTCAATGGATTCTTTACCGAAATCTTTTGAATCATCGTTTTTACGAGCAAGCGCATATGCCTCATCAATAAACAGTATACCTCCTTTGGCTTTTTTAATAATTTCTTTCGTTTTTGGAGCAGTTTGACCGATGTATTCTGCAACTAAATCGCTTCGGTCTACCTCTACCACATGCCCTTTAGAAAGTAAGCCTAACTCTTGGTATATTTTACCGAGCATTTTTGCAACGGTTGTTTTGCCCGTTCCAGGATTACCTGTAAACACGGCATGTAGGTTAATTTTCTCATTGTCTTCAAAGCCTTTCTCTTTTCTTATTTTTATAAAGTTAAGATAGGTTGTATATTCTTTAACCTTCTTTTTTATACTTTCTAAACCAATTAAAGCATCCAGTTCATTTAGAACGTTACCTACTTTAGTATCAGTTGGTGTTTTAACTTTTTCTGTTGCAGTTTTAATTTTATATTTAGGTTGAATAGATGATAAAACTGGTGCATCATCATAAATAAATTCTTTACCCACTTCAAAAGGAATACTGGCAATAATTTGATCCATGAATACCACATCAACAGAATACACATCATTACCCCAAGTTCCTTTTAAATCACTTCCCCAACCAATACTGCATTCAAATACACCTTCTTTGCCTCCAACCTCAATGAGTTTTTCTATCTTACCTTTAAGCTGACCACTATGGGTTTTGAAATTGAAAAACATTTCGCATTGCCAAGCCGCATCGCTTATTGTTAAGTTTTCGCATGTAAGTTCAACCCAAACATAACGTGTTTCTGCTTCGCTAAATGCACGTAAATATTTACGATCCTTTTTTAAAATATTACTATCTGGACCTTCGTATAACTTTATTTCTTTTAATGTAAAGTAAGGATTTACAGTGTCTGTAACTATGCCTTGGTCTTCTACATAAAATCGTGTTTCTGCTATAAGTAAATTGTTTATCCATGCTTCCCAGCGGTAAACTCCTTTTTTCCAATAAACACCTGGTGTTTTAACACCCCAACCTTCTCTAACAAATACGATGTTTTCGTCTTTTCGTATAGTTCTATCAGCAGTAAGATTACAAATTTCAATATTGTCGGTATGATGCACGCACTTTAAATTCATGCAAACTTCCCAATCTTTTTCGTCAAAAAGCTTATTAAAAAAAGATAGTTCGCAGTATATAAAAGTGCACTCTGCTTCGTCATAAACTTGGCGATATTTTTTTTCGTTGTTTGCAAGCCACTCTGTAGAGCCAAATATTTTCAGGTCTCTAAACTTGTAATTAATTGGGTTATCCTTCGCCATAATGGTATAGTTTAATGTAGTAACTTATCACCTTGGCGATTTATCACCTTGGTGCAATAGTCATGTTTTCAATTTTTCGAGGCTTTTCGAGTACTAACTTTGTACAATAGATTAAATAAAACAAGTAATAAGTTGTATGATATTTATAAACATCAAATAATCAAAACAATATATTTAATACAAAAATGGCATTTTAAATAAGAAGTACAATAAATGATGTTTTTTGAGAAAAGATTTGTTTGTTATAGGTCAGTTCCATACTTTTGCCCCTCCTAGAATTATTTTAGGAGGCCCGGAGAGATGGGTGAGTGGCTGAAACCACCGGTTTGCTAAACCGACATATGGTGAAAACTGTATCGAGGGTTCGAATCCCTCTCTCTCCGCAAGCTAGTCCAAATTAAGTTAGCATAATATTTGGAAAACCACTGCAAAAGAATACTTTTGCACCGCGTTTAAGTCACTGAAAACAAAGCCTTAAACGTTTTCGGGGTGTAGCGTAGCCCGGTATCGCGCCACATTTGGGATGTGGAGGTCGTAGGTTCGAATCCTGCCACCCCGACTAAAAAAGCCTGACTCTTTTTGAGCCAGGCTTTTTTATAATATTGAGTCTATAATTTTTTTTTGAATAGCAATGTTATTTCCGTTTGCTTTTGCTTACAGAGTTAAAATGGTACTCCCATTACCCAAGTTAAATTAAAGCTTAAAGGATTTACTGATACAGGTGTTCGCCATGCTGAATCATCAAAACCGGCTGGCATATTTAGGTACATACCAATAGCAAATTCACTAGATAGCGCCCCAGTGTAGGTTGCCCCTAATTTTACGCCAAGCCTGTTTATTGAATATTCTCTTGCTGAATAGTCTTTCGGTGATGTATAATTGTAACTGCCTATGGGTTCCTCATATTGAACATCACTTAATTCCTCTTTAAATTTTGTATGTTGGTAATTAAATCCAATAAAAAGGCTATTGGCACCATCTTCATCAAATTCGTTAAAGAAATATTTTGTTTCATAACCCAACGTGTATCCTGATGTGGTGTAAAAACCTCTATAAAATAATTGGTTGGGTATTTTTTCTGGCGTATAATCAGAATGAAATGAGGATTCTTCGTTAAATTCATATTGGTCTGACCCAAAAATGTAGTTGTAAGTTCCGCTTACAGAAAGCCTGCTGCCAATTAATCTTTCGTAACCAAGTATATAGCTAAATCGGCTACTGCTATTTACGAATTCATCTGTATAATACAAACCAAGGTAATTTTCTGCACTAGTCCACGTATCGTAACCAAAGCCAAATAATTTTATATTGTTTCTTTTCTGCCCAAATGTTACAAGTGCAGTTATCGAGAAAAGTATGAATATTAGATTTTTTTTCATTGCTTAGGTTGTAGTTTAATATTTAGCTTATCCATAATTGTGTTTGAAGGAACGCAAAATCCAATACCTTCAATGCCATCACCAACTAATTTCATGGTTACCATTCCAATAACTTCACCATTTTCATTTAGTAATGGGCCACCACTGTTTCCGCTATTTATTGTTACATCAGTTTGAAGATATATTTTTTCACCTATCTTTCTTTTACCGCTAATGATTCCTTTTGTAACGGATTGCCCAAGTGATATGTCGCTTGGTGTTCCAATGGCAAAAACATCTTCGCCTGTTTGTGCAGAGTCTGAATTGATGAGCGATAGGCCTCTGAAATTTTGACCGCTTACCTTTAATAATGCCACATCATAAACCTCATCTCCTCGAACTAATTCTGCAGTTAATGTAATCGATTCGTTCAGTTGAACATCAACTTGTTTTTTATTTTTTATTACATGATAGTTTGTTATTAAGTAACCATCATTTGAAATGAAAAAACCACTGCCGTGTCCATCATCATGTTTAATCGTTACCACACCCTTCATTAAATAGCCTATTAAGTCTTTATTTTTACTAAAGACTGGTGTTTTATTAGGTTCAATTTTTATTTCATTAAAAAGATTTTCTTGATCTTTATTGGATTTAGATTCCGCTATAAATAAATTATAATTGGTATCGTTTTCAATAATATTTGCGAGGGCTTCACTTAATCCTCTTGCAAGTAATGTTTTGGTATCCGCTCGATCACTTTTTTTAACAATTGATTGTTGTACTTCTTTTATTACCTTACCAGAGCGTTTTGAGAAAGTCCAAGTAACAGATGCATTTATAGTTGTTTGGTAAACGCCTTTTTCTTTAAAAAAGTTGGTTCTAAGGTCGTTTACAATTGGTTTAATTAAAATGCTGTTGGCATTAACAAGTAGCGTATTTTCTTTCGATAAGTCATCATTACAATTTATAATTTTATATCTATTGTAATTTTGTCCCTCGCACGATAAAGATTTATACAGATAAGATGCATATGATGATTTTTTGAAATACACAGCATCATTTATGCTTTTTCCTATTTTAGCTCCATCTGCTATTTTCCAATCGGTTTCTTCAAAAATAAAACTTACACGTTCAACATCTTTATCATAAATTCTTTTTAGGTGAACAGAAAATGTATCCTGGTTATATTTATAGATATTTCCTGTTGGATAATCAACTATGCATGGTATACAAAGAAGCATTGCATCTAAAAAGGCAAAACCTGCTTTTTCTTTTTTCTCAATTGTTATTTTTTGTGATTCGTATTGATCTTTTTCAATTGTTAAGGTTTGTATGCCTGTGTTTTTACTTGGATTAAAAAGTAAAGGTGTTGTACCAATAAGCTGATTTTTGCTATTAAAAACTTTTGCATTAAGGGTGTTACTTGTAATAAATATTCCTTTTGTTTTTTTTCTCTTCACATCAAGTAGAGTTGCGCAACTTGATAGCAGGAGCATAATCAGCGAGAAAGCAACGGTAATATATCTTGTCATTTTATCTTATTAATACTTAACCTTAACTAACACATTTAAAATTATTTAACTGTGATTACACCAAACCGATTTGTTTTACCCTTTTCAGCATAAATAAGGGTTTGTTTATCGTTTAGTTTCTGATTAAACTTAGGAACAAACACTGCTTTACCTTCAGTTTTTGATTTGAAGAAAATCTCTGATGTGAATTCGCCTGTTTTTTGATTAACCGTTGACAATGCCACTACTAATTTTTTGGGATTACGGGTTGAGGCAAAATAGGTTCCCCTTTTCTCTGGTTTTGTTTTAGGTGAAAGGTTTTTAGGATTATCGTTAAACATCATGTATAGGTTATTTTCATCACTTATAAAAACGTATGACGAGTAATATCCACCATCATTTTGACTTATTTGTTTCTTTGGTATTTTTTGCACCCAATTTATTTCTGCATCTTTTGATAAACTTACTACCATTATATCATTGTAATAATAGGTATAAGTAGTGCTAGTAGCGCCAGTTCTTGAATCGCGGTAAGTTGTAACTACCAATTGATAAGCTTCTCCAATAATAAAAAAGTCGCCATTTTCTTTAACCAAAATTTGTCTAACATCAAAGTTTGCTAAAATACCTTTTCCTTTTTTAGCTGCTCTTTCAGTTGTAAACATGAGCAAATCTTTTTTAGAAAATGGGATTGTTTTTTCTACTTCTGTATTTAAAGTTTTGGTATTTATTTTTGTGATAAATACACCTTGAATACCACCTTTTTGATCGTAGTAAAAGCCTGTAAATTGAAGTTGACCTTTGGTATAAACAAAATTTAAATCTGATATGCGGTTTGCCTTTCCAAATTCTACTTTTACTTCTTCTAATTTATTAGTTGCTGGGTAATAGGCAAAAATAACTTTCTTGTTTAGGTCTTTACTTACTGGTATGTTACCATATAAGTATACATTTCCAGCTTCATCAATTTGATAACCTAAAATACTAAATTTTTTGTCTTTATATGGAAGCTCAATGGCTTTTTCCCACTTTAGTTTAAAGTCATAATCGTATAATTTGTAGTTTACTTCTTCGTTGCCTTTTTTACTATAGCCTTCGTTGTGTGTAATTAAAAAGTTTTCTGAATTTGGGAGGTGATGAATATCAAATCCGCCTTTATCTTTTTTCCCTTTGTATGAAATTTCATCAACTAATTTTTCTTCTCCTATGTTGCCAGCTTTGTCAATAATGGATAAGTATAATTTATTAACATCTGCTTTTTTATCATTTTGAGAGTTAAAAATGAAAATTCTATCTTTAACTTTATACATTCCTTCTCTAGAAATGTCTTTATTGTTTATCTCGTTAGGCACATCTATCGTATACTCAACCTCATGGTCAAGGTTATGTCTTGCAATCCACGTTTTAGATTTACCAAACAGTCCAGTAATATTATACTTAGTAATGAAGTATCCATTGGGGTCGCTTCCTAAAACGCCACCTATTCTAAGTTGCTTATCTGATTTGGTTTCTTTTCCCCATTTTACTTCAAGATTTTGAGCTAATGTTATTGTGGTGGTTAGTATTAGGGTAAATAAAATTTGTGTAATTTTCATTTAATTAAAATTTTTGTCAATTATAAGATTTTCTGTTTGAAGTTATGCTCAATTACTTATTTAACTCAATTATTTAAGATGTATTTAAGTTTTATTAACAATATGATGATACCCATTATAATTCCGAATACATAAAACCGAATTGAGCAATAAATACTGTAGTTTAATTTATTGGTTTAAAGTATTACTTCAAGTTTTCTAACATGTCTTTGGTCATACCAGCTAAATCGTATTGTGGTTTCCAACCCCAATCTGCTTTTGCATGCGTATCATCAATACTTTGTGGCCAGCTGTTTGCAATTGCTTGGCGGAAATCTGGGTTATAGCTAATTGTAAAATCAGGTATGTATTTTCTAATTTCTGCTGCAATTTCTTCTGGGTTAAAACTCATCCCTGCAACATTATAGCTGCTTCTAATTTTAACTTGTTCGGCCGGAGCTTCCATTAATGTTATAGTAGCTTTTAATGCATCAGGCATATACATCATAGGTAATTCTGTATCTGCACTCAAAAAGCACTCATATTTTCTATTTTTCAGTGCTTCATGGTAAATGTGTACCGCATAGTCTGTTGTTCCACCACCTGGTGCACTTTTATATCCAATTAATCCTGGGTAGCGGATACTTCTTACGTCAACACCATATTTTTGGTTGTAATATTCGCAGTAGCGTTCACCGGCTTGTTTGCTAATGCCATAAATAGTATTAGGTTCCATAACGGTATATTGAGGTGTATTTTTCTTAGGTGTTGTTGGCCCAAAAACCGCAATAGAACTTGGCCAATATACTTTTTTAAGTACACCTTCTTTGGCAGCATTAAGTACATTAAACAATCCTTCCATGTTTAAATCCCAGGCAAAACGTGGGTTCTTTTCAGCAGTAGCCGATAACAATGCAGCAAGTAAATATACTTGTGTAACGTTATGCTTTTTAAAAATTTCATCCAACCTGTTTTTGTCCATTACGTCTAAAGTTTCAAATGGTCCGTTACTTTGTTCAGGCGCTTTTACATCGCTTGCAATAACGTTGTCGTTACCATAAATAGCACGTAATTCTTGTGTTAGTTCCAAACCAATTTGCCCTTGCGAGCCTACAATTAAAATCTTATCGGTTGCCATGTGTTGTTGTTTATCATTTTTAAAAGTATGCGCAAATTAAAGGCTAAAACATCAACAACAAAATAGAAAAATCCTTAGGGTTGAGTTTTAATTCTAAATCCTTGCTTTAAAGTAGTTCCGCGGTACTGTAAACCGCTATCGGGCAAGTTGGTGCAAGGTAATTTACTGTCCCAGCATTGCTGGTTGCTTATAGGTACGTTAAGTGTGCCACCGCTTATAACAAATTTATTTACTTGTGGTTGAAGGTAAGTAGGAGGTATCATCAGTGTGTTTTTATATCCATTACCGATAAGTTGTTTTTGGACCGACATTGTAATCAACCCCAATAAAAATATACCAACTAAAGTAAACTTGTTTTTATACAGTAATTGTTGCAACGTGGTTCTGTGAAACAGATTTACCCCCATAGTGATTGTAAATACCAAATATCCGAAAACAAAACGTGGAGTAGGACCGTGGGTAAACCAAAGTGCTAAAGCAACCAAACATGTAATGGCAATTATCCAATAATAGTTTTCTGCAAATTGTTTTCTGAAACGTTTGTTTACTATAAATTGTACTAATAAGGTGATATAAAAAAAACAACCACCAAACAATAAAACGGCACTAAATATATCAATACTTTTTATCCAATGTGGCCACCATTGCGCAAATGTAAAATACCTGGCTACTTCTATATCAACTGTTGGTGCACGAGCATAAGCGAGGTTTGCATATACTTCATAATCCACGATTTCGGGACGCATTTCCCAATCCACATCAAAAAAATTGCTATTAGATACAGGAAAAAACAAGTAGCCCGAGTGAATAACATTGGTAATAAGCCATGGTATAAAAATGATGAGCCCAAAGCCTAATAAAGTGAAGATAATTCTTCTGCCAATTAATTGTTGTTTATAGCTGTAATAAAACACACCTATAGCAAATAATAGCATCGGCAATGCACTTAATTTAAAAGTGATGAGCACCATGGTAAATAATATCATCAAAAGCAGTTCAATTGTTTTTTTATTGTGGTTATTTACAACATCGGTAAACCAGCAAAACAACATTACAATACCTGATGTAATCACTAAATCATTGGTAACTGCTCCGGTGTATTTACGAGTTGCTATTATTGCAAAGTAGAATAACAATAGGAGGTTGCGCAACCAAAAATGTTGGTTTAAATGCGGAGTTACATATAATGCCACCATGATTACCAAAGCTGCATTAATAGTATAAACGGAGCGAAGACCAAGAAAATGAAAACCACTAAATGCTTGTAATAAGAACCAGTTGCTGTTGTTCCCCAATTGCCGTCTAATATTACCTATTCCAGGCACAGCAGCATATTCTTCCATCCACCTGATGGCCTGTAGGTGATAATCGCCAATATCGCCATCTGCTTTTCTGGATAAGATATTAAGTACTACAAGTACTAAAAAACCAAGTCCAATTGCAATGTGTTTTTTACTGCTAATTTGATGTAAGGAAGCCACCATTTCTTTGGCTAAGTTTTTAAATTGGGTTGATGCCAAAGTTAAAATCATCATCCAAACCAAAACGTGAGCAAATAAATTAATTGGGAAAAACAAGTGAAACAACTGCATTACCATTGCAATAAAACCCCAACCAATAATTACATAAAGGCTTGGATGAATAACTGCAGGTGTTACTCCACATATTTTGCCTAGCAAACGCGTAAAAACAACACCTGCTGCAAATGCAATAGAAAGGTTGTATATGATTAGTAAAATACTAACCAACATTGTTTATGCTTGCTGTTTTTTACGTCTTAAAAATGCAGCAATAGCAATTGCTAAAGCACCACCATAAAGAAGTATACTTGAAACCAACGTAATACGCTCGCCTGTAGCAACAGATTGAGGCTCGAAACGATACTCAATGGTGTGTTTTCCTGCTGGTATTTGCATGCCACGTAACACATAATTACAACGGAAGTGTTGTGCTAAATTTCCATCAATGTATGCATTCCAACCTTTATCATAATACATTTCGCTAAACACAGCTAATTGTGCATTAGCTGCATTACTTTCATACACCAACTTATTAGGTTGATATTTGGTAAGTTTTATGGTAGCAGTTGTATCGGCTTCTATTTTAAATCCGTTTAATTGCTCGCTAAAACGTTTATCAATAAAGCAAGTTTGTTTAGAGTTAAAGTTGGTTAATGAATCAATTTCAGCATCTGCATTATTAACCCAAACCATTTTGTTTACAAACCATGCATTACCATTTGCATTTGAATTTATTTGAGGGAACAAGTTATTTAAACTATCGCCAACAATAAAGTATTTTACGTTTAACATGTTAAACATTTCCATGTTATTTCGTGCAATTTGAAACTCAATTAACTCTTGGTATCTGCGCATTTTAGCACCATGGTAACCACCAATTGATTTGTGGTAATATGATGTTAATGCATCTTGGTCTAATCGTTGTGTAGTGTTGTAAACACGATAATGAGGATCTTTATCTTGAAGAATGATTTCATCGGCTTGTGTTTTTTCTACAACGGCATCCGTCTTTTTGCGTTTTTCATAATCCTTGTCGTTTAGGTAACGCTTATCAACTCCCCATAAATCAACCAAAATTAATGCGCCTAAAATTAATGCTAAATATTGTTGTTTAATTTTATCGATTACAAAAAACCAAAGTGCACCAAATGCCAAAGCAATAAACATAAAACTACGTAATGCGTCCATTTGGCGAACCTTTTCGCGTGCTCCATGAATAATATCTAAAGGATAACCATATTGTTTAAGTTGTCCATCTATTGGTTCTGCATCAACTGATGCAAGGCCTGGCATGGCTGCAAAAATCAAACATAAACCACCAACAATACCCCCGCTGTATAATAAAGCTTTTTTAAGTTCGGGCTTTTTAAGGCTACCATTAATTACATCGCGAATAGCCAATAAAGCTAGTAATGGAAATGTGGTTTGTGCAATAGCTAAAATAAATGTTACCGAACGAAATTTATTGTATAAAGGAACATTATAGAAAAAGATATCTGTTAATGACATAAAGTTTTTGCCCATAGATAAAAATATAGCCAAAGTTGAAATCACCAGAATCCACCATTTTTCACTGCCTTTAACCACAAATAATCCTAATACAAACAAGAAGCAAATAATTGCTCCATAGTATATTGGTCCTGCAGTAAAAGGTTGTTCGCCAAAATATGCTGGTATGCCTTCTGCTAATTGTTTAGGCTGTTGTAATCCTGCAGCTTTAAATTCTTTTTCAATTATATTGTGTGTATGTGCGTCACCCGCATTACCTCCACCCAAAAAGTTAGGTATCAATAAGGTAAAAGGTTCTGTAACACCATTACTCCATTGCAATGCATAATCTTTATCTAATCCGCTTGATTGGTTATTTTCATTACTTGTGCCTTGTGTTGTTTTTGTTAATTCCGATGTACCACGAATACTGTATTTACCATATTCTTCGGTAACTAAGAGGTTTGTTATATTTGAGGTAGCACCTAAAATAGCTGCAACAACTAAAAACGCACCTGTTTTTAATAGATTCGGTATGGTTTTATTTTTTACTGCTAATACTGCCTCGGTAATCATCCAAACCACAACAATTAATACTAAATAATAGGTAATTTGTAAGTGACCTGCAGCCAGTTGTAAAGAAAGGGCTATGCCTGTTAATACTGCACCTAACAACTTTTTATTACCTAGTGTAATTTTAATACCTGCAATAACTAATGGCATTAAAGCAATGGCGTTTCCTTTTCCTGCATGGCCTGCATCAATATTAATAAAGTTAAATGTACTAAATGTAAATGCAAGTGCACCTGCTATAGCAAACCAAGGACTAACCTCGAAAGTTATTAATAAAATATAAAAGCAGATGTAAAGTAGAAAAATAGTTTCCAATGGGTTACCAAATACTCTGTTTACAAAGCGATATACATCGTTTGATGTATTGTAATAGTATGTAGCACCAATGAGGTAGGTTGGCATTCCTGAAAACATGCTATTGGTCCAGAAAGTGCGTTCGCCACTTTCTTTTTCAAACTTTGCAATCTCTTCGTAAGAAGCTTTCCATTGCATCACATCATGCTGTTTAAGCACCTTGCCGCTCATTAATGGAGAAAAATAAGCTAGCATAACCACCAGAATTACGGCCACAGCAATAAGGTGTGGTAAAAACTTTTTAAGTAACGATTGTTGATTCATTCTAATAATAAATATGGTTTCGAATATATAAGATATACGTTGTATTTTAAATGGTGTAATTACAAAACATTACTTTTCTTATACTTTGTCATTAAAATATACTTTAATATGTTCTTTGTCATAAGTGTGTAAAAGGGTTTGAGTCACTGTTTTTCACAACAGCAGGGCTATAAATTGCGCCCAAATTAATAACTCGTGAACATGAAAAAAATAGCTTTACAAATAGCTTTTTTATTTGCTTCGGCAATGTCTTTGCTAGCTCAACCAATTGCTAATGATAGCATTAGTCTTGGTGCAGGTTATGTGAATGATATTTATTACAGTTTTGAAAACGGTACAGTTGGTACCCAACCTGGAGCTAATTGGCACATAGCATTTGCTACTCGTCCGGCAGCGCCACCAACCAATGTGTTACGTTCAACCACCATAATTGCCAATGAAGGTCGTAATGTTCAAATCTATAAATCTAATCAATATAACTTTGCTAGATTTGATACAACCGGATACAGAAGAATTGACTCCGCATCAACTTGGTCAATTCTTCACAACAGCGATAGCAGCTGGGATTTAGGAGCATTTAATGCTAATTTAGTAAAGAGTGATCCTTTTGATTATGGTTGGGGCGATTACAATATGACAAGCCATGATGTGGTAAGTAAGGGTAATGTTTACCTTTTGCGTTTAACCAGAACCGCTCAAGGTCGTACAATCGACTCTGCATTTAAATTAATTAAAATTGAAAGATTGGCTTTTGATACTCAATGGGTATTTCAAATGGCTAATATTGATGGAACGGATAGTAACCAATTTACAATTAGCAAAGCAGGTTTTAACGGTAAGTTATTTGCTTATTTTGATGTGGTAAACAAACGAGTTGTTAATCGTGAACCAACTGCTCCATGGGATTTATACTTTACACGATATGGTGCATTTTCTACCCAATTTGGACAAACTATTTTTAGTACAAATACTGGTGCACTATCTCACCCAGCCATATTAACTGCTCGTGTTAAAGGTATGCCTGTTGATAGCACAAAAATTTCAACGGCAATATTTAATAACAAAATAACCAATATTGGTACCGATTGGAAAATTAATCCAGGACCAGGTCAACCAAATTTCGCTATCATTGATTCGAATGTTTACTTCGCTCGTTTAGCCAACAATAAACAATATCGCATGGTATTTAAATCATTTGACGGTTCGTCTAATGGAAGAATACGTTTTTATAAAGGTGTTGAAGCAGATTTTGTAGGTTTATTTGAGGCTAAAAACTACCAAACAGTAGCTATGTATCCAAACCCTGCAAGCAGTTTTGTAAACGTACAAGTTGGTGCTGGTAACCATACTGTAGTTATTTTTGACATTACTGGTAAAGCATTAATTAACCAAACTGCAACAGGCACTACAACTATTGATATTACAAGTTTAAACAAAGGATTATATTTTTTACAAGTTGATGGCAACAAAGCTGCCCGCTTGTTGGTTGAGTAGTTATTGTGGTTACTTTTTTTAAATATATTATTAATTTTTTACAACAAGCAAGTGCTCCATTGGGGGCACTTGTATTGTTTGTGTTGAGTGCTAATGCGCAAACTCAATTGCCTGCCGACACCATAAAAACACAGCATTTGAACGATGCTATTGTTACAGGTCAGTATGGTGAAAATAGCCTTAAAAACAGCGTATTTAAAGTGAAAGTAATAGATGCACAACGCATACAGCAACAAGGTGCAGTTAACCTTAAAGATGTGCTTGCCAATGAAATTAATATACGTATAAACCAAGATCCCGCATTAGGCAGTAGCATTAATTTGCAAGGTGTAACGGGTCAAAACATCAAAATATTAATTGATGGTGTTCCAGTTATTGGTCGCGAGGGAGGTAATGTTGATTTAACTCAAATTAACTTAAATAATGTAGAGCGTATTGAGTTGGTTGAAGGACCAATGAGTGTGAATTTTGGAAGTGATGCATTAGGTGGTGTAATTAATATCATTACTAAAAAAGCAGTAACAAAAAATACCAGTTTTAATTTAGGAACATACAATGAAAGTATTGGACAATACAATATAGATGGTGGTGTAAACTTTAACTTGAAAAAGACATTGTGGCAAGTAAGCGGTGGACGAAACTTTTTTGATGGTTATGGTCACAATGAAAGTATTACGCGTCTCAGGTTATGGAAACCACGAGAGCAATATTTTGCAGATGCAACAGTTTCGTTTAGTGGTAAAAGCGGTAATTGGCGTATTCAAAATAATTGGTTTACCGAAAAAGTAACTTCACTTGATAGTGGCACAGTTACACCATTTTATGCCTATGGATTAGATCAATATTATTATACAACACGTTCTACTTCATCAATATTCTGGGATAAAAAATTAAAAAATAATTTTACTGTAAATATTATTGGTTCGGGTAATTATTACAAACGCGTGCGCAATACCTTACGTAAAGATTTAGTGAGTTTACAAGAAGAACAAACAACATCAGCCGAGTTAAACGATACCAATTACTTTTTTCTTTTAATGAGCAGGGGGGTATTATCTAAAATCAAAAATGATGCAAAGGTTAATTACCAAATAGGTTATGAAATAAACCACGAGTTTACCGAAGGCGGAAAAATAGAAGGTGGCGAACAACAATTCTCCGATTATAATATTTTTGCGAGTACAGAATTAAAACCCACTAAAAAATTGACATTACGTCCGGGTTTCCGTGCTATACATCATACTAAATTTAATGCACCTTTTTTACCTGCAGTTAATATAAAATGGGAAATAACCAGTTACCTTAAGATACGTGCATCATATGCCCGAGGTTTCCGTGCACCATCTTTAAAAGAAATGTATTTAAAGTTTGTAGATCCAAGCCATAATGTACATGGAAACCCGAACTTAAAAGCAGAAACAGGCGATAATATACAGCTGTTTACTACGTTTGAAATTACGAAGCAAAAACATATGTTTAGGTTTGAACCGAGTTTGTTTTACAACCACATAACCAATATGATTGATTTGGCTTTGGTAAATACACAAACCATTGAAGCTACTTACTTTAATGTGGGCGAGTTTACCAGTTGTGGTGTAAATGTAAACATGGAATATAAAACACCTATTTATGGTTTACAGGTAGGTTATGCTTTAACAGGTAGAAACAATAGCTATGCTCCTAACGGAGAATTTTATAACAGCAACGAAGTGAGGTTTAACTTTAATGCAACTCACCCTAAAAAAAACACTACCATTGCCTTTTTTTATAAATACAATGGCATGTTGCAAGCTTATCAATACAACTACACCAACAACGAAGTAATGCTAGGATACATAGATGCATTTAATGTGTTTGATGCAACTGTATCGCAACCATTTTTTAAGAAAAGACTAAACACCACTTTGGGTGTAAAAAATATTTTAGATGTAAGAAATGTGCGTGCAAGTATTGTGGGTGGTGTGCATCAAAGTTCATCAAACAACGCTATGATAGCCATGGGCCGAACTTTGTTTTTTTCAATTAGATACTCCATTAACCAAGTAAAGCAGTAATGAAATTTAGGTTACATACGATTATTGCATTAATAGGATTGCTTCTTTTGGCTTCGTGCGAGCAACCCGAAACGCCTGTGGTTTTACCTAAAGCTATTGGTAAGAAATACAGTTACGAAATGGGCAGCGATTACAGCAACCAAATATATGTTGATTTAGAATCTGGTTATGTAAAAAGTGTTAAAGTAAACAGTTGGGATTTGGCCTTTGATTGTGATGCGCAATCAAATAATATTTACTTAAACGGTGGTTCAGCTGGGGTACTGGTAGCAACAATTGGTAAGGGCTATTTTATAAATTCCATTCAGCCCAATTTACTCAAATGGAATTGGGATGCAGCTAATGGCATGAGTGATTCTTTAGCGCTTAAAAATGGGTTTACCAGCGGCATAAGTAACGATAGTGTTTATTTAATTGATAGGGGTAGTTTGGTTTCGCCAAATGAGCGCTATTTTCAGTTTAAACTTTTGCTGTGCAACAACGATTCTTTTTTAATACAAACAGCCAACAGATACGGACAACAAATAACCAACCATACCATCATCAAAAACCACAGTAAGTTGCTTAGTTATTTTTCGTTTGCCAATGGCGGTAGCACGTTAGATTTTGAGCCACCAAAATCTGAATGGGATTTATGTTTTTTAAATTACCGTTCGGTTTATTACGAGTTTAATCCGCCATTGTTATATTCTGTAGTTGGTACGTTTATTAATACCAAAAACATACAAGTGGCTCTAGATAGTGCAAGTAAATTTACGTTTGAAGAAATAGGTCCTCAACATTTTAGCTTACAAAATTTTAGTAAAAACCGCGATGTAATAGGTTTTGATTGGAAGGTGCCTATGTTTGGTGGTACAGGTGTAA
>CANHBJ010000015.1 GCA_947459075.1 Bacteroidota bacterium
CAAGGTTATGGACTAACCTTACAACAAGCTAGCAAAGCCTTATCAGGGCTTGGTATTTTAACTTTAAATGATGGAATAGTTTCTACTAAACATTTGGTGCACAATACAGAAGGAAAAGTTTTAGGCGAATGGGGAATGAGAAAATGGATGGAAACCAACCCCAATGTAATACCTAGGAAAAGCCACATACACAATATACATATTGCTCGCCAGGCATTGCGCAAAGCTTTACTGAATCAACTTGGCCAACATGCCAATATAAAATGGGGGCATCAACTTACCGCTATAAAAAATACGACCCAAAATAAAGTTGAATTGAGTTTTACAGTTAATGAAATTACAAAACATGAAACAGCAGATTTGGTGGTGGGAGCTGATGGTATTCGAAGCACTTTACGTAAATTAACTATTGGCGAAGAAAGGTCCCCATTGAATTACCTCGATTGTATCGTAATATTAGGTATTTGCAATTTAAGTGACCTACAACATATTCAAAGTTCTTTGCTCGATTCGGCAACGGTGTTTCAAACTGCCAATGGCCACGAGCGGATCTATATGATGCCTTATGATGCCCACTCAATTATGTGGCAGCTTAGTTTCCCACTAACCGAGGCAGAAGCAAAAGAATTAAGTTCCCAAGGTGCAGCAGCACTAAAAAAAGAAGCCTGCCGCAGAACACAATGGCATAAACCCATACCAGATATTTTAGCAGCAACACAAGAAGCTCAAATTTCAGGTTATCCAGTTTATGACAGGGAGTTACTCCAAACCTCACTCCTAAAAAATTTAGGGCCAGTAACTTTAATTGGTGATGCAGCTCATCCAATGAGTCCGTTTAAAGGACAAGGAGCCAACCAAGCTTTGTTAGATGCACTTGCACTGGCAAGAGCCATAGCCATTAATTGCAAACCATCTACCGAATGGCGAGATGTGGGTTTAAGAAAACAGGTATTATCCGAGTTTGAAGAAAATATGATGGCTAGAAGTGCCGTTAAGGTGAATGAATCAAGGGAAGCAGCTCAATTTTTACATTCAGATATTGTATTGCAAGAAGGCAATATTACCAGAGGTGGTTGTGCAAAAAACACAATGCTACCCTAAGTATGTTATTGATAAATTTTTATTTGTTATGCCAAAGTATTCAGACTGTTTCAGTTTTAAAAACGATTTTTCTTTGGGTTTGAAATCCAGTTAATATTCCACATCAAATAAGTAAAATGGCTTTGTTTACTTTTTTAGGTTTAAAACTAATTTCTGTTTAGGTTTGAAAGTAAAACCAAAACAACATGATTAATTTAAAAAATATTCAAACCGAAGTTGATGCGGGATACTTATATGCCCTTCTTGCTGAACACGAAGAAGACGAAAACGTAGCCAACATTTTTACCCAAATGAGCGAGATTGAAAACGGACACGCATTAGCCTTTTTAGAAAAAAACGGAATGGATGCTTCACTTTTACCTGCACCTTCGGGCAGGGCTAAAGTTCTTAAATTAATTGGCAGCGTGTTGGGTTACGATTACATATTGGGTGTATTGTTAGATTCAGAAAAAAGTATTTCTTCATCGGTTTTAAATGCGCGTAAAAAAACAAATTCCCCTATTTCCCTTTCTGATACTGCACATGTTACCATTTTAAAAAATATATTAAGCAATACACAAACCATTACAGCATCAACCCTGGCACGATTTGAAAAACGCCACCGATCTGTTGGCGGTAACGCTTTACGCGCAGCTGTTCTGGGTGGTAATGATGGATTGGTATCCAACTTTAGTTTGGTAATGGGTATTGCAGGTGCCACTAGCGGACAAAAAGAAGTGCTACTTACAGGTATTGCAGGTTTATTGGCAGGTGCCTTATCTATGGCTTTAGGCGAATGGATTTCTGTTAAAAGTTCTCAAGAACTATCGGAAAACCAAATGCAATTAGAAATGGATGAATTGGAAACCAACCCAGAAGGAGAAGAAAAAGAATTGGCGCTGATTTATTATTCGAAAGGAATACCTGAGGCACAAGCCAAACAAATGGCAAAAGATATTATTCAAGACAAAGATAAAGCCCATGAAATTTTAGTAAAAGAAGAATTGGGAATTAATGCAGATGATTTGAAAGGTTCGGCTATGGAAGCAGCAGTTACATCTTTTGTGCTTTTTGCTGCAGGTGCAATTATACCAGTTATTCCGTTTTTTATGTTTGAAGGATACACTGCTATTGGTTTAAGTGCAATATTAAGTGCAGGTGGTTTGTTTTTAATTGGATCGGCCATTACACTCTTTACTGGAAAAAGCATTTGGTTTTCTGGATTTAGACAAGTATTGTTTGGATTAATTGCTGCTGCTATTACTTTTGGAATTGGCAAACTTATTGGTGTATCGTTGGCTGGTTAATGTATAGCAGGGTTTTTATTTAATAGGTACAGCCATTATTTTATTAAAGGTAAAAGACTAACATTTACGTTTTAATTATCAAGTTAAGAATGTTACCATATCTTCCAGTTATTACCTCAGTTTGGGTTGAATAAGAGTAGCCATTTTTAATGAAGCTTCATTAAAAGCTTGGTTTAATAAATCATTTACGGGCAATAAGTTTTTACGCGGGTTAAAAAACATATCGCGCCACTCGCGGCTAACTTGCGGCAGGTAATTTCCTTCGGGTAAATTAGGATATAGATTATTAGAATTCCCGCTAAATTTTGCAGCATGTAATTCGTCTTTTTTAAGCACTGTTATCATTTCGTTTACCAATACATCACCCGTACTTACTTGTATTAAAGCTACTTTTAAAGCCATATGCACATGCTGTCCTTCTGTGTTATCAGTATAAATGGCTTTTTTAAATTTACTAATGCTTGAGTAAGTTTTGGTATAAGGATTCAAAATACTTTCGGTAAAAGCTTCATATCCTTCACGCTCAACAGTCTGTTTAGGTTGTTTAACATACTCAAACGTATCTAACTGAATTAGTATAACATATCCTAAGTTTAAACTCTTTCCAGCTTCTATGGCTTGTTCTGTATTTTTAAAACTATTAAATCCCCTACTTTCTAAATCGCGATGAAGTGCTTGCACATTGGCTATTTTAACATAGCTGCCTTGTTGCTGGCCAATTAAATCGGCTAAGGCATCAGCCAAATTTGATATGTTATAATTTACTTTGGTATTAATTTGTAAAGGCAATACCCCCACAATTGAAGTAGCTTGTTGAATAGACATTGCACGCATTTTTTGTGCATCTTTATATTGGTCGTCTATTTGTACAATTTTATTAAACGCATAATACGCATCTTTAAATTGTTTGTTGTTGTATTGCTGTATAGCCTTTGTGTATAGGGGTTCTAAAACCGTATTTAAACGTAGCACCGATACATCTTTGTAATTACTATCGTATAAGGCAATTCGTCCAAATACCTTTTCTGCTGTCTCGTATTTACGGTTTTGAATGAGTCCAACAGCTATATCATATTGTTGTTGGGTGTATTCGTTTTTGATGTCATTGTATACCTCATCATACTCGTTTGGCCACTCGAGTACCACACCTACTTTGGCAGCGTTTTGGGTATATTCTTTAGCGTATTTATAAGTTTTTAGGGCTTCTTCTATCCTATCTTCAATTACCAGTTTGCTAAACTTAGCAAACTTATCAGCAATTACTTTTTGCGCAATATTTTTTAGCTCGGTGCGGGCTAACTTATTTTTACTATCGGTAAGTAAAATGTTGTAATAAAGGTTTGCGGCATCTTCGTACATGCCATTACTGCTTTGTATGCGTGCTTGTTTAAATAGCTTGGTTTGGGGATTGCACGCAGTAATTAACCCTAACAAAACCAATACCGTTGCAACAGTTGTTACCTTTATTACATCCAAAAGTTTTAAAATTACATGCGCTCGGGCACTTGTATGCCCAATAGCTGGAATGAAGAACGAATGATATCTGCAGTTAGTGTACACAATTGCAAACGCAAAGCTTGTTGGTTTACATTGGTTTCTTTAAGCACTGAATGTTCGTGGTAAAAATGACTATATACTTTAGCCAACTCATAAACATAATTACATAAAACACCAGGACTATAAGTCTTACCAGACTCTGCCAATACCTCTGGGTATTTGTATATGATAACCAACAACTCCTTTTCTACTTTACTTAAGGTAATTTCTGATTCATCAAACTGCATAACCAAATCAGCTGCTTGTGCATTACGCAGCACACTTTTTATACGTGCATGGGTGTATTGTATAAAAGGACCAGTATTACCCTGAAAATCTATTGATTCTTTAGGATTAAACAACATTTTCTTTTTAGGATCAACCTTTAAAATAAAGTACTTTAATGCTCCTAAACCTACCATATTGTATAGTGCTATCAACTCCTCTTGAGATAAACCATCCGTTTTACCCAATTCTTTTGTGGTTTCTTCGGCTTGTTCAATCATCGCAGCCATTAAATCATCAGCATCAACTACTGTTCCTTCGCGGCTTTTCATTTTTCCTTCTGGCAACTCCACCATGCCGTAGCTTAGGTGGTAAATACCATCGGCATAAGGACGACCTAATTTTTTTAAAATAAGCTGTAATACTTTAAAGTGGTAATCTTGCTCGTTACCTACAACGTATATTGATTGTTTACAACCAAAATCAGTGTATTTTAAATCGGCAGTACCCATGTCTTGTGTTATGTATACACTCGTTCCATCAGCACGTAATACCAATTTATGATCAAGTCCTTCTTCTGTTAAATCAATCCAAACGCTACCATCATCTTTTTTATAAAACACACCTTTTTGTATGCCTTCTTCTACAATTTCTTTACCCAATAAATAGGTGTTGCTTTCGTAGTAATATTTATCAAAGCTAATTCCCAAAGTTCTGTATGAAACATGAAAGCCTTCATACACCCAACCATTCATCATTTTCCAAATGCTAACAGTTTCTTCGTCATTGGCTTCCCACTTGCGCAATAAATCTTGTGCAGCCAATATGCTAGGTGCTTGTTTTTCTGCTTGTTCATGGGTTAAGCCGTTATTCATTAATTCTTGTTGCTCGGCTTTGTAATTTTTATCAAACAACACATAGTATTTACCAACTAAGTGATCGCCTTTTAAACCGCTGCTGGCAGGTGTTTCGCCATTGCCATGTTGCATCCAAGCCAACATACTTTTGCAAATGTGTATGCCTCTATCGTTTACTAAATTGCATGTATGCACTTGGTGTGCATTTGCTTTTAATATTTGCGATACTGCATATCCTAAAAGGTTATTACGTATGTGTCCTAAGTGTAAGGGTTTATTGGTATTGGGTGATGAGTACTCTACCAATATTTTTTGATTGGTAGCATGAGTTGCAAAACCAAAATTGGTGGTATTATAATTTTGGGTTAAAAAATTAACCCAATAATTTTGAGCCACCACTAAATTTAAAAATCCTTTTATTACATTAAATGATGCAACCTCTTCAACCTGCTCTAATAAATAAGCACCAAGTTCTTGGGCTGTTTGTTCAGGGCCTTTTTTACTTTGTTTTAAATAAGGAAAAACCACAAAAGTAAAGTCACCTTCAAAATCGGGTTTGGTTTGTTCTATGTCGACTTGATCATCACTAACCTCAACCATATACAAATTATGTAATGCTTGGGCTATTTGATGTTTTAATATATCTGCTATCATGTAAATGTTTGTTCTAAGATTATTTAAAAGGGCTATCCTTTTCTTTAGCCACAAAATTATATACGGCTTTATCGCTTTGCGAAGGTAACAAGATGTTTAACCATTTTGAAACTTTACCTATACCTGTTAAAATTTGTTGTCGTTTACGTTTTTTAACCATGTTAACAATGGCATCTGCTACGGTTTCGGGTTGCATCAATTTACTTTCATCTAATGGAGATTCTTGTTGTGTTGCTCCAGTATTATTTAAAGCCACATTGCGTATGTTTGATGCTGTATAACCTGGATACATCATACCAACATGCAATCCACTTTTTAACGTTTCAATTCGCAAGCTTTGCATAAACCCTTCCAATGCAAATTTAGATGCTGAGTAACCAGTACGAGCAGGTAAACCAACTAAACCAGCAACAGATGAAACTGCAACTACAGCACCTTTTTTATCCATTAAATAAGGTAAAGCATGTTTGGTACAATACACAGCCCCCCAAAAATTTATGTCCATTAATTGCTTTAAAACCTTGGTGTCGCAATCCGCAAACATGGCGCGCATGCTGATGCCTGCATTATTTATCAGCACATCAATACCGCCAAACGATTTTACTGTTTGATTAACTAAGTTGATGCAATCTTGTTCAATACTAACATCACATTGTACAACCAAAACTTGCACGCCAAATTTTTCACATTGCTGTTTTACTGCATTTAATTTATCAAGTTTGCGTGCAGCCAAAACTACATTTGCACCTTGCATGGCAAACGCGTATGAAGTAGCTTCTCCAATTCCAGATGATGCTCCGGTTATGATTACTGTTTTATTTTTCAATGCAATGGTAATTTTGGTAAATCAACCCAATTTAACTCTCCCATATTTCGTGCAACTTGTTTCCAAGATATACCTTTAAAACCAATACATACTAGCCCCGATGTTGGTAAACTTTCTATCAGTGTGTTGGTTAAATAACCTGCTAAACTTGTTATAGCAGGATTATGGCCAACTAAAACTAAGGTCTTACAATCATCATTAGTGTGCCTTATAATATTTAAAGCTTCATCAACTGTGCAGTTATACAAATCAAATTCCTTGTTGATGTTGTGTTCGTGGTAACCCAATTGATCGGCAACAATTTTGGCGGTTTTAGCAGTTCGTTTAGCCGCACTGCAAATAATCAAATCAGGATTAACTTTTTTATGCAGCAAACGGTTACCCATTTGGGCAGCATCCTCTTTGCCTCGGTCGTTTAGGTTTCTTTCAAAATCAGAAAGTAAACCATCGGCATGAACAGCCTTTGCGTGGCGCATCAATATCAAAGTTTTCATATACAAAAAGTTAATTGTATGCTTAAAAACAGATTTGTCGCAATGTGATTAATAACAAGCTATCAGTAAGCAAGGGCCATTTTGTTTTAAAATATAAAGTGAGTTAAGAAACACTTAACTCACTTTATAAAATTAGAATCTTTCATCTAATCCGCCATCTTCTTCACTCGATTCTCCGTCATCATACAAACCAAATTCGTCTGCTTCATCATCACTAATCTCACCAGGTATCTCGTCAGATTTATCTAAATAGTTTTTTGTAATTTCATCAAACTCGTTCTCATCAACTAAACCAAAACGCTGCACTTTATCGTATTGTTTAGGCGCTAATCCAACCGATTTGCTACAAAGCGGATATTTAGTTCCTGCTTTTTCTTTCATTTCTATGGCCACCAACTCAAGGTGCATGGTCCACATTTCTATAAAATCATAAACGTATACAATTTTTTGGTGCGGATCGTTAACAAACATGCTTAATCGCGAATCTTTCATAGTAGGAATAGGAATGCTATTCTCATCTTTGTCATCGCTCATGTCTTCCAAGGTAATTTCTTGCTCTTTTTTCCATGTATCATTACTCATGTAAAAAGAAGCCATTTGCTTTTGATCGAAACCTACTGAATCAAGAATTGCCTTATGGAATTCGAAAAAGGTTTGCGATGACTTAATTTCAATAACACGGGAAATGTCTTCATATTCCTCGAACGTTAGTTTGAATTTGTATAGTGCCATAGTAAATGTTGAAACGTGTAAATTATCTATTAAGAAGTGCAAAAATATACTTTATCGGCAATTGCGCATACTGCTATTTTAAAATGGTAACATTTCCTGTAACTTGTTTAAAAGTACCTTCAAAACCAGTGTAGGTAATTACGTAAACAAAAGCATCTTCAGCTAAAATAACACCACCTAAGTCTCTGTCGCTTAGTAACTTTTTCTTATCTTTGGTTTCAAAAACCAGCCTGCCCCAACGGTCGTATACGCGGCAATGATAATCTTTAACAAATGCAGGAACCACATTCCATAAATCGTTTATACCATCGCTATTAGGCGTAAATGCGTTTGGCACATGTAATAAAGGTGCCTGTACCAACTCTATTGTGTTTGATTGGCTGCTGTAGTTGCTAGGTTGATTTTCGGGAGCAACTACATAATAATAAAACAACCCTGTTTCCTTGTTTAAATCAATATCTATGTTGCTGGCATTTTTGTTTTCGTTTGAAACACGCAATGAGAACATTTGCTCGGTATAATCTCGCTTAAATAAATCGTGGCTATTGGTTCCATTAGCAAAAAAATTATATGTAGTCCAATCTAAATTATGCTCAAATGGCTTACTTATACCTTTAAGTAATATACTGCAAGCATGTTTATTTTGTTTGGGTTTTAGTCCACAAGCATTTGTAGGTTCTATCACATAACAATAACGGTAATTCTGCACATCTACCTGTTCGTCAATCCAAGTGGTATCAGTTTGCGTGGCTGTTTTTTCAGCCATTTTTTGTTTTTGTTGTGTAACCAAATCAAACCTATAAATTTCATTTAGCACATGATTAGTCGCTTGCCAACTAACAGCTATGTGTTTATTATTTGTAACGGTAACAAAATGTGGTTGTATTGGTTCGGGGTATTGTTCTTCTGTCCATGGTATGCATACAAAGTCACCAGTATCTGTTGCATTATCACAATTATCGTGGGCTACTAATGCAAAACAAGTAGTTTGTTGGGTTGGGTTGATTACTAGTTGGGGAACTTGCTCATTATATGAATTTCCATACCTACCAGCTTGAGTAATTACACCTGATGCATCCCGTTTAATTAACGTTAGCGATTTGGTTACTCGTAAATCTTTGGGTAATGGCCATGATAACCCAACTTGATTTGCACTTAAAAGCTTTATGCAATTTAATGCAGGACTAACTGCAGGTAGAGGCGGCAAAATCACCACAAACAGTTTTCCTCTATCTCTTATGGGAATAGGACAACGGTTGTCTTGAACAATTAATTCCAATTCAAGTGTATCACCAATTCTATCGCACGGAGCAATTACACTTAAATTTATTTCGGCATTGCCTACTCCATTTTTATGTGTAACTTCTGCAAAAGACAATTGTGTTAATTCTCCCTTGTAGCTTAAAAACAAAGAATCAGCAAATTCATTATCCTTTATTTTTAAAGATGTAACTAAAGTGTCGGTTGCACGAACATAATAAATGGTATCGCGGCTGAATGTATATGCTGATGCATCAAAGCTATCAATTAATTGGGAGCATGATAAACGCACGCCACCTTTTGCCACCCCACATAAGTTTTGGGTAATTACTTTATAGCAATAATTGGTTGTATTTAAATCTTCAAGGTTTTTATCTAGATAGGCACTGGCTAACATTAGTTTGCTAAACTGTGCAATAGAATCAAAACTTCCACCCGATTTATTGCGGTATAATGTAACATTACTAATATATTTCGAATCGAGGTTTGTAGTCCATGTATTATCCCATCGCAACAACATATCCGACACTCCGCTTCTAATTGCACAAGCCAGATCGATAACAGGTTCTGGAACAGGTTTAACTATGATGGTTATTTTTCCTGATGAAGTATCAGATGTACGGCAAGCATAATCGCGTAACTTAAATAGCGTAACAATGGTATCATTGGTTTTGTTGCAAGGTGCTGTCCACTTTAAATTAACCCTAACTAATCCAGCATTATTTTTCAGTTCAACAATAGTTGGTTGATTTGGTGGCGGTATGTTTAACAAATCACTAATTATGGCAGTTATAGCAATTGAATCTGAATTGATGTCTGTTATATCAAATGTGTAACTCAAAGTATCAGTTGCAATAACAAACAATGTGGTATCCTTCATTACAGGAGGTACAGGATTTGGTCTAATGTCAAACTTAAATACTGCATTATTACATCCGCCTAAACTAGGATTGTTGGTTCGTAAGCCGTTATTGATTCTACTATAAGCCCCTGGAGTTGTTGGAAAATCAGACAAGCCTCCACAGCCTGCACATACTGATTGGTAAACCACACCGCTTTCATCAAAATGACTAGTACCGCCATCTACATGCTCTTGGGTAATATTGCCACCAAAATAAGTTGCATATGCCACTCGCGATAATTTCTTATCAAATACAATCAAATAAAAATCAGAACCATCTGTTGTTTTTTGAAATGCATCAGATGTGGTAATGAGGCCTGATACAAGAGATGTATTCTCGTTGTGACTTTGGTTAACTGCACCACCCCAACCACTAAAATATATTTGATTACACTCGTCAACCATAAATGCAGATGGTGAAAGTTTGGGATACAAACTTCCATTTCCGAAAACAGTTTGATTTAAAATTGTATTTAATTGGGCATCATATATAGCAATAAACTGCTTGCCACCAACCTCGTAATATCCACTACCTAACTGGGGAAATAAACCGGTAGTTTGACCTGTTACATATACATTTTTATCTTTGTCGGTATACACAAAATAAGTTTGATCGTAACTTAGCGTACCCACATAAATAGTTTTTTGATGTGTTATAACACCTCCAATTTGATTGTACCTGGCAATGTATCCATCAACACCACCTTTATAAACCGACAATGAACTGTTAGGCAAATTGGAACTTAATGTACCACCTGTAACATAAAAATTATCTCCTTCCACTCTCAAACCATAGGCCGCATCATAACCACTTCCACCCAAATATGTACTCAATAAAATGGTGCTAAGTTGGCTGTTAAGTTTAATTACCCAACCATCCTGACCCGCACCACCAAAGTTTGCTTGTGTGGCATTTATAACTGGTAAACCTTGAGTTTGATTACTTGCCGTTACGGTTGCAATGTATACATTGCCCAAAGCATCTAAACGAATATCACCCCTATACTCATCACCAAAATTATACGTAAGCTGATTTTTTTTATCGATTGTACCATGGTTATTATAACCATCGTTTTGCGAACCACCCAAGTATGTTGAATAACGTAATGTATTTCCATTTACACTGAGGCAACTCACAAATAAATCGTAATTGCCATTGTACGAATTATCAACGCCTAACCTATATGGAAAGTTGGTTGATTTAGTAGTACCCATGATATATAAGTTACCTGCTGCATCACAACTCATACTATGTGGCTGCTCGTTACCCGAACCTCCTAAATAAGTGGCATACAAAAGCTGGGTTCCATTTGCTGAAAACTTTAATATACCAACATCGCGTGCCGGTCCATCATTAAAATCATTGCCTCCTCCATAAGTTAATTGGTAAGCACCTGAGGTTACTGGAAAATTGATATTATAAACTGTTCCACCTCCATAGGCATTGCCTAAATAATCATGTGTTGCAGTAAACCCAAAATTATCTGCAACCGAACCACTAAAGGTACTAAATACAATTGACGGGTCGATAATTAGACTATCGTGATATGATAAGCCTTTACCTAGATTGATGTTGTAAGTTACGGTGTCATTTCTTAATAAATAGGAACTCTCTACAAACTCTTGTTTTGAACCATTGGTAATAAAACTAATTGGTTTATGTTCTTTAATTTGACCAAGCGAATGTTGAACACTTAAATCTCCATTAACTAAATTAAGTTGGCTTGCACCACGGTAGGCCAGTTTAATGTTTGCTGATTGTGCTCCCTGTCTTAGGATAAATGCAGTTTTAACACCACCGTTTTCCCCTGCAATTTCAAAATCAATATGCGGATAAATATTACGCAATACTATTTTTTGATAGGCCTTAACACCTGCAGCCCATTTTGTTTCATTGTTGCCAATATAGTAATTGTATTGGGTAACAAAAGGGTTAAAACTATGATGTGTAAAGGAGGAATTAGAACCAACAAAATTTATAAAAATTGCGTGTGCCTTTATAGCAGACTCTACTTTATTATGCTGTTGCTCATGAAGTGCATGCTCATCAACCAAATTATAAACTAAACCTTGATTGGTAATGAACAAATCGCCACCAGGAATATCTGCTTTGTATAAAATATTACTATCCCATTGCCCTTTATTTTCGATAAAACGCACTTGCTGTGCACTTACAAAAAATGGTGCAAGCAGCATAAACAAAAGCAAATATTTAATTGTATATTTCAATGCAGTACAAACAAATATAATGAGTTAATTGATTTTATAGTTTATACCCATTTAATTGTAAACTTAAAAATATGAAAATAGTGGTTTTAACGGGTGCAGGCATTAGTGCCGAAAGTGGCTTACAAACCTTTAGGGGCAGTGATGGCTTATGGGAAGGTTATAATGTGTATGATGTGGCCACCCCTGAAGCATGGAATAAAAACCCGCATATGGTACAAGAATTTTACAATATGCGCAGAAAAGGAGTACTTAAAGCATTACCTAATGCAGCTCATTATGCATTAGCAGAATTAGAGCAGCACCATGAAGTACAGATTATTACACAAAATATAGATGATTTACATGAACGAGCTGGAAGTAGTAACATACTGCATTTACATGGCGAAATAACCAAATCACACAGCACACTAAATGCTGATTTAGTATATGATATTGAAGGCTGGGAACTAAGAATGGGCGATGTATGCGAACTAGGTGCCCAACTTAGGCCACATATTGTTTGGTTTGGTGAGCCAGTGCCCATGATAGAACCTGCTACAATTTTAGTACAGGAAGCAGAGGTATTGGTTGTAATAGGTACTTCATTACAAGTTTATCCTGCTGCAGGTTTGGTTAATTTGGTTAAAACCAATACTCCTATTGTGGTTATTGACCCATCAACTCCGGAGGTTAAACACCCTAAACGCAATGTAACTTACATCAATCAAAATGCTACTGTTGGAGTAAAACAATGGGTTGAAACGCTATTAAAATAATTTAGATTAAACCTACTTCATTTTCGAACGCAGTTCAACGCACCCAATTTCAAATTTATTGATTATTTTACTTCATTTTTTTGCATCGTATATTAAAGTCAAGTTATCACAAAAGGCCTGTTGTAGTTGTGCGCACCGACCTTGGGACTAACCGGTATAAAATTTAGTTACAATTTCACACAAACGTTTTTGGCTTCTGTAAAAAATCGCAAGGCTTCTAAACCACCCTCGCGACCTACACCGCTGCTTTTTACACCACCAAAAGGAGTACGTAAATCACGTAACAACCAACAGTTAATCCAAACAATACCTGCTTTTATTTCAGCTGCCATTTTGTGTGCACGCGTTAGGTTCTCTGTCCAAATGGTTGATGCCAAACCATACTCGGTAGAGTTGGCCATCATCAGCGCTTCTTCTTCTGTATCAAAAGGAGTAATGGTAACTACAGGACCAAAAATTTCTTCTTGATTGGTTCTGCAATCATAACTCAAACCTTCTATTATTGTTGGTGCAATGTACCAACCATTGGCGCATTCGCCTTCAGGTTTTACTGCATGTCCGCCACATAAAATAGTTCCGCCCTCCTCTTTAGCCAATTCAATGTAGCTCAATACTTTTTCGAAATGCATTTTACTAACAATAGCACCTGTTTTGGTTTTGGCATCCAATGGATTTCCAACAACCAATTCGGTTTTTACTTTCTCAACAAAAGCAGCTTTGAACTTATCGTAAATTGATCGCTCAACAAAAATGCGCGAGCCACATAAACAAATCTCACCTTGGTTTAAAAACGATGAACGAACGGTTTCGTTCAACATCTTATCAAAATCGCAATCGGCAAAAATGATGTTTGGGTTTTTACCACCTAATTCCAACGATAGTTTTTTAAACATTGGCGCGGCCACACGGGCAATTTCTGCACCTGTTTTTGTGCCACCGGTAAAACTAATGGCTTTTATTTTGGGATGAACCGTTAATGCGCTTCCTACTTTGGGACCCAAGCCGTGCACAATATTTAACACGCCTGCAGGCAAACCTGCTTCCATACAAATTTCACTTAATAAGTATGCTGTATATGGTGTAACCTCGCTGGGTTTGGCCACAACACAATTTCCTGCTGCTATGGCAGGAGCTATTTTCCAAGTAAATAAATACAAGGGTAAATTCCATGGCGATATACAACCCACTACACCTATGGGTGTGCGTAAGGTATAATTAATGGCATGATTGCCCATTGGGTGAGCTTCGCTAGCAAAGTGTTCTATAGCCGTTCCGAAGAAACGAATGTTACTAATTGCACGGGGCATTTCTCCATTTTTTGATAACCACAAAGGCTTACCCTGATCAATGGTTTCTGCCATCGCAAACTTATCGATATCACGCTCTAATAACTCGCTGATGCGCACCATTATTTGGCTGCGTTTTTCAGTAGTTGTATTGCTCCAACCTTCAAAAGCCGCTTCTGCTGTTTGATAAGCCAGTTCAACGTCTCTTTCGTCACTATCGGGGCAAAGCGAATAAACTGTTCCTGTTGAAGGATTGTAGTTATCTATATATTGCTTTGATATAGGCTCAATCAAAGCACCATTAATGTAGTTTGCTATTTTTTGCATGGCACGAAGATATGTTTTGGTATTGAAATTTGGAATCAGGAATTTTCTTTAGCACCAATACTGAGTGGCTTTAGTTATTGAGAAATAAGAACGCGTCCACTCCATAATTTCACTGACAAAACAACGTAATATTCAAAAGCAAAGAATACCCGATCGAAGTGCTGCTATCCTTTAGGGGAACTATCATGCAGAGGCTTTGCGTGGCCATGACTCAGGGTGATAATTGTTAAGTAAAATCATTATAGGCCATTTAGAGTCCTTCATTCATGGTTCAATAATCAAACATAAGTTGCAATTACATAAAAAAAGCGGCCTAAGCCGCTTTTTAGTATTGTGTTTTAAATTATTTAACACGCTCAACGTAATCGCCCGTGCGAGTGTCAACTTTTACTTTATCACCAACGCTGGTAAACAATGGAACACGTACCTCTGCTCCATTTTCCAAAGTTGCAGGTTTTAAGGTGTTGGTTGCTGTATCACCTTTTACACCAGGCTCGGTGTAAGTTACTTCTAAAATTACAAATGTTGGAGGTTCTACACCAATTGGTTCATCACCTTCAAAAGAAACCTTAATAATCATTTCTTCTTTCAAGAAACGAGCTTGATCGCCAAATAATACTTCGCTAATATAAATTTGATCGAAAGTTTCAGGATCCATTAGTACAAAGTTTGTTCCGTCTTTGTACACATATTGCATTTCTTTAAAATCAACACGTATCACTTCAATAGATTCACCAGCTCTATAGCGGTGTTCCATTTGTTTACCAGTTTTTACGTTACGCAATACCACTTGGTAAAATGCGCGTAAGTTACCCGGTGTACGGTGTTGATATTCCATTACTTGGCATAATTCATTGTTGTGTCTTATGAACATGCCTTTAGATAAATCTCCAGTATTTGCCATTGCTTAGCTTTTAAATATTATGTTACAAGTATACATTTTTTTATAAATACTTGCTTGATGTAATCGTATTGTTGGTTATTGGTTTAACCTTTTTAATTCGGCTCTTAACATTGGTGCCAAGTTAACTGTCTGTCCGTTTTTTAACCTAATTTGATAAGGCTTACCACTTACACTGCTTGTGGTAGCTAGTTTTTCAATAAACATTTCGGCTGTGTTAATGGCACTTCCACCCTTTTTCCATTTCATACGCAAATGCTCTGCTGCTTGACCAGGAGTATACTCGCCACCATTTCTTAAAAATACCCCTTCTTGCTTTGCAATAAAAGCAATTAAGGATTCTATTTTCTGAGTTTCGGTAAGTTTTTTAGGTTGCTGTAATTCCTTTACCGAGCCGAATAATGATGCCTCAGCAGGAACAATTGCCCATAAAAATAAGGCTACCAATGTTATTTTAAGTTTCATTTTTTAGGTTGATGTTGTTTCGTACAATCATACCAAAATTAAGCCAAATTATTTTATTGCGTTAAACCATTGTTGGTTTGGATAATGTGAGCCCAATAAAACAGGTTCGCCAATCATTGGGGTTGTTGTATTTACGTGTAACTCTTTTGCTCTTGTTGTTACCCTATTTAAAGGTTCGTTCCAGGCATGAAGCGCCAATGAGAATTTACTATTGTGCACGGGCATTAATACCTTAGCACCTAAATCAACAGCTGCTTGTGCGGTCTCCTCTGGCATCATGTGTATGTTTCGCCAAGCTGTATTGTATTGTCCACATTCAAGAATGGCAATATCAAATGGACCAAATTTTGAACCAATCTCTTTAAAGTGTTTTTCGTAACCACTATCACCGCCTAAAAACAATTTGTAACCATTACTTTCAAAAATAAACGATGACCATAATGTTTTACCACGCGTAAATTTTCTGCCACTAAAATGCCTTGCAGGTGCTGCAGTAAACACCATGTCGCTATCCAGCTTAGCACGCTCCCACCAATCTAGTTCAGTTATTTTATCTGATGGTACACCCCAATATTCTAAGTGTGCACCAACACCTAAACTGGTACAAAACTTTTGGGTTTTGGGTATGAGTTTCTGAATGGTTTGATAATCTAAGTGATCATAATGATCATGTGTAATTAATACAACATCTATATCAGGAAAAGCATCTACATCATAGATATTACTACCTTTAAAATTTTTTCCAAAAAAACTAACCGGTGAAGCTGAGCCACTAAAAACGGGATCAACCAAAATGTGTTTACCATTAATTTTAATTAGGTATGATGAATGGCCAAACCAAACAATAGTTGGAAAACTATCTGGCAATTGTTTTAAATTGGTGGTAACAGATGGAATGCTTTCGCTTGGCTCACGACCTTCTATTTTGCGTAAATAATCTTTCATCACAGTCCAATAACTTACACCTTCAGCCATCATTGGTGTTGGTGTTAAGTTCTGAAAAGCACCATCTTTATAATTGGGCGAATTTAATATTCGGGTTAATCGTTCTTCCTTAGGGTCTGCACCAAATTGTTTTTGTTGCATAAAAAAATACCCTCCTCCCGTAAACGAGGCTAAAATTGCCAGTAGTATAATCATTCCTAATTTCTTTAACACCTGCAACAATACTTGATTGTATTTATTACTTAAGCAAATTGGCTAAATAATTAAACAGAATAAATAGTTATAAAAAAAGCTCCAACCTTTGGTTAGAGCTTTTTTTATGGTAAATCAATCAAATATTATTCGGCAACTACTTCAACAACAATTGGAACTACAACATCTCTGTGTAAGTTAACAATTGCTTCGTATGTACCTAATAATTTAATATCATCAACTTCAATTTTTCTGCGGTCAATTTCGTAACCTAAGTTTTTTAGAGATTGTGATACTTGCAATGGAGTAATAGAACCAAATATTTTTCCGTTACTACCAGCTTTTGTACCGATAGTCAACTTCAATTCTTTTAGTTTATCAGAAAGAGCCAAAGCGTCTGCTTTCATTTTTTCACGCTTCAATGCACCTTGACGGTTATTTTCTTCCATCATCTTAATATTTGATGAAGTAGCCAAAACAGCTAAACCGCGAGGAAAAAGGTAGTTATTTGCATAACCGTCTTTAACAATTAGCACATCACCTTGCGCACCAAGGTTTTTCAAGTTTTCTTTAAGTATAATTTTCATCTTGATGTTCCTGTTGAAATTATTTTAAACCATCAGCAACGTAAGGTAAAACAGCTAAGTGGCGAGCTTTTTTAACTGCCAATGCAATTTTACGTTGGTATTTCAATGAAGTACCGGTAATTCTACGAGGTAGAATCTTACCTTGCTCATTAACAAACTTCATCAAGAAGTTAGCGTCCTTATAGTCAATATACTTGATTCCGTTCTTTTTAAAACGGCAGTATTTTTTCTTTAATGGAGTTTCCGGAGTGGTGTTAAACACCATAGCCGGATTGTGTTGAGTTTTTGGTCTGCTCATAAATTACTTTCCTTCTTGTTGTTTTTCTTTTTTGTTTTGATTGAATTCACCATTGCGTTTACGTTGGTTGTAAACTTGTGCATGCTTGTCTAACGATGTTGTTAAGAAACGCATGATTCTTTCATCACGTCTGAAGGCCAATTCAAATTTTGCGACAAACTCAGCTGGTGCTTTGTACTCATAGATAATATAAAAACCTGTAGTTTTTTTATCTATGGCATAAGCCAACTTTGTTAAGCCCCAATTTTCTTCATGAACCATCTCTCCGCCATTATCCGTAATAAAACTACGGTATTTGGCTACAGCATCTTTCAGCTGCTCTTCAGAGAGCACGGGTGTGAAAATAATCACAGATTCATAGTCGTTTAAGACAACTTGCTCTTTTGTTGTTTTTTTAGCTGCCATTCTTGGGTTATTTTTATATAAAAGGACGGCAAAAGTATGACTATTTTATATAACTACCAAACATTTCATGAAATCAGTTTAAAAAACCTGAACTTAATCCAATTGGTCTACACAACAAGGTTTATTCATTCTGTGAATTTAATTTAAACATAAACACCGAGTTAATTAGTTGTAAAACTAGTTAATACATGTTTGTGTACTATTTCTACACACCCTGTTGAAATTCATTTTACACGCGTATGTTATCCTAACCTAAATTCGCCTTTCTGTAATATGATAGAATTTATCACTCCATATAATTGGATACTCCTTTCAGCACTTGGTATTTTTACCACCGTGCTACTTTATTATTATTTTGCGGTTTTTGGCAAGTTTGCCTTCTTTAAACCACAACCTGCACCAAATAATAGGCTCGAACCCGTTTCTGTAATTATAGCTGCACGCAACGAGTTTGAAAACCTGCAAAAAAATCTTATCTCTATTTTAGAGCAAGATTATCCCGAATTTGAAGTAGTGGTAGTAAATGATTGCAGCTGGGATGGCAGCCAAACTTGGTTGGAAGAGCTTCAAAAATCTCAACCTAGATTAAAAATATCACAAATTATTGAGCAAGAGAAATACCCTACAGGTAAAAAGTTTGCCATAACTATTGGCATTAAAGCAGCTAAACACAACTTGCTTTTATTTACTGATGCAGATTGCGAACCAGCATCAAACCAATGGATTCGTAATATGCAAAGCCGATTTACACCAGGTAAAGATATTGTTCTTGGCTTTTCGCCATACCGCAAAAGAAAGGGTTTTTTAAACCAATTTATTAGATTCGAAACCTTGATTACCGCGCAGTTTTATTTATCAATGGCATTGCGTAATAACCCATTTATGGGAGTTGGTCGTAATTTGGCTTATCGCAAAGATTTGTTTTTTAAACACAAGGGGTTTGCTAGTCACCAACATATCATGTCGGGCGATGACGACCTCTTTATCAATCAAGCAGCCACTAATACAAATGTGGCCATAGAAATTGATTCCGCTTCTTTTGTAAATACAGATGCCAAAACAACTTTCGAATCTTGGAGCAACCAAAAATCACGTCATATGACAACTGGGAAATACTACAAAACCCAGCATAAACGTGTATTAGGTACCTATTATTCGGCCATTATACTTTTTTATGCGTTAGTAGCTTCTAATTTATTCGTAAACATATACACTTGGCCAATTGTAGTGGGAATCTTCGCAGTTAAATACATAAGTCAAAGTGTGGTGTTTTATTTCAGTGGTAAAAAACTTAAATACCAATCGTTGGTATTTAATCTTTTGGTATTAGATGTGGTGTATTTACTTTATATCATTATATACGGAACCAAAGGCTTATTTTCTAAAAACAGAAAACAATGGTAAGGTAAACATACCTTCGTAAAATTTATGATTGATATTATTTTAAAGTACTTCCCCGAAATAACCGAACTTCAAAAACAACAGTTTGCAGCATTATATGATTTATATAAAACAGCAAACGAAAAGGTAAATGTAATTTCGCGTAAGGATATTGACCAACTATACGAACGTCATATTTTGCACTCATTAGCCATTGCTAAGTTTGTACAGTTTATTCCTCATACAAAGGTTTTAGATTTAGGCACAGGTGGTGGATTTCCTGGTATTCCACTAGCTATTATGTTTCCAGAAGTCAACTTTACCTTGTGCGATAGTATCAGCAAAAAAATAGTAGTTTCCGAAAGTGTGGCCGAAGCCCTTGAATTACCCAATACCGATTTTGTGGTAGGCAGGGTTGAAAACCTGAAAGAACAATTTGAATTTGTAATTAGCCGAGCCGTTGCCCCAATGGATCAACTTTATCGATGGACTCAAAGTTATATTGATGAAACCAGCCGCAACAGTAAAATAAATGGTTACTTACTATTAAAAGGCGGAGATTTAAAAGAAGAAACAAAAGCCATTAAAAGAATGAACCGCAAACTTTTTGTAGATGAATATCCATTAAAAGATTGGTTTGATGAAGAGTTCTTTGAAACCAAAAAGCTTATTTACATTTATAGGTATTAACTATTTTATACACCAATCTGCCCCTAAAGGTAGCCAACTTTTATTATCAAAAGCTATCAAAATAGGCTGATATCAATAGTATATCACTTCACCCATTTTGTATTCGGATACAACTATTATCTATTCAACAACTAGCTTTTTGTAACCTACTTTGCCTGTTTGTGATAACTTTATAATATACACGCCCGTTTGCAAGTTATGATGAATGGTATTAGAATGATATATGTTATGCTGTTCAAAAACCAATTTACCTGTTACATCAAACACTTGTAATTGCGCATTTTTTACATCACCACCAATGTTAAAATAACGGCTAGATGGATTAGGATAAATTTCTAAATCCATTTTTTGTATATGCTGCTCCATCAACCCAACTGCATTAACGCCACCAGTAACGCTTACTGCTGCTCCTAACGACAATTGGTTGTACTGTCCTGAGGCTGAAGTTTCGACAAACAATGCCCTTACGTGCATAAAATTTAAACCCCTAAATATGTTACTAATACTTACCGAATTGGTATTACTTGTTGCAATAGCATCGCCACCATGCATAGCATTTAGCGACCTAAAAACCTGATATCCCAAAGCTCCAGGAACAGCATCCCATGTTAGGTTATACGTGGTTGAATCTGCGTTAGGTGTGGCTGTAACATTTTGTGGAATGGTATTATAAAACAAACGCAAACTGGGGTCACCCATTAACGAAACATGCACATAAGATGGGAAAAAACTACTAAAATAACCACTTAAAATAACGGGAGTAAGTAACCTACCATCAACGTTATTTTGGGCTAGTTTGGCGCAATGCCCAATGGTGTGCCCCATGCTCATGGGGTGTAAATTCCAATGCGGACGACCACTCCACATGCTGGCTAAACTCATTGGTTTTGAACATAAAGGCGCTCGTAAAAAATTATTGCTGTTATCCCAATCGCCAAAATAACTGCCAAACAACATCATGTAAACCGCATTAATACTATCAGAAACAAAATTGGATGTGTTACCTATTCCAGATGCGCTGGTATATGTACCTCCACCACAACCATAGGCCAATAAATAAGATGATTGTTTGATAGAAGTTAGTAAATCTCCATCATTTATATTTTCACTACCAATCATTGTACTAAAACTTCGGTAACCACTGCTTGCAAAAGCCTCACCACCCATTACACCAAAATTATTATCAACTACAGCTTTCCTGTTAGGTACAAAAGCCTTTGTTTTAAAATCGTGTGCACGGTTTAAATAATTCTTAACCAATTGTGTATCGCTTTGTCCAAAAACTGGCATGTTGGTTAAATCAACCCTGCCAATTTCTAAACTACTTGAATCGGGAAATAAATAATCCACATCAAACTTTCCATCACCAGGAATATTGCGGTTACGCGCTTGTGTAGCCGAATCAAAATTTGCTGTATTGTCAGTCCAAATTTGTTCATTCATTACCCCATAATACACATCGGCAGGCCATGCACCTTTATGATCAGGTGTATGTCCATCAGGAAAAATCACACCAGAATACGGCACAGGAATTCTGCCCAATAAATACAATTGTTGTGGTTTATGCGTATCATTTTTATATGTATTGTACCATTTAGTTATAAGTTGTTTTAAAGCAAACACTGATGTATTGCGTTGCACATGTAAGGTATCAACAAACCAACCATCAGCCACTAAATCTTTTATCAATTGGTTTATTTCAATGACTAACGGCTGCAAATAATTAGCGTCAACCACTAATAACATGCGGTTTGTAGCTACTGCGTCAGCCACAAGTGCCGAGGTTACTAAATACCCATGTCCTCTTTGACCGTTAGTTAAATTACGTTGCACATAATACTCGTAAGTGCCCGATGTAATGTTATCAATATAAAAAGTATCATTTGTGGCTTTAGTGGCAATGCTTGCTCCCCAATTTAATTGTCCTGGAGTTCTACGGTATATGTTATAATTGTTTGTGGTATTATCTTTATCCCAAACCAATTTAATGGGTGTTGATGATCCCTCGCGTTTTACCATTACAGCGTAGCTTTTAACCGTTTGAGAAAAACCGCCAACCGATAAACAAATAAATAAAAGCGCACAAGTATAAAGTTTGTAATTATGTTGCATAATTTGCATTTGAAATATGACCCAATTTATAATTATTAAATGACTAACCAAATAGCCATATCAGAAAGTTGGAAACCAGTTATACAGGCAGAAATAGACAAGCCCTATTTTAAGGAGCTTTATCTTTTTTTAAAACAACAACAAGCTGAGGGTAAAATTATATTTCCGCCCGCTCCACAAATTTTTTCTGCTTTTGATTTTACCCCCTTTAATGATACACGCGTTGTAATTATTGGCCAAGACCCATATCATGGAGTAGGCCAAGCGCATGGTTTGTGTTTTAGTGTAAACAAGGGTGTTAAAGTTCCGCCATCCTTAATAAATATTTATAAGGAAATAAAAACAGATATTGAAGGATTTAACATACCAGAACATGGGGATTTATCGCATTGGGCTAAACAAGGTGTGTTGCTATTAAATGCTACTTTAACTGTAGAAAAAGACAAAGCTGGTTCGCACCAAGGTAAAGGTTGGGAAGTGTTTACAGATGCTGTTATCAAAGCCATTTCAAAACAAAAAGAACATGTGGTATTTATACTCTGGGGTAAGTTTGCACAAAGTAAAGAACGTTTAATTGATGACTCCAAACATTTAATTTTAGAGGCCGCCCACCCCTCTCCTTTATCAGCCTACAATGGTTTTTGGGGATGTAAACATTTTAGTAAAACCAACGATTATTTGAAGCAACATCAATTACCCATTGTTAATTGGTAAATCAATACATTTGTACAACAAATGAAACATCTGCGCATCGTTTTTAATCAAGTATCTGAGAGTACCATTTTTGCTTTTCAAGCACTAAAGGGTAATAAGGTGCGCACCATCCTTTCAACCCTAGGTATAACCATTGGTATTTTTAGCATTATCATGGTATTGGCTCTGGTTGATTCTCTTGAACGAAACGTTAAAAAAAGTATTGATACTCTAGGTAAAGATGCCATAATAGTTGATAAATGGCCTTGGGATTTTAGTGGTGACTACAAGTGGTGGAAATTTATGAATAGACCAAATCCCACACTTAACGAGTTAAAACAAATTGAACTTAATAGCCAATTGTCAGAGGCAGCTTGTTTGGTTGCAACAATGGGAGGTGCAACAGTTGAATATGGCAGTAACTCAGCATCAGGCGTTAGTATATCTGGGGTTACGCATGATTATTACCGAGTAAAAAACTTTAATATTATTGATGGTAGATACTTTACCGAAACCGAAACCAACAATGGTTTATCTGTTGTGGTATTGGGTTATGGGTTAGCAAATAATTTATTTCCAAATGGTAATGCAGTTGGAAAAGAAATTGTGATAAAAAAGAAAAAATACCGCATTGTTGGTATCATTGAGAAACAAGGAGAAAGTTTATTTGGTAATCAGTTTGACAACCTAGCAATAGTGCCTGTTAAGTGTTTAGCCAATTACATAAGATTAAACTCAAACCGCAACCAAACCACCATTGAGATAAAAACAAAAGCGGGGGTTTCGCCTGATTTATTGGAAGAAGAATTGCGAGGTATTATGCGTGCACAACGTAAACTGCGTCCCGGACAAGAAGAGAACTTTGCCTTGAATAAAACCAGTTTGTTTGATGCACCATTAAAAGCAACTTTTAAAGCTGTTACCATTGCAGGATGGATTATTGGCGGTTTTGCCATGCTGGTAGGCGGCTTTGGAATTGCCAATATTATGTTTGTATCGGTTAAAGAACGTACCAACCAAATAGGTATAAAAAAGAGTTTAGGCGCACGCAGTTACTTTATTTTAATTGAATTTTTGGTTGAAGCTGTGGTGCTGTGTCTAGCGGGAGGAGCTGTTGGCGTTAGTGTTGTGGCATTATCTGTTTTTGCTGTACAATACTTTTTTGATTTTGAAGTGGTTTTGAGCATACCCAATATATTAACAGGATTTGGCACCTCTGCTTTAGTAGGTATCATGGCAGGCTTAATTCCTGCTGTATCGGCAGCTAAATTAGATCCGGTAACGGCTATGCGTGCTAAGTAATCATACTGAAATTTGAGCTGAAAAAAGCACCATAATTCAAGCTATTGTAACGAGTGTTTGAACCTGCTATTAAGCCTTCTATGTATAAAACTATAGTTTCATTCTAAGCATCATAAATAACTAAACAATAGATTGTTTAGAAAAGACATATATGGACAATTAAACAGTGTTTGTAACCAAATTATTATTGGCTCTCAAAATAATTCTCGATCTCTATTAAGTACCAACACTTTTTACAAGAATGAAAACTAATGTTATACTTTCCTAGGTTATTTTAACTGTGAATGCTAAGAAAGATAAAAGTGAAGCAGGGTTCAGACAATCTTATTAATTGCACAACAGATAAGTTAAAACAATCATTTTATTCCATTTATAAGTAATTTTTTTCTGCACAGAGTTTATTACATCACTAACAGTTTTTTATATTTATATCTTAAAAATATTGAATCAAGGACATTCAAACTTTAATAATTAAGAAAAATTAATAAACTTGTATAACACATTACATCCCTAAATTGAAACCTATTGAACCAATGAAAACTGTGCTAATCAGTGGCGCAAGAGCTCCAATTGCTTTGGAGATGGCACGTAGCTTTAAAGGTGAAAAACATCGCGTAATTATGATTGACTGTCAACACCTAACTATTGCAAGGTGGTCTAATTGTGTTGACAAATATTACACGGTTCCTTCTCCAAGATTTAATCCAGAAGCTTTTTTAAAATCGTTACAACAAATTATACGGGATGAGAAAGTTGATCACTTAATACCAACTTGCGAGGAGGCCTTATTCATTTCCGCATACCGCAATGTTTTGCCTTGCACTGTTTGGACTGCTGATCACGATTTGATGATACAATTGCATAATAAATATGAGTTTGTTAAACGATTTAATCATTTACTGCCCTTCCCTAAGACCATTTTATTAAGTGATTTAACCGATTGGAGCTCGACAAAAAACTGTGTTCTTAAACCAGTATACTCCCGATTTGCTACTTCAGTGCTCATAAAAAAAGTGGTTGAACCGACTTTTTTTAAAGAGGAAGAGAAACAAAAATGGGTAGCCCAAGAGTTTATTGAAGGGAAAGAAATTTGCATTTACAGTATTTGGGAGCATGGTATTTTAAAAGCGTTTGCTGCTTATCATCCTTTATATAGGGCAGGTAAAGGTGCCGGTATATTTTTCGAGCCAGTTCAATACGAACATGTATTTAACGATGTGAAAAAATTTGGAGAGACCATTCGCTATCATGGTCAACTTTGTTTTGATGTGATTATTGACCAACAACAACAGCACTATTTTATCGAGTGTAATCCGAGAGGAACAAGTGGTGCTCATTTATTACATAAGCAATTGGCTTCCGCCTTTTTGGAAAACACCTTTGTGCAAGTTGACACTATGAAAGAATTTGCAATTAAATATGCCATATTCATGCTTCATCCATTTTCATTGGCAAAAAATAGAGTAATAAAAGCCGATGATACCATATTTAGTTGGCGTGACTTGAAGCCATTTTTTTTGCAAGTTATTTCCTTGTTTGAGATTACTTATAATAAGTTTACCAAGAAGACAAGTTGGTTGGAAGCCACTACTTCTGATATAGAATGGAATGGCAATTAACTGGTTATCATATCATGAACTACCTGATGGTTTGCATAAAAAATTTGCCACCATGTTCGCTCATGCACCATCTAGTAAACTTATTCATAATGTATCTACACATATAGAAACATTACAAGTAAATGAGCATTTGTTGTTTACGACTACAATAAATGATGCTGCAATTGAAAACTCTTTTGTTTGTTCGCCATACACCGCATACGCATTATATGCCCAAGACGAGTTGAAGGCTAAGGTGCCTAATAAGTTACTTCAGTATTCAGTTTTATGGATTATAAAACTGCTTGGACTTTTATTTAAAATTGGGCGTATCGACCGTAATGTACACGTCAATAATTTTCTGTTATCTACAAATCCTTATCAAGAATGGGATGGTAAAGAGATAGCTAAGATCACAGATG
>CANHBJ010000016.1 GCA_947459075.1 Bacteroidota bacterium
ATGTAAGCAAATTCATTTCGAATCTGTTGCTCAACAGCTGATGTACAGTATACATCAATGGCCTCTCGTTGTATAAAATTAAATCCGCGTATATCATCTAATCCTGCAATATGATCTTTGTGTGCATGGGTAAATACTAATCCATCCAAACGTTTAAGTTTACAGGCCAGCATTTGTTGCCTAAAATCAGGTCCGCTATCTACTACTATATTTTTATCGTTGGCTTGAACCAAAACAGATGTTCGTAATCTTTTATCAGCCATATTTTCAGAACTGCATACATAACAATCGCAACCGATAATGGGAACGCCTTGAGATGTGCCTGTGCCTAAAAATGTGATTTTCATGATGCCGCAAATTAATTATTTGCATCAAAAATTAAGATATATATTTGGATAATAAAAAATCATTATGAAAGTAATATACACCATTGCGTTTGGCGCATTTCTTACAATTGCTTGCAGTAACAACCAACCTAAGCAAACAAATACCGAAAATATAAATTCAGCGGAAAATATAACCGACACGGGAATCGTATTTAAAGTTGTTAATGCCTCAGAATTTAGCGAGAAAATAAAAACACAACCGGGTATAATTTTAGATGTACGCACTCCAGGTGAATACAAAAAAGGGTTTATTAAAGATGCACAATTAATGGATATATTTAGCGATAGTTTTGATGCAGAACTTAACAAACTAGACCGAAATACTGCATATTATGTATACTGCGGAAGCGGGGGGCGTAGTGCTGAGTGTTCAGAAAAAATGCAAACTTTAGGCTTTAAAAAAGTATACGATTTAGATGGTGGTATTGGTGCGTGGCGGAATGCCAATATGCCAATTGAAATGCCTAAATAACTAATATCGTAAAACATGAAGATGTTTGTATAAATTAATAGTAGGTGTTTGTATTAACAACATATACATACCACTTTTAACATGCTCGGGTAAGGTAAATACTCGGGCATTTTTTATGGGTTGATTAGTATAAACCTCCTCACCTAAAAGGTTATATAATGTTATGTTTTGAATGTTAACATCTGCATCAATGGTAAATATACCTTGTGAAGGATTTGGATAAACATTAAACCCAACCTGAGAAAATTCGAGAACTCCTGTATTAGGAATAGTATCTTTTTTAGATGTATCTTGTGGTATAACCTTTGGATAACGTTTTAAATTAAACCTAGCTAAAACAGGATAATGATCGGAAGTATTAGATAAATAGCCACTAATTTGAGCCGATAATTGTTTTAATACAACAGCAGATTGATTCACATAAAACGAATCTGACAAGGCCTTTGAAGTTAAAATATGATCAATCATATTAATTGGCTTGTAGTTTGGATAAGTAGTTTCTCCAGCCAAACTCAACTGTTTACTTGGAAAAAAGTAACGGGTTGAATCATTATTGAAATTTTGAAAAGGTGACAATAAGTAAGAACCATTTATTCTTACAACAGATTGATCTACATCATCATTAAAATCTCCCAGTACTATTACTTTTTTATTGGCACGTTGTGTATTTAAAAATTGCTGCAAATATAACGATGCATTAGCCCTACGGTTATATGACGATTGATCTGCACTGCCACTGTTTGCCTTCAAATGAACTACATAAAAATAAACTGAATCAAAAGGATAAATTTTAGTGCGTAATACAACTTCAAATGGATATCGACCAGATGCAAAAGCATTATAATAATCAGGATTACTTGGGTCGTTTATTAAACTACTGCTCATTAACTCAAACAAATCTTTATTAAAAAGCAATGCAGTTTTTTGCGTTTGGTTATAGGTTGATAATACACCCTGATAAGAAGGTAACTCGTTTAATAAATTATAAAATGTAGTTGGGTTTGATACTTCACATAATCCCCAAATATCTACTTCAGAATTAGTAATTATCGTTTTGATATTGTCGTATTGAGCTACTTCATTGGTTGGTCCTTCTGCTGCATCACCAAACCACTCCACATTCCAACAAGCTACATCATATAGGGTATCGCTCCCAACTTTTGTAACTTGGGCATGTATGGTTGTTCCCAATAAGAGGGCAATGATAACAACTAATTTATTTCTATACTGCATATTGAGATTACAAATTACGGTCTTTTTCGTCATAAATAACCATTAAGTAGGCAGTTGAACCTGTAATAAGCGTGTATATTGTTTGCGCACCATGAATAATAATTGCAAGTGCATTTCCAGTAATCAAACCTACTCCAAACATAAAAAATGCTTGTGCTACTAAATAATGATAAGCCCCCATTCCACCACCTTGAATAGGAACCGACTTACCTATACTTCCGATTATCATTACCACAAAAACTTGAGAAAAAGTGAGTACGCTACTTTCATCAAAAGCAAAAATCCAAAAGTATGTCATTAAAAAATAGCCTATCCAAATAATCAAAGTGTATAATAAATAATAACCTTTTTGATTAAGCAACAACAAGCGTTTTAATGCATTTAAAAAACTAGTGACCCATGCACCATCTTTAGCTTTTTTACTGATGTAAAAATAAACTCCTCCTAACATCATCAAACCGAATAAAGCTATAATCAACAAACTATTCATGTTAAACCTATTAGTTAAAGGTAAAATAATATTGGTATGAAAAAAGGAGGAGGTTTCTTGCACATTAAAAATCAAAATCCCTATTAAAAGCAACAAAAGACAAAGTGAATCGGTAACACGTTCTATGATTACTGTTGCCAACGACTGATTGAATGGGACATCCTTATAACGCTTAACCAACAAACACCTTGTTATTTCTCCACCTCTAGGCACAACATAACTAATTAAATAACCAGCACAAAGTGAAATCCACGCAACTCTAAAAGGAACATTAAAATGTATACTTTTATAGAGCAATTGCCACCTTTTAATGCGTATATAATAAACGAGTAAAGTAACTAAAAAAACAGGAATAATTAGCCAATAATTAGCATGCTTGAGCTGCGTTCCAAGCTCATGCAATGGCAAATTGCGCAAGGCTAGCCAAAATAAAACAACTCCAACAGCAGATAATAATAAGGATTTAAACCAATTCATCAGCGTAGCAATGTATCAATTAATTAGCACAAAGAGGTAATTTCCAAACCAACACTTATTTATCTTTTAGGCTTCTCCAATTTACCATTGGCATGTTTGGCAAAGCGCCCAAGGTTGCGGTCATGCACTTGGTCGTAACGTTGCCATGGCCAGCCACCAAATTGTGTTTTTTGGTAATCATCAAATGCCTGATGAATTTCTTCCTTGGTGTTCATTACAAACGGACCATATTGCATCACTTGTTCATTAATGGGTTTTCCTTGTAAAATTAAAATTCCACATTCTTCACTTCCGTTGCTAATGGTAATATCCAAATCAGAGGCCAATTCAGCGGAATGGTATTTAGCTAATTTGTTACCCGAAAGTTCAATTTCACTTCCTTGATAAAAGTACAACATCCGATTAATTCCTGCTGATGCTTTAGGCAAAATCCATGTTGCATCTGCTTGCATTTTTATATTCAAAACGGCTACTTCATTTAAGGAATCAGCAGCCCAAGAATTTGGTGGAGGTGTTGGTGCTTTTAATTTACCTAATGAACCTGCAATCACTTCTACAATTGTTGTTTTTTTATTATGGTCTTGATGATTAAGTTTAGGAATATCCTCACTCCACAGCATTTTAAAATGTGGTTCAACCATTTTATTACGAGCAGGCAAATTCAACCAAATTTGAAACAACTCCATTGTATTTACTTCCTCCTTCTTAATTAAAGGAAACATTTCTGAATGTTGAACACCTTTGCCAGCTGTCATCCATTGCACATCGCCATTGCCATAACGACCTGCTGCACCTAACGAATCAGCATGATCAACAACACCCTTACGCACCACCGTAATTGTTTCGAAACCACGATGTGGATGTCCTGGGAAACCGGGAATTACTTTGCCGTGATACATGCGAAACCCGTCTTTGATGATGAAATCATCACCCAAATGTCGGCCTTTAATATATTCTGATGAGGGCCCCATTTGATCGTTTCCTTTTGGAAAAGCATCTTCATGATGAACACAAAAAAGAAAAGGATCAGCTGTTTCCCATTGAAAACCCATGGCTTTGATATTTTTAATAGGATTGGAATTTTCCATTTCAATTGTAATATTATTTTTTAAAAACTTGGTTGCTCCTAATACTGGCATTGCCCATGTAGCAGCTAATGCAGCCGACATCCTTGCTATAAAACTTCTTCTGTGTAGTGTATTTTTATTTGCCATAACTAACCGTAATAAAATCGGAAGTTAAGACAAGTTTTTGAATAATACTTACAATACAATCATAGCTCAACTGACTTTAACTATAAAGTTAATAAACAAAAAAATGCAACCAAAACTGATTGCACCTTAACATGTTAATTGGATCAAATATCAAATCACACCTTTAATAATTTCTTCCACTACATTGGGGTCTAATAATGTGGAGGTATCGCCAATATTACCCATTTCTCCTTCGGCAATTTTGCGCAAAATTCTGCGCATAATTTTACCACTACGCGTTTTGGGCAAACCGGTAACAAACTGTATTTTATCGGGTTTAGCTATTGGGCCAATAATGCGTGATACGGTTTGTAAAATATCTGGTCGAGTTAGATTTTGTTCGTGATGGGAGCCTTCGTAAATTACATAAGCATAAATACCTTGACCTTTAATATCGTGTGTGTAACCCACCACTGCACTTTCTACTACACCACTATGCATATTAATGGCATTCTCTACTTCAGCTGTTCCAATTCGATGACCACTAACATTTAATACATCATCTACCCTACCTGTTATGCGGTAGTTACCATCCTCATCACGCATGCAACCATCGCCCGTAAAATATAAATTGGGGTATGTGGCAAAATAGTTGGTACGACAACGTTCATGGTCGCCATAAGTGGTACGAATAATACCTGGCCAAGGATGCTTAATACACAAGTTTCCACTTACTGAATTTCCAGTAATTTCATTTCCATTTTCATCAACCAAAATTGGATGAATACCGGGCAATGGCAACGTAGCGTGTGCTGGTTTGTGAGGAGTTACACCAGCTAAATTAGAAATCATTATGCCACCAGTTTCGGTTTGCCACCAAGTATCTACAATTGGGCAACGTTCCTTACCAATGTTTTTATAATACCATTGCCAAGCCTCTTCATTAATTGGTTCACCAACTGATCCTAAAACTTTTAATGAACTTAAATCTTTACCTTTTACATAATCTAAACCAAAGCCCATTAAACTTCGTATTGCAGTAGGTGCAGTATATAAAATATCTACTTTGTGCTTATCTACAATTTCCCAAAAACGTCCAGCATCAGGCCATGTAGGAATTCCTTCAAACATCAATGATGTTCCACCTGCACTTAACGGCCCGTATACAATATAACTGTGCCCTGTAATCCAACCAATATCTGCTGTACAAAAATGTATTTGTCCTGTTTTGTACTGGAATACATTTACAAAGGTATATGTAGACCAAACCATATATCCCGCTACCGTATGAACCACCCCTTTAGGTTTACCGGTAGAACCAGATGTATATAAAATAAACAAAGGATCTTCTGCATCCATTGATACGGCAGGGAATGAAACCACGCCATTTTTTTCTACTTGTTTTTCGGCATGTTCCATTTCATCTTCCCACCAAAAATCACGGTCTTTAATCATAGAAATGGGAGTGCTCGTACGTGTATAAACAATTACTTTTTTCACTACTTTGTTTCCTAACAAAGCATCATCAATCACACTTTTAAGAGGTATTTCTTTATTTCCTCGATATGCACCATCGCATGTAATAATATATTCAGCTTTAGCATCTTCTAATCTATCGGCAATACTTTGTGCCGAAAACCCACCAAATATTACACTATGAATAGCACCAATACGTGCACAACCTAAAACAGCATAAGTAAGTTCAGGAACCATACCCATGTAAATACAAACTCTGTCGCCTTTTTTTACACCAAGATTAGTTAACATTTGTGCAACTTGACAAACACGTTTATGCAATCTATTGTAGGTAACAACTCGTGTTTCCTCATTAGGATTATTAGGCTCCCATATTAAGGCGGGTTCATCGCCACGGGTGGCTAAATGTCGGTCTATACAATTTTCAGTTATATTTAATTTTCCACCTTTAAACCATACTACTTTAGGTTCGGTAAAATTCCAATCCAGTACCTTATCCCATTTCTTATGCCATACAAAGTTTTCGGCTACATTGTCCCAAAACATTTCAGGATTTTCTTCACTTTGCTTAAATGCTTCGTGATACTGTTGGAGTGTTTTAATTTGATAGGGATATGTCATGGATTAAGGGATTGAAAAATTCCACAATTATGATTTATGTATTTTTAAATATTAATTGATACAAGATTACACTATTTAAACAACTTAATTAACCTTAATCATATCATTCTTATAGACCCAACAGTAAAATTATAATTGATTATCATTTACAATCCAATCTTCTTAAATTTATGATTAAGCATTATAAAAAAAGTCCGCACCAACTTATTGGTAACGGACTTTAACTTTAAAGAAATATGTATTTAATGATGTTGATGTCCATCTGGTCCGTGAACATGACCATGAGCTAACTCATCGCCTGTTGCTTCGCGAACTGAAATAATTTCTACATCAAAGTTGAGCTCAACACCTGCTAATGGATGATTGCCATCTACTGTTATCATATCACCTTCAATAGCAGTAACAGTTACAATGTAACGTTGCTCTTCTGTTCCTGCTTCAAACTGCATTCCTGGTTGTATTTCTTGGTCGCCAAAAGCAGCCTTAGGTACTTGTTGTACGAACTCATCGTTACGCACACCATATCCTTTTTCAGGAGCAATTTTTAAATTTAATTTTTCACCAGTTGTACGGCCTTCAATTCCTTCTTCCATTCCCTGAATTAAGTGACCTAAACCTTGAATGTACATCAACGGCTCACGTCCGCTGCTGCTGTCTAATACTGTACCTGCATTATCCGTTAATGTGTAATGAATAGATACTACTTTGTGTGCGCTTACTTGCATAGTTGTTTAATTTATGGCCAAAGGCCAATTTTACAAAGTGGCAAAGGTGTAATAATGTGCCAAATAAACAAGCGTTTTTAGGTCAATAGTTGATAAATATTCTTCACCCAACCATCTTACGCATTTGGCGTCAGCAAGGTTGAGTATGCTTTAATAAAAATCAAACTACTGTTCATCAAAAGGCCTGACGCTTTATGCGTACTGTCCTTTTGCTAAACTTCCTCATCCAACAAGTCTTCGCCTTCTGGCAACTCTAATGCTTTTACAGGTTGTATGGCGCTACCTGCAATTCCTTTTATTGAGCCATACATGTCAATGGTGTTGGTTATTACTTTTTCAATTTGTTTCTCACGCTCTTTCCAAATACGTTGCATGGCGCGTTTTTCACTATCTAAAGCTACTTTCATTTGCGAGAATCCTTCTACAATAGCTTCTACCTGCATACGGAAAGTGGTGCTTGTTAAATAATCATACAACAAGTGCATTTTATCGCCTTTGTTTTCTTGCGAACTTAATGCGTTACTCAGTTGCACAATCGATTCGCGCAATACCGAACACAAGCCTTTAAATTCTTCAAATGTACAAATCCAAATGCCATCACGCAGTCCCATACGCTCCATATCTGGAGGCATGGCATCGGTTACCAATACTCCAACATCTGCTCCTTTTTCGCGTATATCTGCTTTAAACTTTTCAATCCACCCCGACTGAAAATCTTTGGTACGTTTACTTTCGTAATAAATTTTACCACAGTTTTGTAACGTGCGTGTGTTCACCACTTGAATACAATCACCACCACGTGCACCCTTTTTAATTTCTTCAATTGAATCTAAAGGGAAGTGAGAAATTAGCCACTCTTCTATGGCCAGTTCTTGCACCTCTCCCTGAAGTTGCATGCTGCCTTGCTCTTGCTTACGTTTCATTTCTTCAGTTAGTTTCTTTTGGTCTTCTAACTGTTTTTGTAATTCTTTAAAACGTAACTCACTTCGCTCTTCTTCTGCTTTGCGTATTTTATCTTTTTCTGCAAACAACAATTCGTTTAGTTTCTTCTGCGATTCTGCTTCTACCAATTCGCGCATTTCATCCTTCTCGCGTTTTAGTTTTTCAATTTCTGCTTTGCTTCGGTTAAGTTCTTTTACTTGCTCCGACTTTTCTTTTAGCTCTTCTTGCAAAGCCTGCAATTGCTCCGAAGATTCTTCATTCACCTTTGCCTTTAGCTTCACTTCTAAAAGTTTACGCTCTTCTTTCAACGTTTTATCCAAACGATCTTGAAATAAATCGTTTTCTTTTTTCTTCTTGGCTTCAAATTCTTCTTTGGCTTTATTTAAGGTATCCAACTCCGATTCGTATTTTTTCTTTTCGGCAGCCAATTGGGCATTAAATTTAACTCTTAACTCTTCTTCTAATTTGTGGGCTAAAATATCTTCAACATCTATAGGGTTGCCACAGTTAGGGCAACTAATTTGGTTATTTTGCATATTGTTCATCACTTTTCAAAATCAAATATAATTAAATCAGTATCCACTTGTATTTGTTGTGGAGTATTAACTTGTTAGAATGTCGATTGGTATGTTTTGCTGATAATCAAAACCACACCAATCGACAATTTAATTGTAAAATTAAGCTTTACAAAGGCCAAATCAACTTTGTGTAATCAATCAAAAAAATAGGCTTGCAAGTTTACCAATTATTTTAGTATAATTGTGCTAATAATTTTAGTAATAGCAGTTATGAGTAAAATATCAAACAACATCAAACACTTACGTTCGCTTAAAGGATGGAGTCAGCAACAATTAGCCGACAAACTAAATATTACCCGTGCACGTATTGGGTCTTACGAAGAAGAAAGAGCCGACCCTCCGGTTGATATTCTAATAAGATTAAGCACCATGTTTCATGTGGCGATTGATGCCTTGCTAAAATGTGATTTAAGCAAAGTTGATTCAACATCGTTAATGAAAGTGGGGCAAAACCGTATTTTGTTCCCCATTATGGTTGATGCCAACAACAACGATTTAGTAGAGGTAGTTACTGCACGTGCATCGGCTGGTTACTTAAATGGCTACAGCGACCCTGAGTATTTTGAAAACCTACCGAATATGAATTTACCTTTTAAAATTGTGGGCAAACACCGTGCGTTTCCTATTAAAGGTGATTCAATGCCGCCATTACAAAATGGTAGTTTTGTTGTAAGTAAGTTTGTAGAAAACATAAACGATATTACTAATGGTAATACCTATGTATTAATTACCAAAGAAGAAGGCATTGTTTACAAACGCGTTTACAAAAAAGGCAGTGAATTGGAGCTACACTCGGATAATAAAAATTACGAACCTTACACTGTTCACATTTCGGATGTATTAGAAATTTGGCAATTTGTATGCACCTTAAATGTTTCTGATAAAAAAGAGGAAGAGTTGAATTTAGAAAGTATCATGAATATGCTAAAGGGAATGCGCGTAGAAATGGAGAGTATCAAAAGGAAAATAAAATTGAATTAAAGATTTGTTGTAATTCGTAATTGAAACACAATCAATTATTTGCTCACAAAAAGTAACTTTACTTTTAATAAAGGTAAGTATATTCTTAAGCAATACGTGTAACTATGTTATCCTTCAATTCATAAACTTGTCCACTTTCGGGGCAAGTGGCTTTGCTGTTGGCATCAAACTGCAAACGGTGTCCGAACTCGCTCATCCAACCCAATTGACGGGCGGGGTTACCTACCAATAATGCAAAGGCAGGAACATTTTTAGTAACAACAGCACCTGCACCAATAAAAGCAAACTCACCAATATCATGACCACAAACAATGGTTGCATTTGCACCTATTGACGCGCCTTTACCCACATGAGTTCTGGCATACGAACCTCTGCGATTAACGGCACTGCGTGGATTGGTTACATTGGTAAATACACATGATGGACCAAGAAACACATCATCATCGCAGGTTACACCAGTATAAATAGAAACGTTATTTTGAATCTTTACATTGTTACCCAAAACCACTTCTGGACTAATTACTACGTTCTGGCCAATGTTGCAGTTTGTACCAATAACACACTTACTCATAATGTGAGAGAAGTGCCAAATTTTGGTTCCATCACCAATGGTGCAACCTTCATCAACAAAAGCTGATTCGTGAGCAAAATAATTATTTTCCATAATGTTCAATTTTACGCTTTGTATTACGTATTTCAAAACTTAGTTTTTAGCTAATACGCCAATGCAATCTCAACTTTTTACTACAATAAAGTGTAGAAATTGAATTACAAAATATGTTGTATTTAAATCATAAATATTTTAACAACATAAATTCGTTTTGGCTAACTCGCATCAGCTGTTTTGTTGATGTAAATAATAAGTTGGCTCTTTATTAATATAAATTCTTTAAAGTAAAGAGAAAAAAAATAGCGGAACTACACCAGTAATTCCGCTATACTTATTAAAGTATTTTTTTAATAACCGCTACCTGCAATCCAAACTTTCCAACTTGCATTATTAGATTGGTGCGATGCGCTTAACGCATATATTCCTGAAGGTAAATTTTTTACATCTATTTGCAACACTCCACCTGATATTATTGTATTTACAGCAAAAGATTTACCTTTCATATCGGTAAGTAGCAGCGCTGTGTAATCTAAATTTGGTAGCACTATATTATTAGTTAAATTGTCATAAAATGGAATTACTACTTCCTGTATTTTTTTATCAATACGTACCAGCTTAGAGTATTCAAATTTACCATCATAATCAACTTGCTTTAACCTATAATATGCATTTATCAAACGAGTATTATCAACAAATTGGTAAGTTTTTTTTATAGTTTGATTACCGCTTCCTTTTACTTCACCTATTGTTTCCCAATCGTATCCGTTCAAACTTCTTTGCACTTCGAAATAATGATTATTAATTTCTGTTAAAGTTGACCAATTGATAAGCACTCCGTTTTCGGTTGAAAAAACTTTTAGATCACCCCATTTTACAGGTAGTATTGTAGATGAAAACGTTTTTGTGTAAATTAAATCTCCTGAACTCGAATTATTTCCGTTAGAAGAATTTATTGCAACATAAAAAACCGGACTTACATTAATTGCATTTGGAGTTGTATATTGAAATTGCCAAGTTTTAGTAGCTCCTGGAGCTGATGTACCACTTACATTATGCATCAGATATGTACGGTTAGGGTTTGTTGTTGATGACAATTGGGTTTCGCTACTTGAAGCTATTAATGTACCGATACTAGAAGATGAAGGAGTTGCACCTGAAGGAAGTACACACAACTGAAAACCATACTTTGTTCTACCAGCTTGACTAAAAGACAAATTAAATGTGTAAGTGGTATTGGGTTGTAAAGAACTTAAAGGCACTGATGTTGTTAACAAAATATTATTTAACGCCCCTCCACTATTTAACGTGCTACCTCCATGGCAAGATGTGCAATTAGATTCTCCAGGGGCACCGGTGCATGAATCTGGAGGATTATTTGTGAAAGTAAGAGCGGATATAGACCAAATTACCAATCCACTTGCGATAACCGATTTAATTAATTTTGTATTCATGTTTAGAAAATCAGATGTATAAAGATATTACTTTATTGCTTGATGATATTTTTCAATTAAAATAAAGCAACAAATTCCTTTTACAAATAGTTTTTAATCGTATATTTGCGATATATATTTAAATTATGGCTATCAACAAAAAAAGTGAATTTTTAAGAGACGAGATTTATTTATCTGATTTTGCTCGAACCCTCGGACATCCAGCTCGTATCGCCATTTTAAAAACATTAGCCGAACGTAATGAATGTATTTGTGGTGAAATTGTAGAAATATTGCCTTTGGCACAATCTACCGTATCGCAACATTTAAAAGAATTAAAAAACATGGGGCTTATTCAAGGAACATTAAACGGACCTAAATCTTGCTACTGTATCAACTGGAAAAAACTTGAAGAGTTCGTGAATAGATTCAATAAACTAACATCTGAATTATTATCTAAAAAACCAGCAGCAATTTGCTGCAAATAAAAAAATTATGAAATTATCTGAAGTAAAAAGTGTTTTACAAAATTTAAATGAGGTCAAGTTTAAATTGCCCAATGGAACAATTGTTCCTGCTCATTTTCATGTAACCGAAGTGGGTGTTATTACCAAACAATTTATTGATTGTGGTGGCACTGCAAGAATCGAACAAGTCATTAATTTTCAACTATGGGAAGCCAACGATTTTGATCACCGTTTAGCACCTCAAAAATTGGCTAATATCATCGATTTATCGGAACGCGTTTTGCGCTTGCCTGATGCCGAAGTGGAGGTAGAATATCAGGCAGACACCATAGGAAAATATGGATTATATTATAATACTACTAATGGTAACTTTGAGCTAACAGCAAAATTAACCAATTGTTTGGCCCAAGATAAATGTGGTATTCCACCAGAAAAACTTAAAGTAAATCTAATCAACTTAACTAATACCGAAAACAACACCTCTTGCACCCCAGGTGGCGGATGCTGTTAATCGTTTAAAATAAAAGCATGAATCAAACACAAGCAATACTCGAGCTATGGCTGGAGTCGAGAACTCGATTAACAAATCAATTTACCCAACTTAACGAGTCTGATTTACTTAAAAGATTGCATCCTCAATCTAACTGTGTTGGCTTTTTATTAAAACACATTGGCGAGGTGGAGCAACTATTTGCTCGTAATGTTTTTGGATTGGATATCAAAGGTTCTATTGAAACAATAGGAGTTGGTAAAGACAAAGATCAATTTACAAACCTGCAAGAACTATTGGATTATTTGGAAGAATCTAAAGTTAATCTGGAACAGGCTATCAATAAAGTATTACCAGATGGATGGCAAGAAGAAATTACCACTAAAGAATTTGGTACTCGAACCAAGGCACAAGCCATAGGTAGAATTACTTCACATACTGCTTACCATGCCGGCCAAATTGGTATAATTGTAAAATACGGTTTAATTTAATCAGTTCAATTTTTTATGAATAAACGTTTAGCCTTTTTAGATAGATTCCTTACGTTATGGATTTTTTTAGCCATGATTATAGGGGTAAGCATCGGATATTTTATACCGCAAACAGCTAACTACATTAATACTTTTAGTAGTGGAACAACAAACATTCCTATAGCAATAGGTTTAATTTTAATGATGTATCCACCACTGGTAAAGGTTGACTACGGAAAAATGAGTGAAGTATTTTTAAATAAAAAAGTACTCACATTATCTCTTATTTTAAATTGGGTTATTGGCCCAATTTTGATGTTTGCTTTGGCACTTATTTTTTTAGGTGATTATCCTGAATATAGAAATGGCCTTATTTTAATTGGCTTAGCTAGGTGCATAGCCATGGTAATTGTTTGGAATGATTTAGCAGAAGGCAACCGAGAATATGCAGCCGGATTGGTTGCCTTAAACAGTATTTTCCAAATCTTGTTTTTTAGTTTATATGCCTATTTGTTTTTAATGTTACTGCCTCCGCTATTTGGTTTTAAAGGTATGGAAGTTAACATCACAATCGGCCAAATTGCTGAAAGTGTTGGAATTTATTTAGGTATTCCTTTTGCACTTGGTTTAATTAGTCGTTATGGAATAATTGCACTAAAAGGCGATGAGTGGTTAAGATATAAATTCATACCTAAAATATCTCCCATCACCCTAATTGCCCTGCTATTCACCATTGTATTAATGTTTAGCTTAAAAGGCGAGACAATTGTACAAATCCCGTTCGATGTAATTCGTATTGCTATTCCTTTGATTATTTATTTTGGAGTGATGTTCTTTATTAGTTTTGCTTTAAGTAAATACCTAAGCAGCGATTATAGTAAATCAACCTCTATTGCTTTTACTGCCTCTGGTAACAATTTTGAATTAGCCATTGCAGTGGCAATTGCTGTATTTGGAATGAACAGCGGTGAAGCTTTCACAGGAGTTATTGGTCCATTGGTGGAGGTTCCTGCTTTAATATTACTGGTTCAATACGCGCTAAAAAAACGTTCATCATTTAAAAGCTAAACTCAATAAAATAATGTATATAAGCATTCAATCATTTTGCAATAATTTAATTCCTCGCTTTGCAGAAATTAGCGAAGAAAGAAAACAACTTTTACAAAAAATTAGCAATTATATTCAAACTAAAAAAGATAACCAAGAACCCATAAAATTGGTTTATGTATGTACACATAACTCGCGAAGGAGCCACTTCGGACAAGTGTGGGCCGCAGTTGCAGCAAATTATTTTGAGGTGAGAAATGTATTTACTTTTTCAGGTGGTACAGAAGCCACCGCATTTAACCCCAATGCCATCAACGCACTGCGTAAAATTGGGTTTGATATTATAGACGATGGCCAAACCATCAACCCAACCTATACCGTAAAATTTGCCGATGATGATTTTACAACATGTTTCTCTAAGGTGTATAATCATCCACAAAATCCTCAACAACATTTTGCAGCAATTATGACTTGTAGTGATGCAGAACAAAACTGCCCATTTATCCCGGGTGTAGATTTACGTATCGGCACAACCTACAATGATCCCAAGGCATTTGATAATACGCCACAACAAGATGCAGCCTATACCGAACGCGCTACGCAAATTGCCTTAGAGTGTTTGTATGTATTTTCGTTGGTGAAATAATAGTTTTCAAAAATTTTACCGCAGACTACCAGTGCAGACCTTAGCGTCTGTAAGTTAAAGGAGGTTTTTAGCTTAGTTTTTTGAGAACAAAGTCTGCCGCTTTTGAGTTAAAGAGTTTGCTTCGCAAAAGGTGGTATGAAAGATAACTATTGAGGTTAAATAACCCTTCCCCAATGCGGAAGGCGTTACTCTGAGAACCTCAAACTCTCTAATCGAACATGCTCAATTCTTCGCAAGACATTGCAAAAAGCCTCTGCGTTAAAATTTGAGCTTTGCATGCATGATTTTTTTTAATTGAAGCTACTTCACATCCTGTTTAACAGCTATTTGTAACTGCCATTAAAATAGTGGGTATAATGTGTAATAATCGGATTCGCTTTTTGGCTAATTAAATTAACTTTGTGCTTTCTTTAAATCCACCCAAACGACTACATAAAATGATTCATTTTTTTGTAAACCAAAACAATACGTTATACGCAGTTCAATCTCAAAGTGAAATTTCAACAGAGGATACGCAGAAATTAAATTGGCTTTTTGGCGGTGCCCGCAAACTTAACGAATCGGTTTTAACCGATTTTTTTGTTGGTCCACGTGCCGCAATGATAACACCATGGAGCACCAATGCAGTAGAAATTACACAAAACATGGGCGTTACAGGTATTATTAGGATTGAAGAATTTGAAAAAGTAACAGCAGATTTTACGGATTTCGATCCGATGTTATCTCAAAAATACACTGAACTGAATCAAGATATTTATTCCATCAATATCAAACCTGAACCCATAATAGAAATTTCCGATATTGATGCTTACAACAAATCAGAAGGTTTAGCTTTAAGCAATGAAGAGGTTAATTACTTGAATAACTTGTCTATAAAATTAGGACGTAAACTTACCGACTCTGAAATATTTGCATTCTCGCAAGCCAACTCGGAGCATTGCCGCCACAAAATTTTTAACGGTACGTTTGTGATTGATGGCGAAGAGAAACCAACTTCATTATTTAAGCTCATTAAAAAAACATCAGAAACCAATCCTAACGAAATTGTTTCTGCTTATAAAGATAACGTAGCCTTTATAAAAGGTCCTAAGGTTATACAGTTTGCACCTAAAAGTGCTGATATACCAGACTTTTACCAAGAGAAAGAATTTGATTCGGTACTATCATTAAAAGCCGAAACACATAATTTCCCTACCACAGTTGAACCTTTTAATGGAGCAGCAACCGGTTCGGGAGGAGAAATTCGCGATCGTTTAGCTGGTGGACAAGGTTCGTTGCCACTAGCTGGTACAGCGGTTTACATGACATCATATTCTCGTTTAGAGAATGGAAGCCCCGAAAATAGTCGGGATTGGGAAAATGGCATGGCCGAGCGCCCTTGGTTGTACCAAACACCAATGGATATTTTAATCAAAGCTTCAAACGGTGCTTCTGATTTCGGAAATAAATTTGGACAACCTTTAATTACAGGCTCGGTGCTTACATTTGAGCATGAGGAAAACAACCGTAAAATTGGTTACGACAAAGTAATTATGCAAGCCGGTGGTATTGGTTATGGTAAGTTAAATCAAGCCATTAAACAAACGCCAAAAGCAGGTGATAAAATTGTAATTTTAGGTGGTGAAAACTATCGCATTGGTATGGGTGGAGCTGCGGTTTCATCAGCCGATACCGGAGCATTTGGTTCGGGAATTGAGTTAAATGCTATTCAACGCTCAAACCCCGAAATGCAAAAACGCGCAGCCAATGCCATTAGAGGTTTGGTTGAAAGCGATAACAACCCCATTGTATCTATTCACGACCATGGTGCAGGTGGACACTTAAACTGTTTATCAGAATTAGTAGAAGCCACAGGTGGTTTGATTGATTTGGATAAATTACCTGTGGGCGATCCAACCTTGTCGGCCAAAGAAATTATTGGTAACGAATCGCAAGAACGAATGGGTTTGGTGATTGGCAAAAAAGATATAGAGACTTTACAACGTATTGCAGATCGTGAACGTTCGCCAATGTATGCCGTGGGTGATGTAACCAACGACCATCGTTTTACTTTCCAATCAAAAACTACAGGCGAAAAACCTATGGATTATGCCTTAGAAGATTTTTTTGGTAGCTCGCCTAAAACCATCATGACGGATAATACCGTGAACACCAATTATGCTGATTTAACATATTCAACCCAACAAATACCAAACTATTTAAACCAAGTATTGCAGTTAGAAGCTGTGGCTTGTAAAGATTGGTTAACCAATAAGGTAGATCGTTGTGTGGGCGGACGTGTAGCTAAACAACAATGTGCTGGTCCGTTACAATTACCTTTAAACAATGTGGGCGTAATGGCTTTAGACTTTAAAGGAAAAGAAGGTATTGCAACCACCATCGGTCATTCGCCTGTTTCAGCTTTAATTGATCCCGTTGCTGCTTCGCGTACTGCAATTGCAGAGTCGTTATCAAACATTGTGTGGGCTCCGTTAAAAGATGGTTTGCGTTCAGTTTCATTATCGGCAAACTGGATGTGGCCTTGCAAAAACGAAGGAGAAGACGCTCGTTTATATGAAGCAGTTAAAAGTTGTTCAGATTTTGCCATCGAATTAGGAATCAATATTCCAACCGGAAAAGATTCTTTATCGATGAAACAAAAATACCCGAACAATCAAGTGATTGCTCCTGGAACTGTGATTATTTCAGCCGCAGGAAATTGCTCAAACATTAACCAAGTTATAGAGCCTGTTTTAAAACGTAATGGAGGTAATATTTACTACATCAACTTATCTCAAGATAATTTTAAATTGGGTGGTTCATCATTTGCACAAATTTTAAATAAAGTTGGGGTTGATGTACCAACTATAAAAAATGCTGCTTACTTTAAAAATGCATTTAATACATTACAAGAGTTAATTAAAGCAGGTAAAATTAAATCCGGACATGATGTGGGAAGTGGTGGTTTAATTACCTCCTTGTTAGAAATGTGTTTTGCAGATGTAAACCTAGGTGCAAACTTTGACCTATCAGCTTTAAAAGAAAACGATACTGTTAAAGCATTATTTAACGAAAATATTGCTGTGGTATTCCAAGCAGATGCAGGCGTTGAATCTGAGTTTGCTAAAAATGGAATTGAAGTAGTTAACATCGGAAGTGTTGTTGATGGCAACACCGTAACCATTAAAAACAATGCCGATGAATTTACTTTTGATGTAACTGCAACACGAGATACTTGGTACAAAACATCATTCTTATTAGATTCAAAACAAACCAAAAACGGACAAGCACAAGCTCGTTTTGATAACTATAAAAATCAACCTTTACATTTTACTTTTCCAACACATTTTACAGGCAAAAAACCAACGGTTGATGCTACTAAACCTCGTCCAAAAGCAGCGATTATTCGCGAAAAAGGAAGTAACTCTGAACGCGAAATGGCCAACGCTATGTTCTTAGCAGGTTTTGATGTAAAGGATGTGCACATGACCGATTTAATTTCGGGAAGAGAAACGCTAGAAGATATTCAGTTTATTGGTGCAGTTGGTGGATTCTCAAACTCGGATGTATTAGGTTCGGCTAAAGGTTGGGCAGGTGCATTTTTATACAACGAAAAAGCCAACACCGCATTAAAGAATTTCTTTAAGCGTGAAGACACTTTATCAGTTGGTATTTGCAATGGTTGCCAATTGTTAATGGAATTAGAGTTGATTAACCCAGAGCATGAAATACATGGTAAAATGCACCACAATGTTTCGCAAAAACACGAGAGCATTTTTACCTCAGTAAAAGTTCAGAAAAATAACTCGGTAATGCTTTCCACTTTAGAAGGTACAACTTTAGGTGTTTGGGTATCGCATGGTGAAGGTAAATTTAACTTGCCTTATGCAGAAGAGCAATATAATATTGTAGCTAAATTTGGTTACGAAAGTTACCCTTCAAACCCTAATGGTTCTGACTTTAACACGGCCATGATGTGTGATAAAACAGGCCGACATTTAGTAATGATGCCACACATTGAGCGCAGCACTTTCCCTTGGAATTGGGCTCATTACCCAGAGCGTAACGATGAAGTTTCTCCTTGGATTGAAGCATTTGTAAATGCACGATTGTGGATTGAGAATAAGAAATAATTTTTCACTTATTTAAATATAGACGGACGCTATCAAAAATAGCGTCCGTTTTTTGTTTACTTGATATAGCTAATTAAATAAAATTCTTGGGGCTGCAACCCAATTAAACACTCACACTAATAAATACTCACTCCAAACCCCTACAAACATCATAGTTTACTTAAAAACCAATGCTTTCATTTGTGTTATGTTAATGCACAATATCATGTTTGCCATCATACTGTTATTACTTATTGGTGGAATTGCTTGGGTTATTTATAAACTAGAGTTTGAACAACGAAAAAAAAACAACTAATTCCGTTTTATTAAATTTCTTAAAAACTTAACATTGAATATTGGTTTTAAGACATAATTTCGCCATTAGTAATGAGTAAAGAAAACAAAATAGCACAATTTAATCCAAACGATATTGGGAGTGCTGATAACAATATTTTTGGTTTGCCGTTTGAACCTGCAGATGCTTCATTGGTCATTATTCCTGTGCCTTGGGAAGTTACGGTATCATACAGTGCAGGAACAGCTGATGGTCCGGCTGCGGTATATGACGCATCATACCAAGTAGATTTATTCGACCCGTTTGTAGCAGATGCATGGAAGCTTGGAATCGCAATGCAACCTGTAAGCAAAAAAATAAAATCAACCAGCAACAAGTTGCGTAAAAAAGCCGAGAAGTATATTGATATGTATGCTGAAGGTAAAACTGCCGAGAAAAACGCAACCATGAAATCCATTAAAAAAGAAGTAGATGAAGCTTGTAAAGAGATGAACAAATGGGTGAAAAAAGAAGCTTTAAAACAAATGGATAAAGGCAAGGTTGTGGCTCTTTTAGGTGGCGACCACAGCACACCGCTTGGTTTGATGCAGGCTTTAGCAGAGAAACACGAAAGCTATGGTATTTTACAAATTGATGCACATGCTGATTTACGCGATGCATACGAAGGGTTTGAGTTTTCGCATGCTTCTATCATGTTTAATGCTTTAAAAATTGAGCAAGTAAGCAAGTTAGTGCAAGTTGGTATTAGAGATTATTGCCAAGATGAAAAAGACATTATTGATTCATCAAAACGTGTGGAAACTTTTTTTGACAGTGACATCAAAACACAACAATACGAAGGCAAATCGTGGACCAAAATATGTGATGACATTATAGGATCATTGCCTAAAAAAGTATATTTAAGTATTGATATTGATGGTTTAGATCCAAAACTTTGTCCGAATACAGGTACTCCGGTTCCTGGGGGGTTTGAATTTGAACAAGTAGTTTACTTAATTAAAAAATTGATAGATGCTAAAAAGCAAATCATCGCATTTGATATAAACGAAGTTGCTCCAGGTAAAGATGAATGGGATGCTAATGTAGGCGCTCGTTTATTATATAAGGTAAGTAACATGTGTTTGGTATCAAACGGAGTAAAAGCATAATCAATACAACATCATTTATTAAAACTGCTGAAGCAAGTGTCGGCTGTTTTTGTTTTCTGCATCTATCTAATTTGTATGTAAGATGATTATCTAAAACCTTACTTGATAGATTATTTGTTGCTCATATATTTTCTGTTTTATTTCTTACATTTACATCCATTAATTAATCAAGAAACATGAATAAATTTATACTTAGCTTGTTAGGTTTAACTTTTGCTCTTGGTTTTTTGCATTCGTCATGTCAAAAATCATCAAACCTTTATACAGACACTTTAATGTATGAATTGCAATCAATACAACGTGTTTATCAAAACTGCAACATCGACTCTCCCGATTGTGCGCATATATCATATACCTATCCTTTATTTAAATCACCTCAACCTATTGCTGACAGTTTAAATTCTATTGTTCTAACCATATTTGGCGTAAATAGAAACACCAACCTGGAACAATCGCAACATACTTTTATGGCCGAGTATGAAAAATTTAAAAAAGAGTTTAAGGATAGTGAACAAAGTTGGTATAGTCAAACCAATATAAGTGTGCCTTTTCAAAGCAACAATGTAGTGAGTTTAAGTGTTGAAATGGACGATTACACAGGTGGTGCTCATGGTATGTATTCTACCATTTACAGTAATTATTATAAACCAAAAAACGAAATACTCACGCTGCACAAATTATTTTCTGACAGTAACCTTAAAAAGCTATTAAGCATAGCTGAAGCAGATTTTAGAACAGCCAATGAATTAACCATTAAAGCAAATTTAGATGATGCTGGATATTGGTTCAAGGAAAATAAATTTCATTTAAACGATAATTTTGTACTAACCCATGATGGCGCCACATGGCTTTTCAACCCATACGAAGTGGCTTCATACGCTCAAGGTACTATAGAATTATCAGTAAGTAAAAAGGATCTATTACCTTTATTAAATACTAAATACATAAACCTTTGGGAATAAAATGACAATTCTTTTTATCTAATTTATAGATTAGATACTATAAATTGTGATACTAAAAAACACCACTTAAAACAGATGAATCAGAAACAACAAGTAAAGTTCGTCCCTAAAGATAAATCTCCATTTTTTGCTGAATTAAAAACCAGAGTTGATAAGTACTTTAACGATAACGGAATGAGTAAACATGCTAATGCTACTATGGTAATCAAAACCATGGTATTATTAAGTGGGTATATCTTGCCTTTTGTTGCATTATTGTATTTTACACCGTCTCTTGGCTTTTCAATGATGCTTTGGTTTATTATGGGTTTGAGTCTTGCAGGTATTGGTATGAGTGTAATGCACGATGCTAATCATGGGGCATATTCATCAAACAAAACTGTTAATTTTTTAATGGGACATACCCTTAATTTAGTTGGCGGAAGTGTATTTAATTGGAAACTTCAACATAATATTTTACATCATACCTACACAAATATTACACACATTGATGAAGATATAGAAGACCGATTGGTACTTAAATTTTCGCCTCATACCAAAACAAAATGGTTTCACAAATTTCAATGGATTTATGCCATGTTTTTTTATGGTTTATTAACCTTTTATTGGGTTTTAGCAAAGGATTTTGTACAATATGCTCAGTTTACAAAAAGTGGTGTAAACCCCGGTAGCGAAAGCGAAAACCGCAATACGCTTATCAAAATTATTTTAATAAAAGTGTTTTACTTTTTGGCAGTAATTTTAATGCCAATAGTTGTTTTTAACATTCCGGTTTTACAAATACTTAGTGGCTTTTTATTGATGCACTTTGTAGCAGGAATAATTTTAACCACTGTTTTCCAATTAGCACATACATTAGAACAAACAGCACATCCAATGCCAGTTAATGGTGTTATTGAAAATGATTGGGCCATACATCAATTAAACACAACGGTTAATTTTAGTCGCAAAAGTAAAATATTAAGTTGGTACATTGGTGGATTAAACTTTCAGGTGGAACACCATTTGTTTCCTAAAATTAGTCATGTGCACTACCCTGCACTTTCGCATATTGTAAAACAAACTGCCGAAGAGCATGGCATCCCTTATCTTGAAAATGAATCGTTGTTAAGCGCTTTGCAATCCCATTTCAGATATATGCGTGAGATTGGCACATTGCCAAACCCAAACACGGCTATCAACTAAAAACATTATACATTAACATCAAATAAAAAAGGCTGTCTCGTAAATTACGAAACAGCCTTTTTACTATATTAAAGTTTTTATTGTTGTTCACCCATGGCTACAATTCCTTGCTCCATGCGGTGTGCGCCACTTTCTAATTTACTGCGTATTGCACCAAATGCATTGATGGTTTCTTCCACATCAGCTAAGGTATGCACTGCTGTAGGAATTAAACGCAACAATATCATCCCCTTTGGTATTACTGGGTAAACCACAACTGAGCAGAAGATTCCGAAGTTCTCACGTAAATCGTGCACAACTCCTGTTGCCTCGCCTACAGTACCTTTCATCATTACCGGAGTAACCATGGTATTGGTGTGGCCAATATCAAATCCTTTTTCTTTTAATCCGCCTTGTAAAGCACGAACAATGGTCCAAAGTTGCTCTTTATATTCAGGATGATTACGAATTAATTCTAAACGTTTTAATGCACCTTTAACAATTGGCATAGGCACACTCTTAGCATAAATTTGAGAGCGTAAATTGTAACGTAAATACTTAACTACTTCTTTTTTAGCAGCAACAAAACCACCAATTAATGCCATACTTTTTGCAAAAGTGCCAAAGTAAACATCTATACCATCGTTGCAATCTTGCTCAAAACCTATTCCTCTTCCACCTTTGCCAATAGAACCAAAACCATGTGCATCATCTACAAACAAACGGAAATCATATTTCTTCTTCAATTCAATAATTTCTGCAACGTTTCCTTGCGAACCCGTCATACCAAAAACACCTTCGGTAATTACCAAAATACCACCACCAGATTCGTCTGTCAGTTTTTTAGCACGCACTAATTGTTGTTCTAAACTTGCAGCATCATTGTGTTTATATAAAAAACGTTTGCCCATATGTAAACGCACACCATCTACAATACAAGCATGACTTTCTGCATCGTAAACAATCACATCATGTCTATCAACCAGAGCATCAATGGCACTAACCATACCTTGGTAGCCATAGTTTAATAATACAGCATCTTCTTTTCCAACAAATTCTGCTAATTCTCTATCTAATTGTTCATGAAAAACAGAATTACCACTCATCATCCTCGCACCCATCGGGTAAGCTAAACCATACTCGGCAGCTGCTTCAGCGTCAGCTTTGCGTACTTCTGGGTGATTGGCTAAACCTAAATAGTTGTTTAGACTCCAGTTTAACATTTCTTTTCCACGGAATGTCATACGTGGACCAATAGCTCCTTCTAAACGAGGGAACATATAATAGCCGTAGGCATCATCGGCATGTTGTCCTAATGGACCTGCTTTTTTCTGTAATTTTTCGAAAATATCCATGTTAACTTTATGATAACTTGGGACAAATTTACATTTAAGAGTGATATTTTATGTAGAATTTTTGTAAGACTTAATTTTCAATAAATCACCATTAAGCATTAAAAGAACTGAATCAATCAAGATCTTGTAAATCATTTATTTATAAAAACACTGAACATGTTCTATAGCATGGCTCTAATAAAGGATTCAACCTAATAAAACATGTAATGAGATTTTGCTTTGCATTTATCAACTAAATTGGGTTTAAAAAATCATTATTATGCTTATAACAAAAACCTAAACTGCAACCTTAAATCTGTTAATGTATTTCCTCTAATTTCCTCTAATCCACTACTAATTGTATTGATATTACTATAGCGAGTTTGACTGTATTTAAACCACAACTCAAGCTTACGGTTTACCTTTACCCTAGCCACCACATAATACCTTACTCCACTATTTTGATACAAAGGCACAGCATATTGATATAATACATCATTTTCGGCAGCATAAACTCGTGCATTATAATCATCTACTGTAAAATAAGCCATGCGCAAAATTAATGCTACTTTTTTGCGTGGTAAACTTAAATTCAAATCTTGTAACAACAAAGTTCCGGTTTGATTTTTATTGATATCGTCACTAAAAGTTACCACCTCTAATCTACTTTTAGCACTTAAATTTAAACTTACCTTGTATTGTGCATTAAATCTATAAACACTTCTAGTTTGCGAACTAATGTAATCAACATACTCGTTATTGTTACCTTGGTTACGACCCTTAATTTCTTGCCTGAATCTAATATAGAACTGTGTTGTTTTTGATGGAATGTATTGCAGCTCACTTAAAAAATCGAATCCGCGGCTTGGGCCATCAACTAAATAACGCAACCATTTACTTTGATAAAAATCTATATAAGAATTAAGTAACCACTTTCGGTTAATGCGTAATGATGCTCCAGTATAAATTCCTTGTTCATTTCTTGTATCACTGTTTTCGGCAAACGAATTGGCAAAAGTAGTTTGATAATCTTTTGCAAAATTTCGGTATAACATCACTACATCCAAATTTGCATCAAGCGAAATTAACATACCCGAAGTAACTGCAAATGCATTGTTTGAACTGCGTGAACCCTCTCCAAAAAAGTTAAAATTGCGCCACTGTAAATTATAATCAATGCCCGTATTACCCAAATCGGTGCCACTAAAATTGTATAACTGATAAGGTTTATCACCCGGCAAAAATGGTATGTTATATTGGGTTTGCACATGGGTTAAACCTACCTGTCCGTTTTTTAATAACCAACGCGCGTTACCTCCATATATGGTTTGAAAAACATTTTGCTTTTTGCTTACTTCACTTGCCGTGCGGTGCAAACCAGTTAAACTTAAACTACTAAAAACATCATCACCTTGCAAAGTATCATCAGCATTAAAATTTGTGCTGATGTATTTTCCACTGCCAAATAAAACCACTTGCCATTTTTCTTTTGCTAAAGTTACGGCAGCACCACGCATAAACTCATTCTCGTTTAAGGATCTAAACGGCCTGATGGGCATGTAACTTCTGCGCACGTTCATTACAAATGCACTTTTACGAGCAGCAAGTCCTGAACCAAATGTTAACCCTTGACCAAAATTTACCTGATAATCGCCAACGGCAATGGTTTTAATTATAGACTTGCGAGGCCTGTAATAAAAGTGTAACGAGTTAAAATCAAAACCATAAGGTTGTGCACCTTGGCCAAATTGCTCACCCATATCCTTTTCAGCTGTGTATCCAAAAGTTAGTCTATTCCCATAACTAAATCTATATCTAAATACATACCTATCAGGGCTACCTGTGTAATAGGTCTTACCTTCTTTTATGCGTTCTTTGTTGTAACCCTCACGTTGTTGCATTTCTGTATCGTATAAGCCTATAAACTCGTGCTTACCTTTCATCAACATTTGTTTAAATGTAGTTTGGTTTTCCATCCAATTCTCATCAACCGTAACAAAATAAGTTAGATAATATATACTACTCTCATCTAATGCTTCAATAGATTGCAGTTCATAAAGATTAAGAAAATCGCCAAACTTAATTCGGTGATTAATGATTGCATTGATATGATTTTCGTCTAAAAAAATTAAACGTTGTAACTGCTCACGCGATGCTTTATTCAGGTTTAACTTATTGCGGTTATATTGTTCTAATTGGTCTTGTAAATCTGTATAATCTAAAGTAGATTCAGTATTTTCAATCAGTCGTTCTAATAAATCGGCAATTACTTTTTCATCCGATTCGCGGTTATTTTGTGCAGATGTTTTTACACACATCAACAAGATCAACCCAAATAAAAAATATAACCTAATTACAAGCATATTTTAGTTTTGAGCTGCTATGGG
>CANHBJ010000017.1 GCA_947459075.1 Bacteroidota bacterium
TTACTATGTTCAAATAATAACAAATGATGTTTTAATTACAAATAAGGTACTCAAATTATAGAGAAAAAAGGGGAAACCTTTTATCTGAAGCAGCCGGGTAAGATCTTAGCTTGATTTTAAAATATTACTTTCCGATACAAAACTTACTAAAAATCGTCTCCAACAAATCATCTGTTGTAACATCGCCTGTAATCTCGCCTAAATGAAACAATGCTTTACGAATATCAAACGCCAACAATTCTCCTGTAATTTGCATATCTATACCATTAAGCACCAATTGCAAGGCTTCGCTAGCATGTTGCAAAGCTTCGTAATGGCGAAGGTTGGTAATAATAACATCGTTTTTTACTTGGTCTTTGCGCACGGTTTCTATTAACCTTTGTTTTAAAACTTCTATACCAGTTTTATCTTTTGCCGAAAGCGAAATGGTTTGAGCATTGGGTATTAGTGGTGTGGTGGTTAAGTCTATTTTATTGGCAACAGGAATTACAATTGCATTTATAGAATCAAACTGTGCCAACTCATTGTTTAATTCTTCTTCGGTAGTTGTGGAAGCATCATACACATAAATAATAATGCTGGCTTTTTGCAGTTTATCAAAAGTACGCTCAATTCCAATTACTTCAATTTTATCTTGAGAGTTGTTTCTTATGCCAGCTGTATCTGTTAACCTAAAAGTTATGCCATCAATCACAAATGCTTCTTCGATGGTATCGCGTGTAGTACCAGCAATATCGCTAACAATAGCACGCTCTTCGTTTACCAAAGTATTTAACAACGTTGATTTTCCGGCATTGGGTTTACCGGCAATTACAGTTGGTATGCCATTTTTAATGGCATTGCCATATTTAAAGGAGTGCAACAGTTCTTGTAAAAGCTGCTGTATATTGCTAACTAATATGATAAGGTCATCTCGCTTGGCAAATTCTACATCTTCCTCGGCAAAGTCTAACTCTAACTCAATTAAAGAGGCAAAATTAATGAGGCGCTCACGCATATCAGCAATTTGGTAACTAAAGCCGCCACGCATTTGCATCATGGCTGTACGGTGACTTTCTTCACTGTTACTCGCAATTAAATCAGCCACAGCCTCTGCCTGAGATAAGTCTAGTTTTTTGTTTAAAAAAGCACGCAAGGTAAACTCACCCGGTTTGGCTAAACGGCAACCTTTACTTACCAATAATTGTAAGATTTGTTGTTGTATAAATGGCGAGCCATGGCAACTTAACTCTATGGTATTTTCGCCTGTATATGATTTTGGATTGATAAAAAGGGTTGCTAATACTTCATCAATCACTTTATCTCCATCAACTATTTTACCAAAATGAACGGTATGCGTGGCTTGTTGGGTTAAACGTTTTCCTTTAAAAATAGCTTCAACTATTGTAATTGCTTCTGCACCACTAATGCGTATTACGCCTATTGCTCCTACCCCACCAGCTGTTGCTAGGGCACAAATGGTATCGTTTAAATCTTGCTTAATGTAGTACGACATATTTATTTAATGCCACAAATGTAATATAATCAATGGTTGATTTATGCTTACGATTTATTCAATCGTTTAGTCACTTGTATTAAACAGACCCTATCAAAAATAGTTGATATAATCAACTATATATATTTTCACCTATATTTGCTTTATGTTAACAGCTCAAAAAAATAAAATAAATCCGTTTGAAACAAAAGATAGCCCTTTGAGTTTGATGTTTAACATGCTGTTTAAAAAATACTACCACGCAGCAGAACAACAATTAGTAGGTGCAGAATTAGACCGTTACTTTTATGTATTAGGTTTGATTTGTAAACACGAGAAAATTACACAACAATGCTTGGCCAATTGTTTACAAATAGATAAAGCAACAATGGTAAGGGTAATAGACTACCTTACTGATAAAGGTTTGGTAAAGCGAACACCACATAGCGAAGATAGGCGTGCTTATATTATTTCGCCTACTCCTAAAGGTTTAAAAATAGCACCAAAAATTGAAGCCACATTTAGTCAACTAAACAAATTAGCTTTTAACGGGTTTAGTGCTGAAGAAAAAAAAATGTTTATAGAATTTATGAATAGGATGGACAACAATTTATCCGATGTAACAAGTAACATATCGGTACAAAAAAATTAATAGCTATGAGAAAAAAGAATATCATCTACATAATTTTTGGAGTGGCGATTTTAGGCTTATTGGCTTGGCCTAAATTAAAACCTAATCAAACTGCACAATTACCTTCTGCTAACAAAAAAGGCATGCCCACAAAGGTAAAAACGATATTGGTTGAACCTCAAGATAGTGAACGAAAAATAGAAACAACAGGGAATGTAATGGCAGACGAAGAAGTTTTGCTATACCCAGAAACACAAGGGAGAATTATAAAAATTAATTTCACAGAAGGGTCACAAGTAAAAAAAGGTGAACTACTTTTAAAAATAAACGATAGTGATTTACAAGCTCAACTTAAAAAAGCAACGGCTACAAAAAAACTGAAAGAAGATACAGAGAAGCGAAATAAAACTTTATTAGAAAAGGGAGCGATAAGTAGTGAATTATATGACATTGCCTCTACTGAATTAAGCAGCATAAATGCTGATATAGACTTATTAAAAGAACAAATAAGAAAAACAGAAATAAGGGCACCATTTAATGGAGTAATAGGATTACGCAACATGAGTGAAGGCAGTTATGTAACACCTACAACACGTATTGCTGCATTACAAAATATCAACCAAATTAAAGTAGAATTTTCTGTGCCTGAAAAATATGCTAAAACAATACAAAAAGGAAATACCATCTTTTTTACAACAGAAGGAAACGAAAAACAACTCCAGGCAAAAATTTATGCTATAGAACCAAAAATTGATGAAGTAACACGAAACATAATTATGCGTGCCATCTGTGCTAATCCTAAACAGGAAATTTTGCCAGGATCATTTGCCAAAGTATCAATAGTTGCATCAACAAACACAAAATCTTATTTGTTACCAACCCAAGCTATTGTACCTATTTTAAAAGGACAAAAAGTATATGTTGCACAAGGCGATAGTGTTATTGAATGTAAAGTAAAAACAGGTGTTCGTAAAGAAAATGTAATTGAAGTAACGGAAGGCTTACAAGCTGGAGATGAAGTAGTAATTGAGGGAGTAATGTATTTAAGGCAAGGGGCTAAAGTAAAGCGTTAGTCATAAATGATTTTCTTGTGTATAAACACAGCTGAGAATTGTAAAATCAGAAGGAACTAACAGCTAATCTTTACCTTTAAAAACAAAAAAATGAGTTTAAGTACAACAAGTATAAATAGGCCCGTATTAGCAACAGTAATGTCAATTATTATATTGCTTTTTGGCGCCATTGCATTTAATTTTTTGGGTGTACGCGAGTACCCGTCTATAGATCCACCAATTATTACGGTGCGTACCAATTACACGGGTGCAAATCCAGATATTATCGAATCGCAAATTACCGAGCCTTTAGAAAAAGCAATAAATGGAATTGCAGGTATTCGTTCTATTTCATCGGCAAGTAACCAAGGCAGTAGCGTTATTACCGTTGAGTTTGGCTTAAGTGAAGACCTGGAAGCCGCTACGAATGATGTGCGTGATAAAGTTTCGCAGGCAGTAAGACAATTGCCTCAAGATATTGATGCGCCACCAGTTGTGGCTAAAGCTGATGCAAACTCTGATGCGATTTTAACATTAACCGTACAAAGCACATCTAAAACACATTTAGAGGTAAATGATTATGCAGAGAATGTTTTGTTGGAAAAATTACAAACAATTCCGGGTGTAAGTACCATTCAAATCTGGGGACAAAAACGTTATGCCATGCGTTTGTGGTTAGACCCAGTTAAACTATCCTCATTTAAACTTACTCCGATAGATGTGCGAATGGCATTAGAACGCGAAAATGTGGAATTGCCTGGTGGTAAAATTGAAGGGAACAGCACTGAATTATCAGTTAAAACAATCGGGCGTTTTTATACTGAAGAGGATTTTAATAACATCATCATTCAATCAATTAACAATAGAACCATTAGACTACGAGATATTGGTTATGCAATTTTAGGTGCAGAAAACGAACAAACCATTTTAAAAGAAAGTAAAGTTCCAATGATTGGTTTAGCATTGGTACCACAACCCGGAGCAAATTACATTGATATTGCCGATGAATTTTACCGCAGATACGATCAAATTAAGAATGATGTTCCTGATGATATTAAACTGGATATTGCATTAGATAATACCAAATTTATTCGCAAGTCAATTACCGAAGTTGGCGAAACATTATTGATTGCATTTTTATTGGTGGTACTTATCATCTATCTGTTTTTCCGTGATTGGCTTATTGCCTTCCGCCCATTAATTGATATTCCAGTTTCATTAATTGGTGCATTTTTTATCATGTACATATTTGGCTTCTCGATTAATATCTTAACCCTATTGGCTATAGTACTGGCAACAGGTTTAGTGGTTGATGATGGCATTGTGGTTACCGAAAATATTTTCAAAAAAATAGAAGAAGGTATGAGTCCGCGCGAAGCAGCCATTAAGGGCTCTAACGAAATTTTCTTTGCCGTACTTTCTACTTCAATTACCTTAGCAGTGGTGTTTTTACCCATCATTTTCTTAGAAGGTTTTGTTGGAAGGTTATTCAGAGAATTTGGTGTAGTGGTTGCAGGATCTGTATTGATATCGGCATTTGTATCTCTTTCATTAACCCCCATGCTTAATGTTAAACTACAACGTAAAAACCATAAATATTCTAAATTTTACGTTTTAACTGAACCATTTTTTGTTGGTTTAAATAACGCCTACAACAACTCCTTACGCAACTTCATGAAAAAAAGATGGTGGTCAATTGTCATTGTAATGGCATCTGTTGCTATCATATTTTTAATTGGTTCAACCATACAATCCGAATTAGCACCATTAGAAGATAGAAGTGTAATGCGCATTGCCTCTACAGCACCCGAAGGAGCATCATACGAATACATGGAAAACTACATGGATAGGGTTGCACAAATGGTGATAGATTCAATACCTGAAAAACGTGTATTGTTATCAGTAGTTGCACCTGGTTTTATTGGAAGTGGTGCAGTAAATACTGGTTTCACACGTATTTTTTTAACCGAACCAAACGAACGTAAACTTACACAACAACAAATTGCACAATCCATCCAAAAAACAGTAGGTGGTATGACGGAGGCACGTTCATTTGTTATTCAAGATCAAACCATAAATGGCAGCGGAGGATCACGTGCTGGATTGCCAGTGCAATACATTTTACAAAACCAAGATTTTAGTAAACTACAAGAGTTTTTGCCTAAGTTTTTAGATGAAGCGAATAAAAATCCCACCTTCCAAGGAATGGATGTGAACCTCAAATTTAATAGACCTGAATTGGTTATTGAAATTGATAGAGAAAAGGCAAAAGCTGTTGGTATAAGTGTTCAACAAATTGCGCAAACATTACAGCTCACATACGGAGGTATACGTTATGGATACTTTAACATGAAAGGAAAACAATACCAAGTTATTGGTCAGGTTAATAGACAGAATCGTGATGAGCCCCTGGATTTAAAATCGCTATTTGTAAGGAATGACAAAGGCGAATTAATTCAACTAGATGCCGTAGTTGATGTTGTTGAACAAAGTAGTCCACCACAATTGTACCATTACAATAGATATAAATCGGCTACAGTTACTGCAGGTTTAGCACCAGGGAAAACGATTGGTGATGGTATTAAAGCAATGGATGAAATTAAAGAAAAAGTATTAGACGAATCTTTTACAACAGACTTAAGCGGACCATCGCGTGATTATTCTGAGAGTTCATCAAACACAACCTTTGCGTTTGTATTTGCGTTGATTTTGGTATACTTGGTATTGGCAGCACAGTTTGAAAGTTTTGTTGATCCGATTATCATTATGCTTACCGTTCCAATGGCATTGGCGGGTGCATTAATTTCATTGTGGTACTTCAATCAAACATTGAATATTTTTAGTCAAATTGGCATCATCGTATTACTCGGTTTAGTAACTAAAAACGGTATATTAATTGTAGAATTTGCCAACCAAAAACGAGAAGAAGGTTTAAGTAAATTAGAGGCTGTTCAGCAAGCTGCAGTATCTAGATTTCGACCAATTTTAATGACCAGTTTAGCCACCATTTTAGGTGCATTGCCGATTGCATTAGCGCTTGGAGATGCTGCTACTAGTCGCATATCGTTGGGTATTGTAATTATTGGTGGATTGGTTTTCTCAGGATTTTTAACCTTGTATGTTATACCTGCTGTTTACAGTTATTTATCACGTGGTAACATCCGCGAAAAAATGCACTCAGCTAATGACGAAAACTAAAAAAGTAAGTAATAAAAACTCAGCGACCTCTGCGTCTCTGCGTTAAACTTAAAACATAAAACAGACAAGATGAATTTGATTAGTAGATATAAACACATTAAACACCTAAGCTTTTTACTTGCGTTAATTGCCAGTATTAGCAATATTTCAGCACAGCAAGTACTTACATTAAGTGATGCATTAAAAATGGCGTTAGAAAATAACTACGCAATACAAGTAGCAAAAAATGATGCAGCAATTAGCTCCAATAACAATAGACTTGGAGCTGCAGGGATGTTACCTATAGTAACAGGAACGGTTAACCAAGATAACCAAGTTATTGACACCCGACAAAAGTTTTTAAGTGGAGCAGAAAACAACCGTGATGGTGCTAAAAGTAATAACTTAAATGCAAACATTGAATTAGGCTGGACTATTTTTGATGGCTTTAAAATGTTTGCAGCTAAAAACCGATTGGAAGAATTACAACAGGTGGGTGAGCTAAAAATGCGCAGTAATATTGAGCAAATTTTTATGCGTGTTACCAAAGCATATTATGATGTTTTGTTGGCCAAACAACAGCTTGCTTCAAACCAAGATGCATTTAAAAACAGCGAAAAAAGATTAGAACTTGCTACTGAAAAATATAAAGCAGGTAAAAGTGCTAAAACAGAAATGTTAAAAGCGCAGGTTGATTTAAATACCGATAAAGCAGCATTGATGCGCCAAGAAAACAATTATAAAAATACACTAACCAATTTAAACCAATTATTGGGTAGAGATTTGAATGTGAGCTATACGATAGCTGAAAAAATACCAGAACCTAAAGCATATAAATTGGATGATTTACTTAATAAAATAAATGGACAAAACACCAACTTAATGATTACGAAAAAAAATCAACAAATAAGTTTATTAAGTGTGAAAGAAATTGAGGCCGAACGTATGCCCAGCATACAGCTAAGAAGTGGTTATAACTATAATCGCCAGCAATCGGAAGCTGGATTTTTACAATCGGCACAAAATAATGGTTTTCATTACGGAGCAGGTTTAAGTATTAATTTATTTAATGGTTATGATGTAAAGCAACGTTTACAAAATGCACGTTTAAATTTAAAATCGAATGAGTTAGTTTATAAAGACTCTTTAACCCGTTTACAAAACCAATTGCAACAAGCATATAATAATTATATGTTGAGTACACAATTAATATATTTTGAAAAAGAATACGAAAAAGTTGCGAAAGAAAACTTTGATATAGCCAACGAGCAATATAAAGTTGGGGTGATTACCAGCATTGAGTTGCGCGAAGCACAACTAAACTTACTGAACAGCCAAATCCGATTACTAAACGCCCAATACGAAGCACAAATAAATGAAACCGAATTATTGAGGTTAACAGGTGAGCTGGTGAAGTTATAGTTTATCAGAACTAATCATTCAACCTATCAATAGAGTAATACCCGCGTTAGGGATAAAGCTAAAATCCTTTGTTGAGGCACAGCCAAAGATTGAAGCGATAGCCCCGAAGAAAATTCGGGATTTTCAACCCGACCCAAGTGAAGCATAGCTTAACATTGGGGGAAAGCCCTAAAAGTTAATATAAATTTTATTGAAGGTGAAACGTAAGGAGACAGACTATTAAGATTTTTGAAAATAAAAAAACCACTTGAAATTATTCATTATCAAGTGGTTTTAAATGTACCCAGAGCCGGAATCGAACCGGCATGATTTCTCGCTAGTGTTTGAGACTAGTGCGTCTACCAGTTCCGCCATCTGGGCATGTTGGCAACGACTGTTACCATTGCGGGTTGCAAATATAAGCAAAGTTTTTTTTGTGCAAAGTTTTTTATCTTTAGAATAGTAATCTTTTAATATTCAACCCAAACAAGGTAAGGAACATTTTTAAGTATGCTAGCAGATATAAATAGATAGCTGATAAAAGTGTATTATTGTTCACGTTCATGAATAAAAATTTAACAGACGGTATCAACTTTATATCAAAGCTAAACAACAAACGTATTTGGAATTACGTAAAGTTGATGGCTAGCTACTATATTTCTAAAACTACGGGAAAGGCTTTTATAAATGCCAAACCGACAAGTTTAGAAATTGAACCGACTACAAGTTGCAACCTACGCTGTCCGCAATGTCCAAGCGGTTTGAGGGAATTTACACGTAACACCGGAATGTTAGATTTACCTTTGTACAAAAAAATAATTGATGAAACCCATCAAGAGTTGGTTTGGCTAATTTTATACTTTCAAGGTGAACCATTTTTAAATAAACAATTTTTAGAGTTTGTAAAATATGCTGCTCAAAAAAATATTTATACTGCTACAAGTAGTAATGCCCATTATTTTACAGATGATATGGCTAAAGCTACCGTTGAAAGTGGTTTAGATAGGTTGATTATTTCTATTGACGGAACATCTCAAGATACCTATGGAAAATACCGTATTGGCGGTAATGTTGAAAAAGTAATTGAGGGTACAGAAAGACTCTTATTTTGGAAAAAGAAATTAAAAAGTAAAACGCCTCATATCATTTGGCAGTTTATCGTTTTTAAACATAACGAACACCAATTACCCGAAATAAAAAAATTAGCTAAACAAGTTGGGGTTGATGAGTTGGGTATTAAAACTGCACAAATATATGATTATCAAACCAGCGATAATTTTATACCTGAAAACAAAGATTTAAGCCGTTACGAAAAACTATCTGACGGAACTTATCAAATAAAAAACAAGCTACTAAACCAATGTTGGCGTATGTGGCGCGGCAGTGTTATTACATGGGACGGATTGGTGGTGCCTTGTTGTTTTGATAAGGATGCTACGCACCGTTTTGGTGATGTAAGTCAACAAACATTTAATGAAGTATGGCATAGTAATAAATACAACAACTTTAGAAATGCTATTTTAAAAAGCCGTAAAGAGATTGACATTTGTACCAACTGCACAGAGGGCACAAAAGTTTGGAATTAATTGTCAGACGGATTTAAAGTTAATTAAGAATTCGACTTAAAAATCAATACATGTTCTTTTCAAAACACGAAATTACAGGCAAATAAAGTAAAATCACTTTAGGTAAAAACTTAAACCAAGAACAGTTTTACTAATCAACTAAAAACTACCCAAACCTGTTACCGGCCATAGAATAACCAAAGCGAAAAGAAGAAAAATAATTCCGCTAAAAACGTTTAATCGATGCATGTTTTGCGCTGATAATACATGACGTAGTTTCCCTGCAAAATATACAATTCCTATCATGGTGGTAAGCATCGTAGCGAGTACTACCATAAAAAAAAAGATGATGTTGTTTTGATCGAATTTTACTACTGTTTCAACGTAAGTAGTTACTCCCATCCAACTAATTAATACCATCGGATTGATGCTATTTAACATGGCTCCTTTAATGAAATATAATATGTTTTTGCGTTCAGTTGGTGCAGCATCATTAGTGTGATCAACTTCTTTTTTTATCATTGAACGAATACCTAAAACAACCAAAAAAGCAAATCCTATAATACGAATTTCCATATCAAACTTTTTTATTTCTTCTGCAACAAAAGAAGTCCCCCAAACCGTAATGGCAATAAATAATGCATCGCTAAGTAATACACCTAGGGCAATAAAAAGTGCTTTATTAAATCCTCTTTTAACACTGGTTTGAATGAGTGAAAAGAATACGGTACCGAATGTTAGTGTAAATAACAATCCAGTTAAAATTCCTTTCCAAATAGGGTCTAACATTTGCATGAGTGGCAAGTATAATAAAATAACGCGGCCTACCCAAAGGTAGCCCGCGTTATTCGTTTAAGTTGAAATAAATCAGTTGATTTACAAATTGCCAACCATATTTTCTGGCTTAACCCAAGCATCAAATTGCTCATTTGTTAGGTAACCTAACTGTATCGCTGCTTCACGTAATGTTTTGTTTTCTTTGTGTGCGGTTTTAGCAATTTTAGCTGCTTTCTCGTATCCAATATGTGGATTAAGCGCAGTAACTAACATTAAGCTATTTTCTAAATGGCGTTTAATAATATCGTTGTTTGGTTCAATACCTTCAGCACATTTATCGTTAAAGCTCACACAAGCATCACCAATTAAACGGGCACTTTGTAATACATTAGCCGCAATTAGTGGCTTAAATACATTTAACTCAAAATGACCATTACTGCCACCTATTGAAACAGCTACATCGTTGCCCATAACTTGTGCTGCAACCATGGTCATCGCCTCAGGTTGGGTTGGATTAACTTTACCCGGCATAATTGATGAGCCAGGTTCGTTATCAGGAATAACAATTTCGCCAATACCACTGCGCGGACCAGATGATAACATTCTAATATCATTGGCAATTTTCATAGCACTAACAGCCACACGCTTTAATGCACCACTCAATTCAACCATGGCATCATGCGCTGCTAAAGCTTCAAATTTATTTGGTGCAGTGATAAAAGGATGTCCGGTAAAATCTGCAATTTTTTGTGCCACCAATACATCATAACCTTTAGGAGCATTTAAACCTGTACCTACTGCAGTACCTCCTAAAGCTAATTCTTTAACCATTTCTAAGGCATTGTTTAAAGCACGTACACCGTTGTCTAATTGTTGCACATAACCACCAAACTCTTGACCTAAAGTTAAAGGTGTAGCGTCCATAAAGTGCGTACGACCCGTTTTTACAATATCTTTAAATGCCTCAGCTTTTTTAGCTAAAGTGTTACGTAATTTCAAAATACCTGGAATGGTCGTTTCAACCACCATTTTATATGCAGCTATATGCATAGCCGTTGGGTAAGTATCATTTGATGATTGAGATTTGTTTACATCATCATTCGGGTGCAATACTTTCACTTCATCAGTTAATTTACCACCATTTAGTACATGTGCACGATAAGCAATTACCTCGTTTGCATTCATATTACTTTGAGTACCACTGCCGGTTTGCCAAATTACCAATGGAAATTCGCCATCTAATATTCCAGTTAAAATTTCATCACAAACAGTGCTAATTAAATCCCGTTTATCAGAAGGCAAAACCCCTAATTCGCAATTAGCATGTGCTGCCGCCTTTTTTAAATAGGCAAAAGCATGGATCACTTCTTTGGGCATACTAGCCTCAGGACCAATTTTAAAATTATTACGTGAGCGCTCTGTTTGCGCTCCCCAGTATTTGTCGGCAGGTACTTTTACCTCGCCCATGGTGTCGTGTTCAATTCTAAATTCCATGTGTGATTTTATTTTAAGTGGCGCAAAAATATAAGAATTACGCCCCCATACACAGGATATTTGTCAATTTACGGCTTTTCAGGCAATTAACTTTTTCAACCAAATTAAAAATTTAACGTAAAATACTTGTTTTTAACACCTTATGGTTTTACCTTCATATACCTCTATAAAACTAATCTATCGTTATGGCTACAACTGCAGTAAAAGTATCCCACGATTTGGAGTACAAACATTGGCTAAATGAAATTGAGTTTTACAATTTGGAGTTGGTTAACATGCAACATCAACTGGCCGATTTTACACCTACATTTTACAAAAAATATTTTGCAGAAAATGTATCACACATCCAAAACAGATCTATATACCTACTTGAAGTGATAGAGATATTAAGGCATGATATAAAACAACAAAAAAGCGATATTAAAAAACTACAAGCCTACCCTACTCCAAAACTAAGAGATCAGGTAAGCCGCATCCACTTGAGGCTAAGAAATGATGTAGCTATATTTTTCGATTTGTATTTAGAAGTTAAAATAGATTTTTCTGATTTCTTGGCTTAGTATTCATCCTCAGTATCCGCTGGTAATCCCTTAACAATTGGCAAGTGATTGTTATAGTATGTACTCACAAAATCACACCAAGTACATTCATCTTTACCGCATCCTTGGCTAAATTCTTTGGCCTTAATTTTACTATAGGTTGATGTAATTTGTTGCTTTACTATTTCTACATCATCATTGGTTATGAGTACAGGTTGTTTAATATATTTTCCGGTGGCTTTATCTGGCTCAACAAAATCAAACTCGGCACTTTTCATTTGCCAAGTTGTATTTTTATCGGCATCAATTAATATTTTGTAAAACACTGCCTGACGCCAATAGTCTCCACCAAATTCATCTTCAAATTTTACATCTTTATCTTCGCCTTTTGCCTTTTCTACACGCTCTATGTTTGGTGGGCCAAATTTTGTTTTAGCACGTTCAAACTGACCAGTTTTATAATCAACTACATTTACATTATTGCCATCAAATTCAATTTTATCTAGCTTACCATTTAAAGGTACACCATCCATTACTACATTTCGATAACTACGCTCAATACTGGTAATTTTATTCCATTGACCAATATATGTATCATAAAACTTAGGCAATATTTCATTACCGTATTCTATCCTACGTTTGTATTCGGTTTCGGTAAATGAATCTTCAAACCTACGCATGTACCATTTAAAATCTTTCATAAAATCCTCTACCCCAGCAAACTGTTTTTCGGTATGGATATTCATGTTTCTAAATAACATTTCTAATGCATAATGCACCGCACTACCAAATGTCATGGCTGCACTTAAAGGGGCAGGCACACGAATTAAATTGTTAAAATAAAATGCAGTAGGGCATTTTAAATAATTGTTTAAGTGAGTAACACTTAAGGAGTATTTCTGAAGCAATTCATCAACAAATTCATTATCAAATAAACTTGCAGGTGCTTGTGCTTTTTCGCTTTGTAATACATGTAACGTAAAGTCTACCAATTCATCATCTGCTAACGAAACAAATTTTGTTTGCATTTGTGCATGAGTTTCTAACTCGGCAACAAAACGACTTTTTTCTAGGTCTTTTCCCTTATTGTCAAACTTAGCATAACTGATATGCAATTCGCGTTTAGCGCGCGTCATGCCCACATAAAACAATCTGCGGCTTTCAGCAGCTTCATCCTCTCCTCCTATATTTTCTATATCGGTAAAAATATTATCTGGTAATTTAAAATCGAAATTGTTGGCTGACTTTTCCCAAGCCTTAGTGGTGCAACCCATCATAAACACATGTTCAAACTCCAACCCTTTTGATGAATGTGCGGTTAGAAAATTGACACCATCCTCAGTAAATGCAATAAGTTGTGCCGATAAGGCCACCTTCTGACTCATCATCAAATCGATGGTTTCTAATAGTTGCTTAACGGTGGTTTTAGGTTTACGGCTACACTCACTTTTTACAAAATCAAAAAAAGTATGCAACAACTGCATGTTCCAGCGTTTATCAGCTCCTGTTAAACATTGCGCCAATAAGCCACTTTCATTTATAATGCGTTCAATTAATTGTTGTGTGGTTAAGTTTATTCCATCACGAATCCAACCCTCTATAATTTTTGATGCATAAACCAATTCTTTACCTTGTTGCAGTTCTTGTGTAAATAAATCAGTTGGTTTTTTATGGATAGCACTTCTTATTTCTTCGCGCCATGTGGTTTTTCGTTCGCTAAAATTTTTGCTATATACATTTACAGATATACGTGCAATTTCTATTGGTGGAATGTTAAAAAAATCGAAGTGCAACAACTCGTAAATAAATGCTTCTCCTGTATTGGCTTTGTGGTTTTCTGCCGATACATAACGCAACATTTGTACAATTTTTTTTATTAAAGGCTCATGTAAAATATCTACTTTCTTTTTGGCATTTACACCAATTTTTTTTGCTTGTAAATATTTGATAATATCCTCGGCTTGGTTATGTTTTCGGTATATTACGGCAATATCACTAAGCTTAGTTCCTAGTTGTTTTAAGCGTTCAATTTGTTGAGCAATACCAACTGCTTCATGCGCCAAATTGTAATACTCTAGTAAGGTTGGTTTGATGGGTAAGTTAGATAGTGCAGCATTTTTAGCAACTAAAGTTTTGTTAGGGTCGAGCCTAACTTTATTGTTGCTGATTAATGCTTTGGCTGCATCTAAAATATATTGTGTGCTGCGGTAATTTTCTACCAAAGAAATTTCAGTTAAGCCTTCGGGTTGATATAACTTTTTAAAGTGCTGAATATTCTCCACATTGGCACCCTGAAATCGGTATATAGATTGGTCGTCATCACCCACACAAAATACATTTGGGCTATCCCAATATTGTATTAACAAATGTAATACTTCATTTTGCGCACCACTTGTATCTTGGTATTCATCTACCAAAAAATACTGGTACTTTTCTTGGTACTGACTTAGCATATCGGGCTTTTGTTTAAACGCATCAATCACCCATAAAATCATATCAGCAAAATCGTAACGGCCGTGCTTTTTTAATACGTTTTGATACGTATCAAAAGTATCAGCAGCTGCTTTAAGTTGCACCATGCGGTTTACTTCGGCATCATACACGTTTTGTTTTAAATCACCAGCTTTACCGTATTTGGTTGTTTTTTTATAGATGTATTCGTCACGTGTTTTAATGTCTTCTAAATACAAATCAATTTGTTGGTGGAGGTATGCAGCCGTCCAGTTATCACGTTTCATTTGCTCATACAAACCCAATAACTTTTTGGTTTCGTAGTACACATCGCCCGTATATCTTTTTAGTGGGTGATTTTTAGGAAAGCCATCTATGATTTGATGCACAAATTCTATTTGTTCCAACTCACTTATGGCATCCAAACCACGCAAGCCAAAATGGTCGAGGTTTTCTTGAATAACCATGTTACAAAATGCGTGGAAAGTTTGCACTTCAACCTTGTATGCATCAGGACCAATAAACTGCAACAAACGTTTACGCATGGCAATAGCTCCCGCATCCGTGTAAGTTAAACACAATACATCCTCGGCTTTGTTGTCTGATACACTAATAATATTGGCGATACGTGCAGCTAAAATTTGCGTTTTGCCAGTACCCGGCCCAGCAATTACTAACACAGGTCCCTCGGTAGTTGTAACTGCTGCTTGTTGCTCAGGGTTAAGTTTACTAAACTCTTGTTGAAATAATTGGTTGTAATCTATATTCATATTCGGGTTCAAAGTTATGCCTTCAATTCGCAATGTATCTGCGAAGTAATATATAAATAAAAAAGACGGTAACATAGTTTGTTACCGTCTTTTAATTAGAGAATAAATATTTATTTTTTGCTGTAGTTGGGTGCTTCTTTGGTTATGGTAACATCATGTGCGTGGCTTTCTTTAGCACCTGCACCTGTTATTTTTACAAATTTAGCCTTTTGTAATTCGGTAATGTTTTTTGCGCCAACATAACCCATACCTGCGCGTAATCCTCCGGTAAACTGATAGATTACATCTTTTAAACTACCTTTATAAGCTACCATACCCACAATACCTTCCGGTACAAGCTTGGCAATTTCTTCTTCGGCATCTTGGAAATAACGGTCTTTGCTACCTTCTTTCATGGCTTCAATGCTTCCCATGCCGCGGTACGATTTAAATTTACGTCCTTCAAATATGATGGTTTCCCCTGGAGACTCTTCTGTACCAGCAAAAATACCACCACTCATTACAGTACTAGCACCTGCCGCTAGTGCTTTAACAATATCACCACTGTAACGAATACCACCATCTGCAATGATTGGCACACCGCTACTTTTAATTGCCTTAGCCGCATCATAAATAGCAGATAATTGAGGCATTCCTATACCTGCAATAATACGTGTGGTACAGATTGAACCCGGACCAACACCTACTTTAACCGCATCAACTCCCGCTTTAACTAATGCTTTAGCACCTTCTCCAGTTGCTACGTTGCCTGCAATAATATCAAGGGTAGGAAACATTTTGCGTAAACGTTTAATTTCATTTATTACAAAAGCACTATGCCCGTGAGCAGTATCAATGGTAATTACATCAACACCTGCTTTTACCAGAGCCGAAATACGATCTGGTGTTTCGGGTGTAACACCAACTGCGGCACCAACCATTAAGCGGCCATGTTTATCTTTACAAGCATTAGGGTTATCTTTTACTTTTAAAATATCACGGTAGGTAATCAGGCCAATTAGTTTGCCTTTTTTATCCACTACAGGTAATTTTTCAATTTTATATTTCTGTAAAATAGATTCTGCTTTTTTGAAATCGGTTCCTTGAGGTGCAGTTACTAAATTATCTTTAGTCATTACCTCGGTAACTTTTTTACTTAATTGCTTTTCAAACCTTAAATCGCGGTTAGTTAAAATCCCCATTAATTTAAAATTATCATCAACAATTGGAATACCCCCTATTTTATTTTCGCTCATTATTCTATGAGCTTCTTTTAGGGTTGCTGTTGCAGGTAAAGTTACAGGGTCCATAATCATTCCGCTTTCGCTGCGTTTTACCTTACGAACTTCTTCGGCTTGGCGATCGATACTCATGTTTTTATGTAACATGCCTATACCGCCTGATTGTGCCATAGCAATGGCCAAACTATATTCAGTAACAGTATCCATTGCTGCCGATATAATGGGCACATTAATACGTATGTTTTTTGTTAGTTGAGTTGAAGTGCTAACCTCACGTGGGAGAACTTCAGAAAAGGCGGGAAGTAACAACACGTCATCAAACGTTAATCCTTCACCGTAAAACTTAGCTTTGTCGTTTATCATAGCAAACAATACCTTCTATTATTTGCCGTGCAAAAATAGGAAAATATGTGGCATTACCGCAAGATTTGTATCAATCTATCAAAACCATTAGAATTATTAACTAATTAGGGCATTTATACCATTAACTAATAATTTTTAATCGCACGTTGCAAGGTTTGTCTCAACTCATTTTTTAACTCGCTTGGTGCAATTACCCTTACTTTATCACCATAACTTAATATCTGCGATTTTAATTCGTAAGATGGAATTACATCTATTGTAATTTTAAACTCTTTTTCATCATCAACCACTATTTGTTGTGTTTGATGCAAGGGTTGACTTTTAATATATGGGGCTTCGCTCGGACTAAAGCTCAAGGTAATCTGTTGCGATTCATAATCGAGAACTGAAATACCAAATGAGTGTTTAAAATACTCAGCTGGATTAAAGCTGCTATCGCGGGTAAAATGAGAGGATGTAGGTAGTATTTGTATGATGCGCTCTAATGCGAAAGTTTGAATCCTATTTTTATCAACCAATTTACCTGTTACATACCATCGATTGCGGTATTCCTTTAACACATATGGATGTAATTGGTAGTGCTTAACTTCAACATGCCCAAAACCACGATAATGCATCATAACCGCTTGCTGTTCTTTAATGCTTAATAATAGGGGACTTAAATATTCATTACCTTTTTGACTCAGGCTTTTTTCAGTTTCTATTATTTGTAAAAAATCATCGTTGCCATAAACACTGCGAAGATTTACATAGTCTTCTATTTTTTCAACCGATTGCATAAACTGTTTTATTGGACCAATTCCTTCAAATTGTTTTAGCAATGAACAAGCAAATTCTAACGCATATAAGTCTTCATCTTTCAGCGGCAAATTATTAATACTGTAATTAGAATCGGTATAATAATAACCACGTAATTTACGATCGTATTCAATTGGAGCTTGATAGCCTAGCTCCTCATCAAATTTCATATCGTAAATATCACTATCAATGGTACGTGCACTAACACTACCTAAACCCTGACAAGCTTCTATCAAATCTTGTTTAGAAGGATAGCGTTTATGTTTGTTGCGCAAAGCACCATCAATAATGCGATAACGAATAAATGCGTTTTTATTTTTAGGCATGGTGCAAGGTAATAATTTAGGTGATTTGTTATTGGATTATTAGTTGAATGGTTGATAGGTTGATAGGTTACTGGATGATTAGAATATTACTAACCTGTATTTATAGCAAAACAAATTGTAAAACATATTCGCGGAAACATTCTAAAAGAGTTAGGCTCAAGATTAGATTATTAAACAAACTAACTTTAAAGCATACTCTTTCATTAGGAAAAGTGTTGGTTTCAACATTTTTTCCTTCGAAAAAGTGTGTTGAATTCTAATTTCAAAGCACAATTAGGCTATTTTAAGTCCATTGGCTACTGCTTGTTGGGGTTGAAGCAAAACCACGCTACCATCAGTATTTACTGCACCTAGCACCAAACACTCACTCAAAAAGTTGGCTATTTGGCGCGGTGGTAAATTAACCAATGCAATTACTTGCATGCCCACTAGGTTTTCGGGTTGGTAAAGATGAGTAATTTGTGCGGATGATTGTTTGATACCAATTTCAGATCCAAAGTCTATTACCAATTGATATGCTGGCTTACGTGCTTTTTCAAACACACGTGCTTCTTTAATGGTTCCTGTTCTGATATCTAATTGCTCGAAAAGATGTAAGGTTGATTCCATAACAATTACAAATTAATAAAATTGGTATAAAACAAAAACGTCCCGAAATACTTCGGGACGTTTAACTATTATCTTTTTATAATCTTAGATGATTAACAGTGCATCACCATAAGCCATAAATTTATATTTCTTTTTGATTGCTTCTTGATAAGCTTCCATCAACTCATCATGACCTGCAAATGCAGCACTTAACATCAACAAGGTTGACTCAGGCGGGTGAAAGTTGGTAATCATACAATTGGCAATTTTAAAATCGTGAGGAGGAAACAAAAATTTATCTGTCCAACCACTATTTACATTTAACCTGCCTGTTGATGACACTGATGATTCTATGGCACGCATAACAGAAGAGCCAACTGCACAAATTTTTCTCTTATCCTCTAAAGCTTTATTTACCACTTTAGATGTTTCAGATGGAATATCAAAAAACTCGCTATCCATTTTGTGTTTGGTTAAGTCTTCTACCTCTACAGCACGGAAAGCGCCTAATCCATTGTGCACCGTAACTTCAGTAAAGTTTACTCCTTTAATTTCCATACGCATCATGAGCTCTTTGGTAAAGTGTAAACCTGCACTTGGTGGAGATACTGCACCAATATGTTTGGCAAAAATGGTTTGGAAACGATCTTTATCCAACTTCTCAACTGGGCGGTTCATATATTTAGGAATTGGCATTTCGCCTAATTTCTCAATTAATTTCCAAAGCTCTTCATCGGCACCATCAAACAAAAACCTAATTGTACGTCCGCGAGATGTGGTATTATCAACTACTTCAGCAACCAATGTATCATCTCCAAAATATAGTTTATTACCTACACGAATTTTACGAGCTGGATCAACCAACACATCCCATAACTTCATTTCCTTATTTAACTCACGCAATAAAAAAACTTCAATCTTAGCACCTGTTTTTTCTTTGCTACCGTATAAACGAGCTGGAAAAACTTTGGTATTGTTGTTTATCATTACATCCCTATCATCAAAATATTTTAGGATGTCACTAAATGCTTTGTGCTCGATTTTTCCTTTTTTACGATCAAGCACCATCATTTTACTGTCGTGACGAACATCTGCCGGGTACTTCGCAATGAGGCTTTCGGTAAAGTTAAATTTAAACTGAGATAATTTCATTTAAGGTAATGTTTTAAATCAAAACTGCACTATTTAGGCTAAAATAGTATAATTTTATGAGGTGCGAAGGTAATATTTAAAACCACTTTGTCAAGTGGGGGCGTTAAATTATAATAAGAACTAGCAAATTTTCCAGTTTACAGTGGTCTTTTCAATCAGATTCAAATAAAAGTTGATAGAAAAAAATTCTAAATTACATTACCTGTTCAAAGTAATTAGACTTCCAAATTAAATTCATAAGGCATAAAAAAAGACGACCGAAGTCGTCTTAATATTTTCTATTACTTTCCGCTTAAGTATGCAAAGCACGGTTAGCTGTTGCAGCCAAACAGGCTTCTTTCATCGCCTCGGTATATGTTGGATGCGCGTGGCTCATTCTACTAATATCTTCGGCACTTGCGCGAAACTCCATCGCAACAACAGCTTCTGCAATCAAATCTGCTGCACGTGGACCAATCATATGTACACCTAGAATCTCATCGGTATCTGCATCAGCAATTACTTTTACCAAGCCATCAATATCCATACTAGCCCGGGCACGGCCTAATGCGCGTATTGGAAATGAACCTGACTTTATTTTACGACCTTCCTTTTTCAATTCCTCTTCTGTTTGCCCAACACCAGCAACCTCTGGCCAAGTATAAACAACACCAGGAATTAAGTTGTAATTAATATGAGGTTTTTGGCCAGCAATTATTTCTGCTACAAATACGCCTTCCTCTTCTGCCTTGTGAGCAAGCATTGCACCTTTTACCACATCACCAATAGCATAAATCCCCTTAACAGCTGTTTCTAAATGTGCATCGGTTTCAATTCTTCCGCGCTCATCCACTTTTAAACCAGTATTCTCTAAACTTAAACCACTGGTATATGCTTTACGGCCAACACTAAGCAGACAGTAATCGCCTTTAAAATCAACCATTTCACCTTTTTCATTTTCGGCAGTTACCGTAACTTCTTTACCTTTTACAGTAGCCGTTTTTACTTTATGGTTAAAGTTAAAATCAAAACCTTGTTTGCGTAACACACGTTGTAACTCCTTACCCAAAGCAGCATCCATTGTTGGGATAATACTTCCTGAATATTCAATAACCGTAACTTTAGCACCTAAACGAGCGTATACCGAGCCTAGCTCTAAACCAATTACACCACCACCAATAACAATTAAATGTTTAGGCACTTCGGTCATATTTAAAGCTTCTGTGCTTGTAATAATTCTTTTTTTGTCAATATCTATACCCGGTAAAGTTGATGGTTTTGAACCTGTGGCAATAATTACTTTATCTGTTTCTATGGTTTGTTCTTTCTCGCCACTAATTTTAATGGTATTCTTATTTACAAACGAACCTACACCTTGAAACACATCAATTTTATTTTTTTTCATCAAATAATCGATACCATCGCAGGTTTGTTTAACCACACCATTTTTGCGTTCAATCATTTGTTTTAAATTTACCTGAACTTCACCTTTTATGTCGACACCATGTGTAGTGAAGTTATGAACTGCATTGTGGTAATGTTCTGATGAATCTAATAATGCTTTAGATGGAATACAGCCTACATTTAGGCATGTACCACCTAGTGTGCTATATTTTTCGATGATGGCAGTTTTTAAACCTAACTGAGCGCAACGTATTGCTGCTACATAGCCTCCGGGGCCCGAACCTATAACGGTTACATCGTATTTCATAAAAATTTTATATTTTAAAGCGATGCGAATATACACATCTTGAACAAAGCTTACAGATTTATTCCCTAAATATTGATGAATTTATTAGCCTACCTAATATTCAGTTTTATACTGCTCCCCCGCTTCTATGGCCATAGGTAAGTGATTTTGCTTTGGTGGAATAGGACAACTAAAGTTAACATTATAAGCGCAATATGGATTATAGGCTAAATTAAAATCTATCCATACTTTATTGGCTGGTAAAGTAACTTTCACATCTAAATAACGTCCTCCACCATAAGTTGTTTTGCCTCCCGTTAAATCAGTAAACGGAATAAAAAGCTGAACTGAATCGGACATTTCGCCTTTACGTATATAGCTCATTAATTGAAGGTTTTTACCATTTAGTGTAAACGATAAAGTTCCTGCTTCAACATATTCGTAAGCTCTATTTAAGGTATGAGGCATGGCAAATATGGTTTGATTTCCGCTTGGATTAAAAGTAGTTTCAACCAAATAATTTTTATTTACCTCATAATATGGTAAGCCTTTAAAATTGGCTAGTTTAGCCTGCGATAAAGGTGTTGTTGCAGGATTTAAAAACTTATAGGTAATTGCAGCCCTTTGCTGCATAATGCGTTGGGTGTATGCTAAATCGTCTGTATTTGAGCATGCATTTATAACCATTAACACTGCGCATAACACAACAAAATAAATAAACCGCATTAGTCTTTTACGTGAATTTCTTTTACTTGTAATATATTTAAATCGGGCACGCCCTCATGAACAAACACCAATAGTTTGGCATGTTTAGGATTAACCTTAATTAAATCACTTACGTTCATGGTGTATTTATATTCTTTTTCGAACACACGACCTGGAACAAAACTAGTTGCTGTATCTTTTGCTACAACATCACCTTGAGCAAAAGTTACCACATCGCGCAGCACGTGCATGTGCAAGTAATCATTGTTGTACTTTACCTCAAATGTTATAGGATCTTGGTATTCTTGTACATCGATAATGCTGTCTTCAATCAACAAAATGGAAAAGTATTGTTTATTAGTAACAGCAGCTGTGTATGTGAATTTAACTTTAGCAATACCTTCTTGTTTGGCATCATCAAAGGTTGATTCTATATCAATATTAACAGGAGTTGTTCCTTGTATTTCTTGTTCACATTTTACATACCAGTCGGTTCTACCAATAAAACGGTTTGGTTGGTCGCTAAACTTTCTTCTATTAATAAAACCACGTGGCAAAGCACCAGGAATACCACATAATTCTAAGATCTCTTTAGCATCATCGGTTCTAAAATCATATTTACTTTCGTGTCCGGCTTTTGTAATTGGAGAAACGAAACTTGATAGAGAATTTAAATTAGGATGCATAACTGTTGTAAACGCACGACCAGGGAAAGCTGCCATTATACTTTTTGCAATAACAGTTGCATCCGGACAATTCACACATTTAACACCTGAAACGTCCTCTAGCAGAACATTTTTGGGCTCTGCAACAGGAACAATACTTAAAACATAAGTAGTATCTTTAAGCGACTTACTTTCTTCATAATTAATTAATGGCGGAACTTCTTCGCAAGCCACCAAACTTAACAACAAAACAAAGCTAAATAGTATGCACAATTTTTTCATGATTCAAATTTAAAAATTTGTTGTTAATGTTATACGTGCTCCACTAAATGCAGGTTCAACCCTACAAACACCACCAGTACAGTTTACGCCAGCTACTTGTTTTAACCAAGCAGCTGTTATGCGAGTAGTTTTATGGGTGTATGATACAAAGAAATTATAGTAATGAACTAACTTGAAATTTGAGCCTGCAACAGGCTTATTCAATGCTCCGTATTTGGTGTTTACCATATCACTAATAGAGAAACTCCAATGTGGTGCAACATTAAATTCAATTAATAAATTAGCTAGATTACCTAAATCCTGTTTTGTCATTAAATACTGTCCCTCAATTCGGATACTACGTTGCGGAGTAAGTTTATATGTAATTTCTCCAAAAGGAGTATACGCTTGCACAAAAGGTGCATCAGCTTTTAATTCAAAGGTGGTTTGATTGTATCCTATAATTTGAACACCCCCCATTACTTTTAAATTATTATTAACTTTATGAACTAAATCAATATAAAATTCACGGAATAAACGAGTTTTAGTATCCCATTTCAAAACATCTATACCTCTGCTAAAATCAATACCTGGCAATGTTGTGGTAGCTGCACCATTAAAATTGATTTGCCATTTTTTATTGGGTTTAAAAGTCATTTCTAGCTGTACTGCATTCTCGCCTAACTCTTGTATAACTGCATTATAACGTGCTAACAACCTATATGTATTTTGACGGGTTAAAGCGGGTAAATAATTGATTAATGCACCATATGATGGAAGCGGGCTTGTTTCTAAAGGAGAAGTACGAAATTGGAAGTTATTGATACGTCTGTATTGTGCACTAATACCCACACCTTTGGTTGAATAGGATAACGAAGTATAATAAACATCTCCATTTGATTTATACATGCGTTGGTCCAAACCCATTAAAGCCTCCGGAGTTTTTTTGGCGTATTCAAAATATAACCTATACTTTTTATAACTTAATGTTGTGTATGCATTATAACCAAACACGTTATATTTTGGATCAAATCTGTCTTCAATAGCATAACTATTTATGGTAGATGCAATGGTATTCATAGTTGCTTGATCGATGGTGCGATTAACAAAAGACGCACCTAAATCAGCTGTAAAATCTTCTGAAACGTTAATTCTGTGCTCAAGATTTACACCCTTAATAACTGGCGTACGTCTATCAAATAAAAACTTTTGCTGTCCAGTAAAGGCTTTAATACGTGTATTTTCGGTAGGGTTATATATAACACGAGCTCCCAAAATTGAAAAATCAATACCAATATTGCGGTCTTCATAAGCCCTGAAAATAATTCCAGAACCAAACTGGTCGTAAAAATTACCAACGGTAATATTAAATTTATCGATGTCTTTACTTACTTGCCAATAACCAATACCTGATTCGGTGTAAGCCCTAAAGGGATCGAATAATGGTGTATTGTTAAATACATCATAACGTAAACTTAAATTAAACCCACGGTATTTATAATTTAAAAACAACCAAGCATCAGCAGATGAAAGTTCCTTTTCGTATTGGGTTGTATTGGCTCCAATGGCACTATCTTTTACATATGCCTGAAAATTAGATTGGAAATTTCCTGAAAACTGCCCTTTGTCTTCGGTAACATTTTGCTCTGTTAAACTTGGCGCAGTAACCTGCGAAAAAACCAAAACAGAGATGAAAGACATTAACAATAACGCTGTAAACCTTTTTATCATACACATATTAAAAGGCAGCTAAAATACTATTTTTTTCTAGTATCCAAAGTTATGGCATAGAGGCCACTTGGGTGCTAGTTAAAAATAAACCTTAATAATTACCACAGCGCGTAACTTTATATTGTATATTTGCTTTACTAAAAGGGGCTGACCGGTATTGACGGGGTGAGCATCTGGCAGGTAAGCACGTAGCGCATTGAGATGTTGGCGCTTTAAACCTAATGCTCAAACTTTTATTTGGCGAAAATAACTTCGCTATGGCTGCCTAATCAGGAAGATTACGCATCATGCCATTGTCTCGCAAGTGTTAGCTTAACCGCGCTTGCATCAGGGGCATCATCAGGAAAAGCCTTTTGACCAACCGCCTTTGTTGGTTAATTGAACTTAATGGGCTACGGAATTTTTTGGCGGGTTTTGCGGCCTGAATTTTCCCGACAATTAACGCTTAACTAAACGTGTAGAAAGCTTGACCATTCCATTTCCGGACCAGGGTTCGAATCCCTGCAGCTCCACAAAGAGCCCTCCTTAGTACAAAAGTGCAACGGAGGGCTTTTTTATTAGTAGAATACATTATGAAAAATGTAGCAAAATAAAAAATAGATCAAGCTTAATGTAATTTTTAATTTTTGTTAATCAAGTGATTTTACTATACCCAAAAATACAACTTGAAACAAATCAAAAAAATTGGCTTTAAATATTCAATTTGACATATACCTGACAAGGTTTGATTTGAACAATCGCTATACATGGTATTACGTGTGGAAAACAATAGCATGGCATTGCCTTACTTCGTAACTTCAAGTTTGTTTACTTATGACCCAATACGAAGATTTATTAGCACACATTTATAAAAACGGAACCTTTAAAAGTGACAGAACAGGAACTGGAACCAAAAGCATTTTTGGTGCGCAAATCCGATTTAACTTAGCAGAAGGATTCCCATTAGTTACAACAAAAAAAGTTCATCTAAAATCCATCATTCATGAGTTGTTGTGGTTTATTAAAGGTGAA
>CANHBJ010000018.1 GCA_947459075.1 Bacteroidota bacterium
ATTATGAAAGCTGCTGGTGCAAGTGAAGCTCAGATTGAAAAGGCTTTTAATACACCTGTTAAAATGAAGGTGTTTAGTTATACGCGTGGTGAAGTAGATACTACCATGACACCTTTAGATTCCATAAAATATTACAAGTATTTTATGCAAGCTGGATTAATGAGTATGGACCCAACAACCGGTTTTATTAAAGCGTGGGTAGGTGGTATTAACCATAAGTACTTTAAGTATGATCACGTAAATGTTGCAGCTAAACGTCAAGTGGGTTCTACCTTTAAACCTTTGGTATATACCTTAGCTATTGATAACGGATGGAGTCCTTGTTATAAGGCCCCTAACCAACGTGTGGTGTTTGAAGATTATGAAAATTACTCACCTAATAATGCGGATACCAAATACAATGATCCTGAAATGACTTTGTTCCGCGGATTACAATTTTCGGTTAACAATATTGTAATGCAGGTAATGAAACAATTAGGCCCAACAGCACCTAAAAGTGTTATTGAACTGGCACGCAAAATGGGTATTCAAAGTGATTTGCCTCCTTACCCTTCTATTGCCTTAGGTGTTGCTGATATTAGTGTGTATGAAATGGTGGGTGCGTTTAGTACATACGCCAATAAAGGTGTTTGGACAGAACCTATTTATTTAACACGTATTGAAGATAAAAACGGAAATATAGTGCGTGAGGTTGTGCCACGTAAAGTAGAAGCCATGAGCGAGCAAACAGCCTACATCATGGAAAAAATGTTAGAACGTGTAACCGCGCACGGTACAGCTGCAAAGGTAAAATATTTATACCAGGTTCCAGGAGCTGTGGGTGGTAAAACAGGTACTACTCAAAATTATAGCGATGGTTGGTTTATTGGTATTACACCAACTTTAGCTACTGGTATTTGGACAGGTTTTGAAGATCGTGCCATACATTTCCGCAGCATGAGTTTAGGTAGTGGTAGTGCCATGGCAATGCCAATTTTTGGTACTTATATGAAAAAGGCTTTAAGTGATTCATCTCTAGTTAAAGTGCAACAAATTTGGGAAGCACCCAAACAACCTTTAAGCGTAGAAATTAATTGCGATAGTTACGAAACCAACGACCCTAAAAAGTTGGAATTAATTGAAGAATAATGGCCATTGAAACCGGAATTTACAAACATTACAAGGGCAATTTGTATGAAGTGATTGGCATTGCACACCACAGTGAAACTTTAGAAGAAGTGGTTGTTTACAAAGCATTATATGATACCCCCGATTTTGGTTATGGTGCCATTTGGGTAAGGCCACTGGTTATGTTTGAAGAAGTTGTTGTGGTTGATGGGAGAGAGGTGAAGCGATTTGAGAAGTACTAACCGTTATAAACATAAAGTCTATTTGAAACATTTAACGCAAGCTATGTTATTTAGATGCTATGAAATGAGATTTACTTTTGCTACATTCAATATGAAGAATTTTTCTTGAATTAGGTCATAAATCATAACCTGTTTACAACAGCAACAAGGCCCTTTGTATCTTGCAAATTCATGCAATTAAAATGTTTTTTAGGACAAGCGTTAAATCCTATTTTAGAACATGGTCTGCACGACAAACTGTTCACTTCAAACAATTGTTGATTGATGTTGTAATTTCCGTAATAAGGTGTCATGCCAAACTCAGGCACTGTATTTCCCCAAATAGAGATGATAGGCTTTTTAAATGCAGCAGCAATGTGCATTAATCCGGTATCATGGGTAATTACTTTTTGTGCCAACTTTACAACCAAAGCCGATTGATGCAAACTTAATTTACCTGATAAATTAACCACGTGCGAACCACTTTGTTTGGCAATTTCATTGCCGGTTTGTTCATCTTCTTTACCGCCTAATAAAATTATGTTGGTGTTGATGTTTTTGCAAACTTCTATTAACCTTTGTGTAGGTATACGTTTGGTGCTGTGCTGCGCACCTATTGCAATAGCAATGTATGGACTTGATGTAAGTTGTTTTACTTCATCACTTAAAGTAACATCATCAGGAACAAAATAATCCAATCCTTGGCCATCGTTGGTTACACCAAAACTTTTTAAGGTATCTAAATACCTGTCAACAATATGTACTTGTGATAAGGTATTAATTTTAAAATTTACCAATTGAGCTTTTTCTGTATTCTGTTTATCAAAACTAAAAGAAGGGACATCTAGAATACTTTTAATGATACGTGTACGCAGATTGTTGTGTAAATCAATGATGTAATCAAACCCCAAATGCTTTAGTTCTATCGTTTTTTTTAACAACGTTTTATCTAACACATGTACTTTTGTGATGTAAGGATTATTTACTAAAATGTTTTCAAAAGCAGGCTTAGTTAGGTAATGAATTTCGGCATTAGGGTATTGTAGTTTTAAACAACGCACTACCGGAGTGGTTAATACAATATCACCAATGGAACTAAAACGTAAAATTAAAATTTTTGTGTGCATTACTTAGGTTTACGTTGGCTAAAATACGAATCAATTTCGGATAACGACAATGCGTTAAAACACATTTCTTTACTTAAGCCACCTTTGCGGGCCACACATACACCAAAGTGCATATCATGGTAACCCTCGGTATGATGCGCATCGGGGTTAATGCTAAGTTTAACCCCCTTATTTAAGGCATAATCAATATGTCGCCAATCTAAATCCAATCTGTATGGATGTGCATTAATTTCGATTACCACACCATTTGCTGCACATGCATCAATCATTTTTTTATGATCAATCTGATAACCTTCTCGCATCAACAATAACCTACCTGTTGGGTGACCCAATATGGTGGTGTATGGATTTTCTATAGCCCGTAACAACCTGCTCATGGCTTTTTCCTCCGTCATTTTTAAATTGCTGTGCACACTGGCTACTATAAAATCAAATGTTTTCCATACCGATTCATCATAATCCAAACTGCCATCACCCAAAATATCGCACTCTATGCCTTTAAAAATCTTAAAAGGCCCCAGCTTATCATTTAATATATCAATTTCGCGGTGTTGTTTTTCTATTTCTTCTTCTTTTAATCCACCAGCATATTGCGCAGCCTTGCTGTGGTCGCAAATACCCAAATATTCGTAACCCAATTGTTTAGCATATACTGCCATTTCTTCCAAGGTATTTAATCCATCGGAGTAGGTGCTGTGGTTGTGTAAAATGCCTTTTAAATCGCTTAACTCTATTAATTGGGGTAAAGTATTGGTGTGCGCTAATGCTACTTCATTAAAACCTTCGCGCATTTCGGGCTCAATATAACTTAACCCAACCGATGCATAAATATCTTCCTCTGATTTTGCCTCAACAACATTTGGCATACGTTGTTGCTGTTTTAATTTTTGCATATGAGCTGCACTTGCTGTTGTTTCAAACAAAGTGTTGTAAAACTCATCATCGCTGCAACAATATATTTTTATGGGTATGGTTTGGTTGAATCGGAAAGTAATTTCTGTTCCGTTTACAGCCAATTCATCAGGATTAAATCGATCGCTGATGTATGAAGCAAAATCATTTTCATCGCCCAAAATAGCCGCACAATATTCTACTTCATCCAATACCTCACACTTGCGCCTTATGGCTCCTGTTAAACTTAAATTCGTAATGCCATCAAACTCGTTGAGTGCATCAAACAATTCGTTGGCTAATTGTTCAAGTTTAGCATAGTGAAACTTGTGTGCATTGGCAAATAAAAACTCAATACTTTGTTTAACACTGTCTTGTGTTTTTACACCAAAACCTTTCGCCTGAGCGAGTCGATTTTCGTTGCATGCGTATAACAATTCACCAGGACTTTCAATGCCTAAGTTATTCCATATATAAGCAATTTTTTTAGGACCAATTCCTTTAACTGCGAATAGTTGCTGCACACCAACAGGTGTATTTTGTTCCAATTCATGCAACTCTTCAAAAGTTCCCGTAGTGGTTAGTTGAAACACTTTTGCAGCCACACTTTTGCCAACATTTTCTATTTTTTCAAGTTCGGCTATTGATTTTCCGGCAAGTGGCTCCAATATTTTATCAATGCGAAAAGAAGCCGCAGCATACGATTTTATTTTAAACGGGTTGCCATTGTGTAGTTCACTTAAATCGGCATACCATTTTAATTTTTCGGCAATGTGCGCATTGGTCATGGGTCAAAAATACGACCAAATACTTTTAATTTTTAGGTTACTAAAAAATATATTTTAATGGGGTATTTCGATGATATTTTTTAAGTAACTATTAGCCTAAAAGCTGATTGATCCGAATTGAAAGTTAAATTGATATAAGTGTATTATAGTTATACATGAAATATGATTTGATAAATACAGAATTACGATGTATTTGCTATTTAATTTTAGTTGTGCTAAAACCAAAATAATGATTTATTGAGCTTGTTTTTTAAAATACGCAATATCTTTATTGAACTAAATTTTAGCAATGGTCATTTCATTGTTTTTTAGCCTGCTTGTTTCTAATTGAGGTTTAACAATTTGTTTAATTTCTTCTGCTATTGCATTAATCAATCGTTTTTTTGCAAAAGGTCTGTAATAAACTAAGCTAATTTCTCTTACTGGATAGGGTGCAATAAAATCTTTGGTAAATTTCTTGCGTTCATCTGGTAAATCATTGTAGTATAGTTCTGGAATCAATGTTATTCCTTTCATTTCATCTACAATATTTAATAAACTATCAAACGAATTTGGCTTAAAACTTAAGTTGGTATTCATTTTTTTTAAGTTCAATGAACACACATCAATAATCTGATCTGTAAGGCAATTTCCCTCTTCAAGCAGCCAAATTTTTTCATCTGAAATATCTTTTGGACTTTTATATTTTTTGGTTCGTTGCACAGATGGTCCGTAAGCTACTAGTTTCTCGTAATACAAAATGTCTTCTTCTATGTCATCATTATTTAATGGTGTAGAAACAATGCCCACATCAATTTCATTTGTTCTTAGTTTGTTGATGATGTTTTTGGTAGTAATTTCTTCAATAGCTAATTTCAACTGAGGGTATTTTGCTAAAATTCCGGGTAAAATTCTGTGTAATAAATTTCCTGCTACTGTTGGTATAATTCCAATTTTTAAATTGCCTACAATGTTTGATTTAAGTTCATCAGCAAGTTGTTTTATTCTGTTGCTGTGCCTTAATACAATTTGTGCCTCATTAATTATCTCGCGACCACAATCAGTAGTTATTATCGGGTTGCCTTTTCTGTCAAAAATGGTTAGTTCTAATTCGTTTTCCAACCTTTTAACCATGGTGCTAAGTGTAGCTTGTGTTATAAAACAGGCCTCGGCTGCCTTGCTAAAACTTTTATACTTATCTAATGCTACTATATATTCCAGTTGTTGTATATTCATTTATTTAAGTATTGATGCTGTCAATATTAGGTATAAATATTATTTTCTTTTTCAATAGTTCATAATAATTCAAATTCGTGGGGTATTTATTAAAATCCGAAAATTATAAATTACAAAAACTAAGTAAACACAATAATGATTAACTTTACAAAATAGGATATAGTTGTACAGTGAGATGATTTTTAAAACCATAAGTGTAATTGCCATCCATTAATTTAAAGTGAATCAATTTAAAGTATCAAACACATAAATAATTATGAAAAGAACATTATCAACGATTGGAATCTTATTTGCCCTATCAGCTGTGGCTCAAGATACCAAAAAGTCGCAAGAGCCTGTTTCTAAAACTGAAACCACGCAGTATCGTGAGTCGGCAATTAAGGGACAAACCAACAAAGATTGGTGGCCTAATCAGTTAAATTTAGATTTACTCAGACAAAATTCAGAAAAGTCTGATCCAATGGGAGCAGAGTTTGATTATCTAAAAGCATTTAGTACACTCGATTATTTTGCATTAAAAAAGGACATAGCAAAAGTACTTACTGAGTCTCAATCTTGGTGGCCTGCCGATTTTGGGAACTATGGTCCGTTTTTTATACGCATGTCGTGGCACAGTGCTGGAACTTATCGTTCAGCTGACGGTAGAGGTGGTTCACGTTCGGGACAACAGCGTTTTGCACCACAAAATAGTTGGCCCGATAATACTAACTTAGACAAAGCAAGGAGGTTGTTATGGCCAATAAAACAAAAGTATGGTAACAAAATTTCGTGGGCCGATTTGTTTATTTTAACTGGAAATGTTGCACTTGAAAACATGGGTTTTAAAACTTACGGATTTTCGGGTGGTAGGGTTGATGTTTGGGAACCAGCAAAAGATGTATATTGGGGTTCAGAAAAAAAATGGTTAGAAGCCAATAGAACAACTGCTGATGGAAAGCTAGAGCGACCTTTAGCTGCTGTACAAATGGGTCTTATCTATGTTAATCCAGAGGGTAAAAATGGAAATCCAGACCCAGTGGAATCGGCAAAAGACATACGCGAAACATTTAAGCGTATGGGTATGAATGATGAAGAAACTGTAGCATTGATAGCGGGCGGGCATACATTTGGGAAAACACATGGTAAAGGTCCAGCTTCAAAAGTTGGTCCAGAGCCTGAAGCAGCCGGGATTGAGGAACAAGGTCTTGGATGGAAAAGCACACATGGTACAGGTGTTGGTAAAGATGCCATTACTTCAGGATTAGAAGTTACTTGGACATCAACCCCTATTAAATGGGGATTAGGGTATTTGAAATTATTATACGGATACGAGTGGGAGTTAACTAAAAGCCCGGCAGGTGCTCATCAATGGGTGGCTAAAAATGCCAATGCAATTATTCCTGATGCTTTTGATTCAGCTAAAAAACAATTACCTACCATGCTTACTACTGATTTATCTTTACGTTTTGATCCTGCTTATGATGTAATATCAAGAAAGTTTATGGGAAATCCTGAGCTGTTTGCCGAAGCTTTTGCAAAAGCCTGGTTTAAGTTAACACACCGTGATATGGGACCTAAATCTACTTACATAGGTCCTGAGTTTCCTAAAGTAGATTTAATTTGGCAAGACCCAACTCCTGTGGCAAACTATAAAATGATTGATGCCAACGACATCAGCATGTTGGAGGATAAAATTTTAAAATCGGGGTTAACCATAACTGAAATGGTGAGCACCGCTTGGGCATCAGCATCAACTTATCGTCACTCTGATAGAAGAGGTGGTGCAAATGGTGCCAGAATTAGATTAGCGCCTCAGCGCAATTGGGAAGTTAACAATCCAAAACAGTTGGAAAAAGTACTTTCGGTATTAGAAAAAATACAAAAAGAGTTTAACGATAAAAACAAAGACAAGAAAGTTTCTATGGCCGACTTAATTGTACTTGCGGGCGGTGTAGGTATTGAAAAGGCTGCAAAAAATGCTGGTTTTACAACCAAAGTTCCATTTACTTCAGGTAGAACAGATGCAACCCAAGAACAAACAGATGTTGAATCATTCTCGTTATTGGAGCCAATGGCCGATGGGTTTAGAAACTACCAAAAAACAAGATACACATTAAGTACCGAGCAGTTATTGGTTGATAAAGCCCAACTTTTAACATTAACTCCTCCAGAATTAACCGTGCTTGTTGGCGGTATGAGAGCTATAGGTGCTAACTTTGACAACTCAAATACTGGTTTATTGGTTACAAAAAATGAGAAATTAAACAACGAGTTTTTTGTTAACTTATTAAGCATGCAATATGAATGGAAACCTGTTGATGAAACCAAAGAAATATTTGCGGGTAGCGACAGACAAACAGGAGAGAAAAAATGGTCAGCATCGAGAGCAGATTTGATTTTCGGGTCAAACTCTGAATTAAGAGCCTTGGCGGAAGTATATGCAAGCAACGATGCGAATGAAAAATTTGTAAAAGATTTTGTAGCAGCTTGGACTAAAGTGATGAACCTTGATAGGTTCGATTTAAGAAAATAACATTCATTTAATAAAGATTATTCTTTTGAAACACAAATAGAATGAATGTTTAACAAAAACGGGAGTAGCTTTAAAAGTTACTCCCGTTTTTTTTATTTGTAAGTAATGTACTTTATACAATTAGAGCGTTATCCAATTAATGTATAGTACTTTTTATCATTTTACCCAAGGTCCATTGTTCGGTGCGAATTAACTTACCCTTATTGTTGTAATGTTTCCAAACTCCGATTTTAGTTCCTCTATCATAAGTGCCACTGCACTCTAATGTGCCATTTTCAAAATATTTAGTATAAGGTCCACTTTTTATCAATATCATGGAATCGCGGCTATTGCCTTTGTTATCTGTAAATATTTTAATTTCTTGAGTGTGATGAAATATTTCTTTTACTTTTTTGTTACTTAAAGTATCATAGTAGAAAAAGGTTTTTCCGTTCTCATCATCAATTACCTGTGCCCTAACGCTAATAATTGTAAGTCCTAAGGCACATACTGCCAAAATTGTTTTTTTCATATATATAAAAAGTTTTTTAAATTATTCCAAGTCGTATTGTTTAATTTTACGGTACAAAGTACGTTCGCTAATACCCAACTCTTGTGCTGCTTTTTTTCTGCGGCCGTTGTATTTGTTCAATGCCTTTTTAATTAACTCAATTTCTTTATCTTCAATGGATAATGATTCAGGCACAGGCTCTATATTGTTTAATTCAATAACTTGATTAGCAAGTGGGTTATGGGCCATTTGCATTGGTTGTTGATTAAGGTTTGGATGATAAAATGTTGGGGTTTGTGTTACCATAGGAGTATTTTCTGTAACTGGATTTACACCCATTCCATCTTGTGTATTTCCTCCTTGTATCATACCAAAAACAATGCTTTTTAAATCGTTCATGTCTTTACGCATATCGTAAAGCACCTTGTAAAAAATATCACGTTCACTCATGCCTTGATCAACATTTGTACCCATAAGCATAGGTAAGCTTTGGCGCTCAGCAGGTAATACACGTTGCAATTCGCTTGCATTTACGATTTTATCTTCGTCAAGTACACTTAATTGTTCTGCAATGTTTTTAAGCTGACGAATGTTTCCTGGCCAACTGTAGTTTATAATCATTTGTGCTGCATCGGGTTCAAGTGTTACAATTTTAGAACGGTATTTTTCCGAAAAGTCAGCTGCAAATTTTCTAAATAACAAATGAATGTCTTCTTTACGATCACGCAAAGGTGGAACCTTTATTGGCACTGTACTTAATCTATAGTATAAGTCTTCACGAAACTTATCGCGAGCAGCCAATTCAAGTAGGTCTTTGTTGGTAGCAGCAATTACCCTCACATCTGTTTTTTGTGTTTTCGATGATCCCACTTTTATAAATTCACCACTCTCTAACACACGTAATAACCTGGCTTGAGTTTCTAATGGAAGTTCTCCCACTTCATCTAAAAAAATGGTACCACCATTCACAGTTTCAAAATATCCTTTACGTGTATCATGTGCTCCAGTAAACGATCCTTTTTCGTGGCCAAACAATTCAGAGTCAATTGTTCCTTCGGGTATTGCACCACAGTTTACTGCAATAAAGTTTCCGTGTTTACGGTTACTTAAGGCATGTATAATTTTACTAAAAGCCTCTTTACCCACACCACTTTCACCATTAATCAAAACAGAAATATCCGTTGGCGCTACTTTAACTGCAGTTTCTAAAGCAATATTAAGCAGGGGAGAGTTGCCTATAATTTCAAATCGTTGTTTTATTTCTTGAATGTTCATGGCTAAAATTATTTAAAAGTACCAACCACCTTTCCAAACAAGCTGGTCATGGTAGATTTTTCTATTTTAACATTTACGTAGTCGCCAATTTTATAGCCTTCGCCAACAGGGAAAACCACCAATTGATTTTGGTCGTTACGGCCTTTATAATCATCATTTGATTTTTTAGAATAACCATCAATTAACACCTTGTAGGTTTTACCAATGTAATCTAATTTTTTATTTAAACTGATGCTGTTTTGCAATGCTACCAACTCTGCTAGTCTGCGGCCTTTTACATCAGCCGGAACATCATCTGCATATTTCCTTGCAGCCAAAGTTCCTGGGCGCTCACTGTAGGCATACATAAACGCAAACTCAAATTGCGCTTCTCTAAACATACTTAATGTATCTTGGAATTCTTCTTCTGTTTCAGTACAAAAGCCAACAATGGCATCTGTACTTATTCCTACATCAGGTAAAATTGTTCTGATGGTATTTAACCTTTCGCTAAACCAAGTTCTATCATAAGTGCGGTTCATTAATTTTAACACACGGCTGTTTCCGCTTTGCAAAGGGTAATGTATATAATTACAAATGTTGTCATACTTTTTCATGGTATAAAGTACTTCATCGGTAATATCTTTAGGGTGCGAAGAAGAAAAACGTATGCGCAACTCAGGTGATATTAAAGCCACTTTTTCTAACAATTGAGCAAAGTTACAGAGTGTTTCACCGGCTTCGTTCTGCCATTTGTACGAGTCAACATTTTGGCCCAATAAAGTTACTTCTCTGTAGCCTTGGTTAAATAATTCTGTTGCTTCACGTACAATACTTTCTGGCTCACGGCTGCGCTCACGTCCGCGGGTAAAAGGCACAACACAAAACGAGCACATGTTATCGCAACCACGCATAATGCTAACAAATGCATTTACACCATTGCTACTTAAACGCACCGGAGTAATTTCAGCATAAGTTTCCTCGCGGCTTAATAAAACATTAACGGCCTTTTGTCCGGCTTCTACTTGTTGTATCAATTTAGGAATATCGCGATATGCATCAGGTCCTACAACAATATCAACCAATTGGTCTTGTTCCAATAATTTTGATTTTAAACGTTCGGCCATACAACCCATTACACCCACAATCATTCCTGGGTTTTTACGCTTGTTGCCTTTCATTTCTTTTAATCGGCCCCAAATTTTTGCTTCTGCATTATCTCTAATGGCACAGGTATTTAAAAATACCACATCAGCTTGTAAAGGATCATCAGTTGTGGTAAAACCTTCGCCTTGCATAATACTGGCCATTACCTCACTATCAGCAAGGTTCATGGCACAGCCATACGTTTCTATATATAGTTTTCTTTTTGCAGTTTCTATTGGTGTATCGGCTACTAATCCTCTCATTTGTATTAATATTGTAGAGGTGCAAATATAATAGAATTTGTGACAGAGTGGCAGAGGTAGTGTCGATAATTTAATGGCGCTTTTTCAAAAAAATATTTAACGTTAATAAATTCAGTTTATTAATTGAATAAAAACTAATAATTATTGATAAACAATAAAAAAGATTTGTTTTTAAATAAATAATTTGTATTTTCGAAAACATAAAATGTTGAAATTATGAAATCGAAAAAATTATTAATATCAGGGCTTTATTGGCTATTTATTATTGGATTTATTATTCAATTTGCCGCAGTTGGTTGGTATTTTTATGGAATATTGAATCCTAATTCAAAAACTGTTTTATTCGTGCATTCAGATGTTCGCGTATTTCCAGATACGAGTTACAATTCCTCGATAACGGTTGTTAATAAAGATTCAAATATTGAGGTTAAAATTGGTCAAAAGCGATTTGGAAGTTCGGCTGTAGTCTACAAAAATTATAAAGATGTAAGTTCAAGTGCATGGATTATTCTTTTCTTAAACTTAAGTCAATATTTAATTTGGCTTGTATTCACTTGGCATTTATTAAAGGTATTCAAATCATTAAAACAAAGTCAAATTTTTGAAAGACGAAATATTTGGAGATTACGTATTGTCGCTTTTATTGTTGGCATTTCACCCATTATAGAATTGATACGAAATATTTTTTACCCAAGTTTATTTGCAGAAAATGCAGTTTTACCCCATCATCGAATTGCTTATTATTATGATGCTTCAATGTTTGCAGGTTTATTTTATATGGTTATCATTTTACTTGTGGTTGAAATATTCAAATACGGCATTTCCCTTAAAGAAGAACAAGATTTAACGATATAACACCATGGCAATAATTGTAAATTTAGACGTGATGATGGCAAAGCGCAAAATGAGCTTGAATGAACTTTCGGAGAATGTCGATATTACGCTGTCTAATCTATCCATATTAAAAACTGGAAAGGCTAAAGCCATACGTTTTTCAACTTTAGAGGCTATTTGTGAAGCATTAGATTGTCAACCAGGTGATATTTTGGAATACAAATCAGAATAAATTTTATCATTGCACCATGAAAGTACTTGTTACAGGAAGTAATGGTTTGTTGGGGCAAAAACTAACCGACTATTACAAGACACGCACAGATATTGAATTAATTGCTACAGCTAGAGGAGAGGATAGGTATGCAGATAAAACGGGATACACATACCAAACTTTGGATATTACCAATGAAACCGAAGTAAAAGCAGTTATTGCGCAATACAAACCAGATGTGGTGATTAATACTGCAGCTATGACCAATGTAGATGCTTGCGAAAGTGATCATGAAGGTTGTGACGCATTAAATGTGTATGCGGTAAAATATTTGGTTGATGCCTGTAATCTAAATCAAGTGCACTTGGTCCATCTTTCAACCGATTTTATTTTTGATGGAACCCACGGTCCGGTATTGGAAACTGAAGTGCCTAAGCCTTTAAGTTATTATGGTAACAGCAAACTAAAAGCCGAAGAATTTATACAAGCCAATAGTAAAAGTTGGGCTATACTGCGCACGGTGTTGGTTTATGGTGTAGTAAATGATATGAGCAGAAGCAACATTGTGCTTTGGGCCAAAACAAATTTAGAACAAGGTAAAACACTAAACGTGGTAGGCGATCAGTTTCGCACCCCAACGCTTGCCGAAGATTTGGCGCAAGGTTGCGTATTGGCTGCCGATAAAAAAGCACAAGGTATTTACAATATAAGTGGTAGTGATTTTATGAGCGTGTTTGATTTGGTGTACCGTGTGGCTGCATACTTTAACCTAGATAAAAGTTTGCTAAACTTAAGCACCAGCGAAGGCATTAAACAACCTGCTAAACGTCCGCCAATTACCGGATTTATTATTGATAAAGCCACAAAAGAATTGGGCTATAAGCCACATACGTTTGAACAAGGTTTGGCTATTGTAGCCCAACAATTATCAGAAACTTCTACCAAATAATTACCCATAAAACACGCATCTTTGCATCATGATTTTACAAGCAACTAATTGGGGGGATAATTTTTGGATTTGGATGGCCACCGAAACTTTTTTTGGAATTTTCGTAGCAGTATTGCTATATTACTTCTTCATTAGAAGATTCCAAAAAGAGCGCGATGAAAGGGATAAAAAGAACTAGCCACTTTTTAAAACAGTACTTCGTATTTAGCAAAAGCGAACGTAATGGCATTTATGTACTTTTGGTATTAATAGCCTTGGCGCTTTTTGCACCAAAGGTTTATAGGTTAATCAACCCACCACAACCCACAGATTTTAGTTTAACCACTTTAGTTGCCGCTCTACCCAACAGTTCTGTTTTTACTTCAGATTCTACAAAACAAATAGGAGAACAACCGCAAGCAGAATTGTTTGTGTTTAATCCCAATACTGCCGATTCACTTACATTGGTTAGTTTGGGTTTTGTACCAAAAACAGCACGCAGCATTGTTAACTACCGCAGTAAAGGTGGTAAGTTTAAAAAGCCCGAAGATTTATATCGTATCTTTAATGTAGACAGCCATTTTATATCAACCCTATTGCCATACGTGCAATTGGATGCGGAAGAGGAGTATCAATCCCAATTTAAACCAAACCAATATGCCGCCAAAGAGAAAAAGGTTTTTGTGCCGGTAGAGTTGAATACTGCCGACTCATTACAGTTGGTTGGATTGTATGGAATAGGTCCTAAAATGGCTTCCAAAATTATTGATTACCGCAACCGTTTGGGTGGTTTTTTTAGGGTTGAACAGCTAACAGAAATTTGGGGTATTGATGAGTTTTTATTGGAAGAACTAAATGGAAAGATTTATGTTGATTTAAGTAAAGTTAAATATTTACCCATTAACAGCATTACTTACGATGAGTTAAAGTTAAATCCTTATTTACGTTTTAAAACAGCATCAGCAATCATTAATTATCGCAAGCACCATGGTGCTTTTAAGCGGGTTGAAGATCTAAAACAGGTGATACTTTTACCTGATAGCACCTACCAAAAACTATTGCCATATTTAAAACTCGAATAACGATTTTTTGAAAATAATTGGCACTTCGCAGATAGGTTGCGAAGTGACGATTGTTACTTTGTAGCATCAAATCGAAAATAATTGCTAAATATTTTAGCAAAAAATGGTTTTTAGGTTTGATTGATTGAAATTCGAAAAATGATTTACAGAAACAACTAATAAAAAACACATATGAGCGCAGACAACAAAGAAAAATTAAAAGCCCTTCAGTTAACCATTGATAAGTTAGAAAAAACTTATGGCAAAGGTACCATTATGAAATTAGATGGTGGTACTGTTGAAGGAGTAGAGGCGATATCAACAGGTTCATTAGGACTTGATATTGCGTTAGGCATTGGTGGATTTCCAACAGGACGTATTATTGAAATTTACGGACCTGAATCATCAGGTAAAACTACTTTGGCACAACATGCCATTGCACAAGTGCAGAAAAAAGGTGGTATGGCAGCATTTATTGATGCAGAGCATGCTTTTGATAAAACCTACGCACAAAAGTTGGGTATTGATGTAGATAATCTTTTAATCTCTCAGCCTGATGACGGAGAGCAAGCATTAGAGATTGCGGATGCTTTAATTAGATCGGGTGCAATTGATATTATTGTTATCGACTCTGTAGCTGCATTGGTTCCAAAGGCTGAGATTGAAGGCGATATGGGCGACAGTAAAATGGGTTTACAAGCTCGTTTAATGAGTCAGGCCTTGCGTAAATTAACAGGTACCATTAACAAAACAGGTTGTATTTGTATTTTTATTAATCAGTTGCGCGAAAAAATTGGAGTAATGTTTGGTAACCCAGAAACAACAACTGGTGGTAATGCATTGAAGTTTTATGCTTCAGTTCGTTTAGATATTCGCAGAATAGGCCAGATAAAAGAAGGTAACGATATTATTGGAAACCGTACTAAAGTTAAGGTGGTTAAAAATAAAGTTGCTCCACCTTTCCGTACAGTAGAGTTTGATATTATTTATGGTGAAGGTATTTCTAAAGTAGGAGAGATTGTTGATTTAGGCAGCGAGATGGAAATTGTGAAAAAGAGTGGATCGTGGTTTAGTTATGGTGATACCAAATTAGGCCAAGGACGCGAAGCTGTTAAACAATTGTTTTTAGATAACCCTGAATTAGCTGATGAAATTGAAGCTAAAGTAAAAGAAAAAGCCTTTGCAGGTGCATTTACCGGTAAAGTTGAAATGGGAGAATAACTCGCGCTCAATGTAGTTATACTAAAAGGTTTCAAGCAATTGAAACCTGATAAAATGCCTCAACGAAAGTTGGGGCATTTTTGTTGGGTAGGACTTAAAATAAGAAAACCCGCGCAGCAAAGCTGCGCGGGTTTTCTTGTAATAGAATGATTTATTATTTCAATATCACCTGTTTCAACTCATCATAGTCAATGCCCATGTGCGATTCGTTGTATATACAATCCCCCTTTTTTATTACTAAAACTTGTGGCGATTGGTGTTCAACTTCGTAATGGTCGGCAACTGCGTTTGATGTAGTTCGGTGTGCAATTAAATCTAAATAATAGACTTGCACTTCAATCATTTCGGTTTCGTTCCAACTGCGTTCTAAACGCGCTAATGCTGCCGAACTAATGCTGCAACGGGTACTGTGTTTAAACACAATTACCGGGGCCTGATGAGATTGTACATCAACATCAACCAATTGCTCTATTTGCTCTAGTTTATTCCAGTTCATGGTAGTTAATTAAGCCTCGGCAGGCGCATGTTTTGCAGCTAAATAACGCTCGGCATCTAGTGCAGCCATACATCCTGAACCAGCAGCAGTAACCGCTTGGCGGTATATTTTATCTTGTGCATCACCACAAGCAAACACACCTTCAACATTTGTTTTGCTACTACCAGGAATGGTTTTAATGTATCCAGTTTCGTCCATGTCAATAAAAGGTTTAAACACATCAGTATTTGGTTTATGACCGATAGCCACAAAGAACCCTTGTATTACGTATTCTGTTTTTTCTCCGGTTACATTGTTTTTAATACGCATACCTTCAACTTTTTTATCACCCAAAATTTCATCGGTTTCGCTGTTAAACAATACCTCAATATTTGGTGTGTTCATTACACGGTGTTGCATAGCTTTCGATGCACGGAATTGATCCTTGCGCACAATCATAGTTACCTTGTTACAAATTTTTGCTAAGTAACTTGCTTCTTCGCAAGCAGTATCACCTGCACCAACAATGGCTACATCTTTTCCTCTAAAAAAGAAACCATCACAAACTGCGCAAGCAGAAACACCATAGCCATTTAATTTTTCTTCACTAGGTATACCTAACCATTTGGCTGAAGCGCCTGTAGAAATGATGATCGTGTCGGCTGTAATTTCTTTGGTTTCGTCAACCACCACTTTATAAGGAGGTTTGCCGCTAAAATCAACAGCAGTTACCATTCCGTAACGCACATCTGCGCCTAAACGCTCGGCTTGTTTACGGAAGTTTTCCATCATTTCAGGTCCCATGATGCCATCGGGATAGCCAGGGTAATTTTCTACATCAGTAGTTATGGTTAATTGTCCGCCTGGTTGCATACCTGCATAAACTACAGGTTTCATATCAGCACGAGCAGCGTAAATTGCCGCAGTGTAGCCGGCAGGTCCGCTTCCAATAATTAAGCACTCTAAGTGTTCGGTGTTATTTGTTGTCATGGTAATAAATTAAATTCTTTTAAGTTTTATTTTACAAAGTTAAGGCCAAATGCCTCAACCTTTATCCAACATTTTCTAACAATAACAATACTCTGATAAACATCATAAGCAATGGTTATTATATTTAGGGTTTAAGCCTAGTTAATGCTACAAAGTCGGATTCTACTCTGTTTCGTATATTATTAAACCCGTCCTTAACTTCGGTTCAATCCAGGTTGATTTTGGTGGCATAATTAAGTTGTTTTCTGCTACAGTCTTTACTTCCTCTACTGTGGTTTTGTATAAAGTTATACCCAAGTCAAACTCTTTATTATCGATGGTTTCTTGTAATGTTAAAATGCCTTTACTTCCATCTAAAAACGATAAACGTTTATCTGTTTTACTGTCTTTTATTTGAAAAATACGTTTCAATATAAACTCTTCTACTATACTTACATCTAGTTTGGCTAATATGCCATCAAGTGTTGATGTAATTTCAGGTTTAAGTTTTAATAAATAAGCGGTATGGTTAAAATATAAACCAAATTCTCTTGGTTTTAGCGGTTGAACCGGAAGATTTCCGCTTGGTATCACCTCAAAATATTCGCTTACTTGCTTAATAAATTCGATTTTGTTTACCAATTCATCTTTAACCAAACGGTGGTACTCAAATATGTGAAGTTTTGATGCTGGGATTAAACATACAGGAAAATAATTAAACAATTCTTCTCCGTTATATAAAGGTTCAGCAGTTCTTTTATACTCGCAATAAGCCGAAGATCCTGCGCTTCGGTGATGTCCATCGGCTATGTATAAGTATGGTATTTTTTCAAATTCCTCACGTATGGTATCGATGTCTTCTTTTTTACTTACTACCCAAAGGTTGTGCTTTAACTGATCGGCACTAATAAAGTTGTATTCTGGAACATGGTTTTCTATGTAATGTTCCATTAATGTATCAATTTTATCAGAGTCCTGGTAAGTTAACAATACCGGGTTGCCCAATTGCTTAAACCAACGGATGTGATCAGCTAACTCGTTTTGTTTTTCTGTAAGGGTATTCTCGTGTTTTAAAATAATATTGTTGTTGTAGTCATCAACACTTGCGGCTGCAATAATTCCGGTATAGGCGTTACTTCCTTTTATAACGCGGTATATATAAAATGAGTCATTTTCGTCTTTAATAAACCAACCTTCTTTTTTGAATTTAGCTAAATAATCTAGCCCAATTGGAAAATGTTTTTCGGGGTTTTTCTTTTCGTTTTTAAAATGCAAATATGGCTTAACTACATGCAAATAACTATATGGGTTACTTTGTAGTTCTTGGTATGATTTTTCTCTATTTCCCGAATCATATGATGGCGCGGATACTTGAGCCACTTTGTCGCGAGAAGGTCGTAATGCTTTAAAAGGTTTTACTACTGCCATGTTTTAATTATATTCAGCTTCCTATCTTAATTGCGAATTAATGGTTATTTTTTTAATAATGCTTATTATATATTTTATTGACGTTAGTACACAAAAAAAGCACAAAATATTTTGTGCTTTTTTAATAAGTATCGATATGTTACTTTTTAAAAAACTCAATAACTTTTTCTGCTAATTCAATACCAATGCGATTTTGAGCTTCAATTGTACTGCCGCCAATATGTGGACTTAAACTTACATGGTCGTGTTGTAGTGTAGCCATGTTTACCGGTGGTTCTTTTTCAAACACATCTAAACCTGCAAAAGCAACTTGTCCGTTGTTTAATGCAGCCAATAGGTCTGTCTCACTGATCACACCACCACGTGAACAATTAATCAATCCTACTCCTTTTTTCATTTTTGCCATTTTATCGGCATCAATAATAGCTTTGTCGCCTTCATTAAAAGGTACATGGAAAGTAATAAAATCAGAGTGGGTAATTACCGACTCTTCACTAACTGTGTTAATAGAAACTTTAATGCGAGAATTTTCGCCTAAAGCAGGTAAATTTAAACTTAAATCTAATGTGCTTACATAGGGGTCGAAAGCCAAAACCTTCATACCTAAACCAATAGCTATTTTTGCAACCTCTTGGCCAATTCTACCAAAGCCATAAACACCCATTGTTTTACCTTGTAACTCAAAACCATTACTGGCAATTTTCTTTAAGTTGCCAAATTCGGTATTGCCATTTTCGGGCATAACTCGATTGGTAATTTGTATAAAACGTGAGCCGCTAAAAATGTGTGCAAACACCAGCTCAGCAACCGAAACACTTGAAGATGCAGGAGTGTTAATCACTGCAATGCCTTTGTTTTTGGCATAAGCCACATCAATGTTGTCCATGCCTACACCGCCTCTGCCAATTAATTTTAAATTAGGACAAGCATCAATTAAATCTTTGCGAACTTTAGTTGCACTACGCACCAAAATAGCATCATAATTATTTAATTCGGTTCCTAAATTTTCTTGCGCAATTTTATTGGTATCAACAATAAAACCTGCTGCTTCTAAAATCTTTTTTCCGTTGGCATCAATGCCATCATTTGCTAGTATTTTTATCATGTTTTAGTTATTAGTTACTAGTTATTGGTTTACTAGTTTTTGATTAACTGTTGTTGATTGATTTAGTTTTCTCTTTTTGTTTCTCTAAAAATGAAATATATCCGTTGGTTAGTTTTACACATATATCAACTTGTGATTCGTGTTCATTAAACTGATCTAAAGATATATATTCATTATCCAATGCGTCAGTCAGGTGATTAAGTGTTTCATACAAAGAGCCTCTTGCTATTCTGCAAAATTGAATGTTCTCTGGTAATGAAACCTCCCGTGTCCTTCTGCAATATTTGAGCAAGGTGATTTTGAAGAGCGAAGAATTTGACCTGTTAAATTGTACTTTTCGTAATCAGGAAATTGTTTTACCAAAACTGATATTTTCTTTCTCAGTATCCTACATTCTTTCCAAACATTTAATTCGGTAAAACTATTGTACATAAGTTCTAACTTTTATAAAAATCTTATTCCTACAAACGAATCAACCTATCAACCTGTCAACTACTTTTTACTCGCTTCAAATTCTTGCATTGCATCAACCAAAACTTGTACACTTTCTAATTCTAATGCATTATATAAGCTTGCACGTAAACCACCAACAGAGCGGTGACCTTTTAAACCACTTAAGTTTTTAGCTTCACAGAATTTTAAAAATTCAGCTTCGTAATCTTTATTTGTAAGAACAAAATTTACATTCATGCGGCTGCGGTCTTCTATAGCAACTGTACCTGTAAATAAGCTGTTGCGGTCAATCTCGTTGTATAATAAGTCTGCTTTTGCTTTGTTGCGCGCTTCCATGGCTTCTAATCCTATTTCTTTAACCCAACGTAAAGTATGCATACAAACAAATATGGCAAATACACTTGGCGTGTTGTACATACTGTCGTTATCAATATGCACTGTATAATCAAGCATAGTAGGTAACTTTTTGGTTACGCGTTTTTCTAGGAATGATTTTTTTATGATAACTAAAGTTGTGCCTGCTGGACCCATGTTCTTTTGCGCTCCAGCATAAATCATATCAAATTGGTTGGCATCAAAAGGACGGCTGAAAATATCCGAGCTCATATCGCAAATTAATGGTACTCCATTGGTGTTTGGGAAATCAAACATCTCTGTTCCATATATGGTGTTATTACTTGTGCAGTGAAAATATTTAGCGTCTGCAGGTATTGCATAGCCTTTAGGTAAATAGCTGTAGTTTTTGTCTTCGCTGCTTGCAACCACATTCACATGACCAAATAATTTAGCTTCTTTAATTGCTCTAGAAGCCCAAACACCGGTATTGGTGTAAGCTGCAGTATCGCCTTCATTTAACCAATTCATTGGTATCATATCAAACTGTAAACTGGCTCCGCCTTGTAAAAATATAACAGCATATTCATCGCCAATTTTTAATATATCTTTAACTAATTGAGTGGCTTCAGCAACTACCGCTTCATATTCTTTGCTTCGATGACTTACTTCGATTAATGATAAACCAGTACCAGCAAAATTTTGAAGTGCTGCTATAGATGCATCAATGGCTGATTGAGGTAAAATGGCCGGTCCGGCCGAAAAATTGTGTATTTTGCTCATAATAAATAGTTTTAGTGAAGCTTAATTTGCTGCGAAATTATAAGTATTAATTCCGAAAAAACTAATTATACAATAAATAATTTGTCAAAGGTAGTTTTCGTTACTTTTGTGTGTTAATTTAACTAATAGAAATATGAGTTTTAAAAATTGGGTTTTAATAGTTATTATCTGCCTATCAAACGTTGTGTTTGCCCAGCGTAAATTGGAACAAATAGATCCTGAAAAAAAAGATGAACAACAAAAACAAGGGGCCGAAAAAGCAGCGAACAGAACTACTAAACCTGATTGGATGGATAAGGTTTCATTTGGTGGTAATATAGGTGGTAACATTGCCAGTTGGGGTTCCTTTTTTGTGGCTCAACCCATGGCATTGTATCGTTTTACTGATATGACTATGGCTGGGGTTGGTGGAACTTATATGTATTCGTCAAGAAATTATCAAACTACTTTAGGTCAAAAATTAACATTATCTGATAATATTTATGGCCTTAATATTTTTGCTCGTCAGCTATTGTTTGAAACAGTATTTGCTCACGTTGAATACAATCCTTTGAATTTTAGTATTTTTAACTCAACAACTGGTGATAGCAGAAGAAATTGGGTAAACGCATTTTATTTAGGCGGTGGAGTTAATCAATCTGTGTCAGATAGATCAAGTATTTATATTATGATTTTGTATGATTTATTGCACGATCCAAATAGAAGTTTCCGACAAACCCCATTTGATTTCAGAACAGGATTTTTCTTTTAATTAGAAGGCGTTTACCAATTCGAAAATAAAAGTATTGATCACTTTTGGTTTCAATGCGAGTGTAAATAGAATACCATAAAGTGCTCCATAAAAATGAGCTTCATGGTTAATGTTATCATTCTGTTTTTTGCTCATATAATAGCTATACCCCAAATATATAATTCCTAATAGGATTCCAGGTAAACCAATTATTCCATATAAGTATATTTTATTAAAAGGATTAAATAATATGCTTGTGAAAACTACTGCACTTACCGCACCACTGGCCCCCAATGAATTGTAGCTACTTTTGTTTTGGTATTTATAAAGGGTTGATAAGTTTGCTGCGAAAATAGAAGAGATATAAAGCAACAAAAACACCCAATTGCTGTATATCCCAAAATATAATGAGTAATAATTTTCTACAGCTCTACCAAAGCTTAGCATAACAAACATATTTACAAATAAGTGTAAAAAATCAGCATGCTGAAAACCACTTGTAACCATACGGTACCAATCATTGTGGTGTTTTACCAAATAAGGGTTGAAGATAAGTTTCGCATGTAAGTTGTGATTATAAAAACAAATCAAACTAATAATTACTGTTGCAAGAATTATATAAATTGTCATACAGATTTATTTATTTTTGACCAATGCTAAAAATTGGAATATTATCGGATTCGCACGGTTATATACCGCCACAATTATATGATTTTTTTAAGAACTGTGATGAAATTTGGCATGCAGGTGATTGGGGTGATATGCAAACATACCTACAACTAAAATCATTTAAACCACTTAAAACAGTTTGGGGTAATATTGATGACAAAGATTTAAGGATGGAAATGCCCGAATACACTATATTTAACGTGGAAGAATTATCAGTATTGATTATGCATATTGGTGGTTATCCGGGTAAATACACCAACCGTTGCTCAGAGTTGATAAAAGCAAACAGGCCAGATATTATGGTTTGCGGACATTCTCATATTTTAAAGGTGATGCGCGATAAAAAATATGGTTTGATGCATTTTAACCCTGGAGCATGTGGTAAAAAGGGTTTTCATTCGCTTTGTACAGCAATAAGATTAGAAATTGATGGAAAAATTATGCGTAATTTGGAAGTGTGGGAAATGCCCAAACAAATAACAATTAATGAACTGGATTTTAGCTAATAACCTGATTTATAATTGCAGTATTTAAAACGTAACTCGCTGATAGCAAACCATAGTGCAACCAAAATTAAATTAGGGTTGTCTACCTTAAAAAAAAAAATTATTTTGCAACATTATAATTATTTCGAATAAGAAGAATATTCAAGCTATGATAAAAAGAATACTTTTAGGAACTAGTGTATTAATAAGCGCATTTAGCGCTTACGCACAAAATGTTAAAGTATGTGGTACTGACCAATACCACGAAGAGCAAAAAGCGTTAAATCCTGATTTAAAAGCTGCTGAAGCACAGGCTATGGCAGTTTGGAACGCATACAAACATTCTGATGAATACCGAATCGCATTAGGTAAATCTCAAAAGAAATCGTCTGCACCTAAATATATTATTCCGGTAGTTGTTCATGTGTTTTATGGTAGCCCAGGTTCAAGTGATAATATTAGTGATGCACAGATTCAAAGCGAAATTGCCACGTTAAATAAGAGTTTTAGAAACTTAAATTCTGACACCGTAAACAGAAGAAAAGGTGAAATAAATGGTGTGCCTTTTGATTTTAAACAAACAGCAGGTGATGCGGAAATTGAGTTTCGTTTGGCACGCAAAGATCCAAATGGTAACTGTACTAATGGTATTGTTCGTGTTCAATCTACTAATTTTGCTGATGGTAATGATAACCTTAAAAAGACCAGTGTTTGGGATACTAAACGTTACTTTAACATGTGGGTTGTGAATAGCATTAACAGAGGACCTGGATTAGCAGTAGCAGGTTACGCCCAGTTTCCATTTTTTGCGGGAGGTGCTTGGTCTGCACTAACTGATGGAATTATGGTCATCAATCGTGAGTTTGGAAATGTAGGAACATCTTCACCTGGTCAAACACCAAACGTTACAACAACAACTCACGAAGCAGGTCATTGGTTAGGCTTATTTCATCCATTCCAAGCCCAAGATTCTTGTGAAAGTGAAAACGATGGTATAGATGATACTCCTCCAACATTTTTTGATCCTACACCAACTGAGCCCCTGAGAAATCGTTGTAATATTCCTTTATTCAATACTTGTAGTAATGATAAATATGCAATCACTATTAGTGATACCATAATCATCAATAAAGACACAACTATTATTAAAAGAGATTCATTAATTGCATGGGACAGACCTGATATGCAAGAGAATTTTATGGATTATTTTATTGGTAATTGTGCCAGTAATATGTTTACAAAACAACAAATTGCACGTATGCATCAGTGTATTGAGTTGTACCGCAGACAAATGGTTTCACAAGAAAATTTAATTGCAACAGGTGTTTTAGATCCTGTTACAGCATGTGCGCCTGTGCCTGCTTTTGGAATTAATGTAAATAATCTGGTTGCATACGAGCGCCAAGCTTGTGTTGACACAGAAATTAATTTTGTTGATTTATCTTATAATGGAACAGCAGGAACTGCTTTTGAGTGGAATTTTGGAGAAGGCGCTAATCCCCAAACTTCAACAGCTAAAAACCCTGTAAGTATTAAATATAGTAATCCAGGAAATAAAACCATCACACTAAAAGTTACTAATGCAGCTGGAACAACAACAAAAGTGTTTGAAAATGCACTTTCAATTGCTTCTTCAGAATCATTGAAAGAACCTGCATACAATTATGATTATCCAACGTTAGCTGATGGATGGATATTTAAGGGTGATGCCATCAGACAATGGGAAGAAACCTCAAATGGTGTTTTTGCTGGCTACAAGGGTATCAAATTGAGAGGAAACAGCAATGCAATGACAGGAACTGCTTATTCAATTGTTTCTCCATCATTCAACTTTAAAGACGCAACTAATCCATATATTAAGTTTAACTACGCATTTGCACCAAATATCACTACAGGTACTACTACTTCTTCTGATCAAATGGTTGTGCAATACTCGGTTAATTGTGGATTATTTTGGTCAAATTTAAGAACTTTAAATGTTGCTGCATTACAAACTGTTCCGTCTCCATTATCCGCTTTAGTTGATTTTGTTCCAGTAAATCAATCACAATGGAAAGAAGTACTTGTTTCGGGTGCAACTATTCCATCGTCTGCTAACGTTCGTTTCCGTATTAACTTCTTTAACGAAGGTGGTAATAACCTCTACATTGATAACATCTCTTTTGGTAGAAAAGTAGGTGTTGATGATTTGAATGCGAACGATATTAACTTAACAGTTTATCCTAATCCATTTAATACAACAACTCAAATTAGTTATAACCTTCCTGCAGCAGCTCAAACAACGGTTGAAGTATACGATTTAATAGGTAAAAAAGTTGCTAACTTGTTTAATGGCAAACAAAATGAAGGTGTTCAGCAAGTAACTTTTGATAGAACAATATTTGGGTTAACAAATGGTATGTACTTTGTTAAAATAAAAGTTGGTGAATCAATTATTACCCAAAAAGTTATGGTTAACTAGTTTTGATATAACTCCCACTTTGAATTTTTAAAAAAGCCCGCAGTTGCGGGCTTTTTTAGTTTTTTTATTTTGCTATTCAATGGCTTATCAATTTATTTTAAATATAATTTGGAGATTACATCTCTAAACGTACTTTTGCAGTGGAGAGTTGGCAGAGTGGTCGAATGCGGCAGTCTTGAAAACTGTTGACTGTTACAGGTCCGGGGGTTCGAATCCCTCACTCTCCGCCAAAATGCAGATCAAGTGATCTGCATTTTTTTTGCTTTTACATTATG